>JAHZJL010000089.1 GCA_022600935.1 Gammaproteobacteria bacterium
ATAGGGAGAGATTGCAATCATTTTCCAACTATTGATGAGTAAGTTGTAAGAAATTTTGATTCATTTACTTTAACTGATTATCGTAAGTTATTGAAGTTATTATTTCTCTGTTCCTAAGCGTTACAACTAAATATGTCAACAAGTTAGATTGGGTTCACCCAGACTGAAAACTTCCGATTGGACACAAACCCACCATCAATCAATCACAACACTCATATCGATACCCTACTCCATATACAGAATGAATTAATTGTTTATCATCACAGCATACTGCAATTTTCTTTCGCAGTTTTTTTATGTGGCTGTCTATGGTACGTTCGCTGACAATGCGGTAGTCGTTATAAATTTTCTCCATTAACTGTGTGCGGGTGAAGATTCTTCTTGGTTCGTTGCTAAGAATTGTCAGGAGCTGGAATTCGACTGCGGTTAAATCCAGAGATTTGCCGTCTAATGTTGCTGTCAATGAAGATTGTTCCAGTATCAAGCCTCCATCTTTGTGAATATCATTAGTCAGATGCCGATAGCGGCGCAACACTGCTTTGACCCGAGCAACGGTTTCACTCATGCTGTAGGGTTTGCAGATATAATCATCAGCGCCCAGTTCAAGACCGAGTACCCGGTCGATTTCATCGACTCTGGCTGTGATCATGATGATTGGTACGTCTGATTGTGCTCTGATTTCATGACATAAACTGATGCCGTCTTTTCCGGGGAGCATGATGTCCAAGAGGATTAACTCCGGTTTGTAGCGTTCAAATGCCGGTATTACCTCTAGCCCGTTACTGATAAGTGTTGTTTGATAGCTGCTTGCATGCAGGTAGTCTGCCAGTAATTCAGCCAGTTTCAGTTCATCTTCAACAATCAATATCATCAGTTATTCTCTTTTTCGATCACGATGTCGACACATAGCCCACCGAGACTTGATGCCGACAGGGATAGTTTGCCTTGATGTGCTTCGATAATGCGCTGGCAAATTGACAAGCCCAGCCCGGAACCACCGGTATCGCGGCTTCTGGAGTCATCAACCCGGTACAGATAATCGCATAAATGCGGCAAGTCCTGATCTGAAACCACTGGTTCGCTGTCTTCAAATCGGATTTTGATTTGATTGCCAGCCTCTTTCAGACTAACGTGTAACTGTCCTCCTGGATCAGTGTATTTAAGACTGTTTGAGATCAGATTATCAAAAACCTGGTTGAAACGATCTTCATCGATATAAACCAGACTACTGCGATCAGGAATATCCATACTAAGTTGCAGATTCGCATGATTGATTGCAACGGTATGGCGAGCCAGTGCTTTATTAAGCAATGCTGTCAGGTCGATCCACTGCTTGCGATAGCGTAATGCACCCAGCTCAGCATTGCTCAGTTCGTGTAAATCATCGACCAGTTTGCTGATTCGCAGATGTTCTTCAGCCATTGATTGCAAAGCTTTGGCGTCCATTTCCCTGATACCATCTTGCATGGCTTCGATTTCAGCGCGAATAACAGATAACGGGGTACGTAATTCATGGGAAATATCAGCCAGCCAACGTTTTCGCGCAGTCTCATTCGCCTTCAGCGAATTCGCCAGTTCATTGAAATCACGCTGTAATTGCCCCAGCTCATCTTGGCGTCGACCGGCAAGTTTCAGTGTGTAATGCCCCTGGGTGAGCAACGATGTGGCTGATGCCAACTGCTTTAACGGCAACAGGATATGCCGGGCCATCAACCAGGCCAGCAAAGTGACAACAGCTATCAAGACCCCTGCCGCAATCAATACCATGTCTCGCTGACGGGCAATCCATTTCAGATCGAACTGATCTGTCAGTTGTTCTCTGCGTTGTGCCAATAACCAGCCCACTGTCTGATCAGAGACGATGACTGGTATTTCCCGAATCTGGATATCTACGGGCAACATGCCGACAATCGGTAATCGCTTTGTATCGACCAGAGCAAAACCCATAGCAACTGGATGCAATCCGGGATGACGACGATGTGGTGGAGGGGGAGCCCGATGTCTGTCTGCCCCTGGTGGCCTGGGAGGATGGCGCTGATGTTGACGCTGGGGATTGAGTGGAAGCGGGTTGTCTGTATCAACACCTCGGACATTGCGCTTTTGTGTCCGAAGTATTCGATCCCATAGTGGATAGTTATCTTGTAAAAAATCCCATCTTCCATCACGAACATAGAGCATTGCCAGTTGCTCGGCAAGATTTTTCTGTTCGGACAATTCTCGATAATTGACATAATCGAGCAGCCCTTTGTCCATGCTCCAATTAACAAACACATACATGGCCGAAACCAAAAACAGGGTAACCAGCAGCAAAACAAGAAAAAATTTTTTTTGAATCGACATGGTTATAAAACTAAACCGGATTAGCTCCAACATCCAGTGTTATTCCGAGATTCCACATTTCTTTCACATTTGCCTGGGAACTTATCGATAACAGTCTTGAGAGTCCAGTCACCACCACACCTGACAATATGAATATTGATTGTCTTATTGTTTGCATCATTCTTGCACTTTTCCTGCACATTTAACGCTTAAGCTTTCAATCATTCAAAACACATTAAACAGGTTTTGTTAGCTTGACGATTTACAGATTTGTCAGACGAATGGCACGTATCCATATCGTTCGACACTGATTACCCAGTGCAAGTCATTTATTTGATTTGACAAGTATGCATACAGACTCAAAGGAGGTCGCCATGCAATTGAAATACCTAAACTTGAATCGATATTTAATTGCTCTAGTGGTCAGTCATAGCTGTCTGACATTTGCCATGCAAAACAGGCCGTCCGGCCCACAATCAAATGATCCAAATCGTGTTCTTGATGAAGCAGACCGGACTACCCGGACGCCGGGAGTTTCTCCTGCCAGACGAATCGACCGTGAGCCTCGCCAGGGCGGAAATAATCAACCACCAACCGCAGCCGATTTTCGCAGTATTGACGGCAGCCAAAACAATCTGTCTGATCCTGATATGGGTAAAGCGCATAGCCAGCTGCAACGGTTCATCAGTGCTGATTATGGAGATGGTATTCAAACTTTATCAGGTCAAAACAGGGTCAGCGCTCGATTGATCAGTAATACAGTATTGACTCAGGCCGGCTCTATCCCAAACCCGGAAGGCGCCAGCGATTTTATTTGGCAGTGGGGACAGTTTCTCGATCATGATATTGATCTGACAGATGGTATCGATCCGCCACAAGTGGCCAATATTGATGTACCGGCAGGCGACCCCTGGTTTGATCCGAATAACTCTGGTTCTGCGGTGATTGCATTCAATCGCTCGATATATGATCTGTCGACCGGAACCAGTACAGACAATCCACGTCAACAGATCAATGAAATCAGCAGCTGGATCGACGCATCCAATGTCTATGGTTCTGATTCTGCACGAGCCAGTGCCTTGCGAACACTCGATGGAACAGGCCGCATGAAAACCAGCGCAGGCAATCTGTTACCATTTAATGTTGATGGATTTTCCAATGCGGGCGGAGACTCGGCAGGTTTGTTTCTGGCTGGTGATGTCCGTGCCAATGAGCAAGTAGGGTTAACCGCAATGCATACCTTGTTTGTGCGTGAACATAACTGGCATGCAGATCGTATCAGGACTGCCAATCCACAGCTCAATGGGGAAGACATCTATCAGCGTGCTCGCCAGATGGTTAATGCAGAAATTCAGGTCATCACTTATCGAGAATATCTTCCGGCGTTACTGGGACGGGGATATCTCAGCCAATATCAGGGCTATCAGCCAGAGATCAATGCCACCATCGCCAATGTCTTTTCTTCAGCAGCATTTCGTTACGGTCATAGCGCTTTAAGTCCTGCACTGTTAAGACTGAATGCACAAGGCAATCCAATTCCTGCCGGTCATCTTGCTCTGCGTGACGCATTTTTTGCTCCACAACGGTTAATTGAGGAAGGCGGAATTGCGCCCATCATGCGTGGCCTGGCCAATCAGGTCAGCCAGGCTGTCGACAATCATATCATTGACGATGTCCGTAATTTTCTGTTTGGCCCTCCGGGAGCCGGTGGTTTTGATCTTGCCGCATTGAATATTCAACGTGGCCGTGATCATGGATTGCCAGCTTATAATACAGTAAGAGAGGCATTTGGTCTGCAACCGGCACTGCAATTCTCCGATATATCCAGTGATCCGGACACACAAAATGCACTGGCTTCGGTTTACCCAGACATCGATGATATTGATGTCTGGGTTGGCGGATTGGCAGAAGATCCGATGCCTGGAGCATTGGTCGGGGAATTGGTTGGCGCAATCCTGAAACAACAATTTGAAGCACTGAGAGATGGTGATCGATTCTGGTATCTACGGGTTTTAAATCCACAGCAGCTTGATGCCATTCGTAATACAAGATTGTCGGATATCATCAGGCGCAATACTGTGATTGGTAATGAGATTGCCGATGACGTGTTTCATGTCACTACAAATTGATTGGCTCTATTAAATCCAAAAAAAAGCCCGGCATAACCGGGCTTTTCAAGCTTGTCGTTCAATCCTGATGTTGATGTCTAATCTACTGCCATAAACCTGGAAATTTAAACAAATTCAGAGCCGTAAACTCTAAACGATTAAGGTGATTCCATAAAGTGAAACTGCCTGTCTCCGCTTAAATGGTCAGGGGCAACCCACCAGTCGCCACTCATTCCCAGTTTAACGAAGTCAATTGAATGCTGCTCTGCTCCCGCAAGAACGGTTCCCATCAATGAAATACCGCCAGTCACTCCCATAAAAACAGCACTGGCCAGTTTGAGTGGTGTATACATCAAGGTACCAAAACCTGATCCAACTGCGTAACCGATATCAGCGGCACCTTCCGCTCTTGCCTCAGTCAGCGGAACAATCATTAAAGAAAAACAAAGTGTCAGAATTGCAAAAAGTTTTTTCATTATTCAAATAGTGTGTTGGTTGAAATTAAAGTGAGCCATCCCTGACCACAAGAAACAGGTTTGATTATACAAATCCGCAAAGGTTCAAGCTTGCTCTGTTTCATAATAATTTGTAAAACCTGTTAAGGTATTCAATTCAAGTAACTTTTATTTCCGATTTTATTTCCGAAAAATCGAAATGTCATGCTTGAAACAACAGAATTAACAACCGTATAGTCGAATGTTGTCATTGACTACTTCGTTCGATGACCAGAACGTTACGATCAGTCGACAAACACAATGTTTGGAAGGGAACGAATATGAACAAACCCGGATTTTCATGGCTAACACCTGTGTTGTGTGTCAACGATTTACCGAAAAGTCTTGAACATTATGAACACGTGCTTGGTTTTGACGTGTCCTGGAAATGGTCAGAACATGGCGAATTTAATGAGGCCGATCACCCGACTTTTGCCTGTGTTTGTCGCGGGGAAAGCAGCATCTTCCTGTGTGAAAACGGGCAAGGGAGCCCTGGTGCGTGGGTATGTCTTAACGTTTGTTCCTTAGATGAATTGCATCAGGTGTTTATCGAATACAAAAACGCATCAGCAAATATTGTCGAGGAACCACAGGACTATTCCTGGGGTATGCGTGAAATGCTGGTCAAAGACCTTGATGGCAATACTTTTCGTATCGGATGCCAGTTGCAATGAGACCCTATCAACACTATTCTGGCAAATTGTGAACTGAATGGCTTGAAACTATTTTAATTGGCACCCAGTTTTAATACACACCCAGCAGATTCTGTTTTAGTTTAACGCCCCACAACAACTGGAACCCTGGCCTGCCGTGCAGCCGTAGCAATGTTCGCCAACAACGATAGGCATTGAGTCCGGAAAGTCTTCCAGCAATTCGTTTATGTGCGTTGTTTTGTTATTCATGGGCAATTCCAGCATTTGATTGAAATCGCAATCGTAGACATAACCTTGCCAGTCGACACTGATCAGGGTTTTACACATGACCTGATGCAGATTGTCTGCCTGGTAAGCCTGTTTGAGTTGATCCATATAGTCGTGGAATTGGCCTTGCGCCAACAATACCGCACCAAAACGTTGTATCGGCATGTTTGTGATGGTGAATAACTGGTTGAATTGAATATCGAACTGATCCCGTAAAAATTCTCGATACGCGTTTTCAAGCTGAGTCTGTTCCGGTGGCAAGAACGGACCAATCGGGTTATACACCAGATTCAATATCAAATCGCTGTCAGTTGTTCCGTAACCCAGCTGATTGAGCAGTTTCAAAGCGTTGATCGAGGCATTGAACACGCCTTTGCCGCGCTGGGCATCGACATTGTCTTCCAGATAACAGGGTAATGAGGCAATCACTTCAACCTGTTGTTGAGCCAGAAATTCAGCAACATCTTCATAACCCGGTTCTACCAGAATGGTCGGATTACAGCGATCCATAACGTGAAGCCCTGCCTGTCTGGCTTGCGTGACCAGCCATTTGAAATGGGGATTCATTTCCGGTGAGCCGCCGGTCAGATCCAGTTGGTGGATGTGATGTTTTTTAGCAAATCGCAGAGCCGTTTGCATGGTGTCCCGGCTCATCAATTCGGTGCGTTGCGGCCCTGCGTTAACATGGCAGTGTGAACAACTGATATTGCATAAATAGCCCAGATTCAATTGCAGTGTGGACAGTTGCCCTCGCTGAATTGCGGGAAAATCAGTTTTCAACAAAAAGGGTTTGACATCTCGCATGGCGTTTTACCCCAAACATGGTGTTTGTTCGGTCAGTTGTTCCAGAAATTGTATCAACTGCTGTTGCTCCGGTAACGGCTCATCCAGACTTTGTAAAACCTGCAGTATTCCAGGCAAGTCTTCGATTGTATCTGTGTCCTGAATGGTTTGAAGGGTTTTAACCGGGCCAATGGTTGACATTGTCTGATAAAAACTGGTTCCGGTATCAGGCTGGCTGTATTCCACAGATGTCCAGTGTTGAAGCGGGATAGCGCAATTTCCACCGAATAACCAGAAGCCCCCATCGATGCTTGGCCCGAAAACCATGTGGTTACTATTGGCCAGATTCATCGTTTTACAAGCTGCAGTTAAGTGATTAACTGTCAACTGCGGACTGTCAGCGCCAATCAGTAATACATAAGCATGCTCTTTCAGCAAGTTCCGGTAAATGTGTTCCATGCGCTCACCAAGACCCCCGCTGCCTTGCCAGAGCTTTGGAAACTCTCGCCAACAGGGATGATCCAGTGCGGCTTGTTCGGCAACAGCGAAATAACACTGTAGCTGCCTGGTCTTCCCGGCTCCTCTGGCAATTGCTGCAACTGCCCTGGACGCTTTTATATGGAAAGTCTCGGCACTGGATTGCCCAAGGTCATTGGCTAATCGTGTTTTTACCGGTGAAAAGCCCGGTGTTTTCACGAAAATGGCAAGCGCGCCTTGTTTCATGAGATTACCAGTCGTTGTCGTGCTTCAAATGTTAACTTACAGGTCAACCAGACATGTCTTAGTGTTGTTTTAAGCCAGCCTTGTTGCCGGTAACGTCTGGCGCTGGTCGTCAGGTAACCTGGTAATTGCCTGCACTCAAATTCTGCGGCATGCAAACGCACAATAAAATCAAGATCCTCGCCGATTGGCAAGGTGTCATCAAACCCTTTAAGCTGTTTAAAAACCATTGTATCTATGACAAATCCCTGATCACCAAACGGTAGCTTAAAGATGCGGGAACGGAGATTCGCCATACCGGCATTAAGTCGGGTCAGCAACGGTCCATCTTGTGCGAAACGTAATTTGAAGTAAGCCAATCCAGATCGATGGTGATTGAGATAACAAGCTATTGATTCCACACTGTCCCTGCTGAGTACAGTATCGGAATGAACAAACCAGAATACCTGGCCTTTCGCCAGTCTGGCACCTGTATTCATTTGAATGGCGCGGCCTGGCTTACTGATCTCCCAGCGGACATTGGAAGGTAAAACAGTCTCTTGTGGCGCTGTTTCACTGCCAACGATAATAATCTCCGGTTCCAGACCAAATAACTCAAGTTCGTTCAGCAGCACTTTCCAGGTATTGTCGTGAGTGGCTACCGGAATAATGATACTTAAATTGGATAATTGCATTATCTGATATCAGCAACACGCCAACCCTGAATCATTTGAAATGCTTTTATTAGGTGGTGCGCAGTCAAACAGTCCAAAATGAGTCGATTTGTCGCCGATCAGCTCAAAATGATCGGAAAATCGTGTCAACGCCAGCATATCAAAAGAATTTCCGCAGACACGCAGAGGTTTTCCGGTTTCCAGATGGTGATGATCATCCAGGTCGAAAGCATGGGGATACTCTGTAATTGTGCCTTTGTAAGTCGCCAGTTGCCCGAAGTCTTCGCAGCGATCTTCAAGATCAAGTTTGAATGCTCTGACTGTTACTGAGCGAAATCCAACCATGCCGATTTTGGCAGCGACTTCAGGGTCATCCAGTGTAATCGGATTTTCCTTCACAATTCTAATATCCGGGCAACCCAGTGATTCCATGATGCGACGAAAATCTTCCCAGTATAAAGCACCACTCAAACACTCACCGAGCAGCACTGGCTCGAATTTCAATGACTCCGGAATCCTGCGATCAGCATAGACATCAGAAAAATATAATTCACCACCCGGCTTTAGAACCCGAAAAATCTCAGATAACACGCTGTGCTTGTCAGGCGATAAATTGACCACGCAATTCGAGACAACTACATCGACGCTGTTATCTGCAATCCCTGCTGTGTTGAGATCCTCGATATAACCTTGAACAAACTTGACGTTTGAATTTGCATACCCGTAACGATCGCAATGCCAGGTCTGATAGCGCCTGGCGACATCCAGTTGTTCATCAGTCATATCAACACCGATGACCTGACCCGATTCACCGACCAGCCGCGACAGTAAATAACAATCCCGTCCTGACCCGCAACCGACATCCAGCACTGTACAACCTTGCAAAACCGAGGGTAACGGTGAGCCACACCCGTAAAATCGTTCGCTTACTTCTGGGTGAATATCTGTCAATAACGGTCTCAAATGCACTGGCATTGCATCGAGAGTACAACAAGCACTGGTTTTCAAATCCTTGCTGGATTTCAGCACTTCCCCATAATAATTTTGAACTGATTCACTGATGACGGCCTGGTTCATGTTCTCTCCATCTTATTATTTGGTCTGTGTTGTTCAGCGCTTACTCATGATCTTTGATTGTACTCACAAATGATTACGCGTACACACTAAAACTGACTTATGTCATCGCCAGAATCATACCTGATAACACAAGTCATTGCGGGGCGGATGACAAATGTTAGAAATTGTTTAAATTCACAGTCCAGATTCTATCACTGTCTTGCGCTTCCATTAATAATCGTCTGTTCATTTGTCTGAGATCCTAGAGCAGACGATACCAGGTATAATTTACTGAGAGATCTATATTAGCAAAGGGTTTGCCAGGGCGCTCGAACTGATTTCGGGTGTCAAAAGATCAACATGCTCAACAAAAGTCATGGTGAATGACCGTTAAAAAATTGCAAAATGTTCGTTTTTTCAGGTTAGAGACCACGATCAATTTGTTTAAAGCAGAGGTTTACGCTTGAACTATTCAACTAAAATTAAATTAATAACAACTTTAATCATTGCGACATCACTCGGCATCGGATACTGGTTCGGGGTGATCGTCAGCGAACTGTTTAATGATGACTTTGCGTCTTCAGAATACACTGTGCCGGGCCAAAATACGCTTGAATTACAGGAAGCGCAACGGGAAATCGAGGAGCTTAAGAATCAGATTTCAAAAATTTCTGACACTGAATCCGATGAGGCAGTTGAGCATTCCTTGATTCGTTCACCTGAACTCGATGCGATTCCAGTCCAGCAACAACTGAATCAGGATAACGACTCTGAAACAACGATTTTAGCCACTCACGAAGCTGTTCAGTCAGTTGAAGAACCTGGCGGGTGGATTCCGGTCAGCACTCTAAATATACAACATGCATTGAATCAAGGTGGGCTTGAGACAACCAGCATTGATGAATTAAAATGCAATTTGAATATCTGTCTGGCGCGCTTCAAACACAACGATAATCAGGCACATTACCAATTATTGTTGCGATTGGGTTCTATTCAGGAATTTTCCAAAGGGTTCGTTATCAAATCAGACACTGACAACAAACAGGAAACCATTGTGCTTTTTCCGCGCTCGAGCCAGCAGATGATCAACAAGGTTTCGGTTTCTTACCGGGATACAAATTTGAATGGAATTAATTGATTTAATGACAATGCCGCAACGATTAGATGGCGATTCCACAAAACAGTCATCGAGTTAAAAGCTTCTGTTTTTGAGAGAATGTTTTGTTTCTGTAATCAGGCACAAACACTGAAAAGGACACTTGAAATTGATCAAGTCATTTGGGTGGAGTGTGTTTTAAGGATAGCTTAACCTTTCATTGATTCAAAAAACTCGGCATTGGTTTTAGTATCCTTGAGTTTACCGAGCAAAAATTCAATTGCGGCCATATCGTCCATGGAATGCAGAATCTTGCGCAAGATCCAGCATTTTTGCAAATCATCCGGGTCCATCAGATAATCTTCTCGGCGGGTACTGGAACGGCTGACATTGATTGCCGGATACACCCGTTTTTCGGCAATTTTACGCTCCAGGTGCAATTCCATGTTGCCGGTACCCTTGAATTCCTCAAAAATCACTTCATCCATGCGCGACCCGGTATCTACCAGCGCTGTAGCGATAATGGTGAGACTACCGCCCTCCTCGACATTTCTTGCCGCGCCGAAAAACCGCTTGGGCCGTTCCAGAGCATTGGCATCTACACCACCAGTCAACAATTTACCGGATGACGGAATCACTGTGTTATAAGCGCGCGCCAAACGGGTGATGGAATCCAGTAAAATCACAACATCGTGCCTGTGCTCAACCAAGCGCTTGGCTTTCTCGATAACCATCTCAGCAACTTGAACATGGCGTGAAGCCGGTTCATCAAACGTACTCGACACCACTTCACCTTTAACTGAGCGCTGCATCTCCGTCACTTCTTCCGGGCGTTCGTCAATCAGCAATACAATTAAATGCACTTCCGGATTGTTTTCTGCAATCGACTGCGCCAAATTCTGCAGAATCATGGTTTTACCGGCTTTGGGTGGCGATACAATCAATCCACGCTGGCCTTTACCAATCGGCGCCACCAGGTCAATGACACGTGAAGTCAAGTCTTCTGTTGTTCCATTCCCTCGCTCAAGATCGATTCGCTTGGTGGGAAATAACGGTGTGAGATTGGAAAACAGAATTTTATGCTTGGCGTTTTCCGGTGGCTCAAAGTTGATCTGTTCAACCTTGAGCATGGCAAAATAACGCTCACTGTCCTTGGGTGGACGAATCTTGCCGGAAATAGTGTCCCCGGTACGCAAGGCAAAACGCCTGATCTGACTGGGTGAAACATAAATGTCATCCGGCCCGGCCAGAAACGAACTGTCAGGTGATCTTAAAAAGCCAAACCCGTCCTGCAATATTTCCAGAACACCGTTACCATAAATCCCTTCGCCGCTCTTGGCATGCTTTTTCAGCAGACTGAAAATCAAGTCCTGTTTACGGGCTCTCGATATATTGTCAATACCGAGCGATTCAGCAAGTTCAGTGAGTTCGGATACGGGTTTACGTTTAAGGTCAGTTAGATTCATAGAAAAATTGTGGTTTGCTGGATGAAAACGATAAAATCGTTTTTAAAGTCCGATAAGGAAAGAAAAGAAGAAAGATAAATTGAATTAAAACTTAACTGCGGAAAAGGGGTTCGATCTGGAATTGACAAGTACCTGGAACAGTACTTTTTTATTATTGAGCAGGTTTAAAGTTAGCACAGTCAGCCCGGTTCGTCCAGACACTTTGAACGAACCGGGTAAAAATTTATAGATTTGCGTCCAAAAACTCTTTTAGTTGACCCTTTGTCAATGCTCCGACCTTGGTTGCCTCTACCTCTCCGTCTTTAAACAGCATTAATGTCGGAATACCACGTACCCCATATTGTTGCGGGGTATTATCGTTCTCATCGATATTCATTTTCAGAACCGTGATTTGATCTTCATATTCATCAGCGATTTCACTGAGAATCGGTGCAATCATTTTACAGGGACCGCACCATTCCGCCCAGTAATCAACCAGAACTGGCTTGTCAGATTTCAGAACAGTTTGTTCAAATTCATCATCAGAGACCGGCTGTGTGTTAGTACTCACGTGTAACTCCGTCATAAAATTAAAAAGAAATTGGCTGGACGTCCCTGTTCACTAAGCAATCAATTGATTGATCAAACTGAACGCTGAAACGCCGATAATCAGTATCTGAGTCGATTCTAGCACCTCACATGCAATGTGAAAAGAGGTTTAATCGGTCAAAATACGTTAACCATGCTGAACAATCAAGAGTATTCTCAATCGAAGATATCCTAAGCTGGAATGCGTCAACACGGATCTATAGTTATCCGAGGTGTACTCTGCATAGCAATAAGCCTGAGCAGGTTAAATCGGATTCAGACTCGAATCGTTTCAGTTCAAACGCGGTATCGAGATTTGAACTGGTCAATATCAATCCCCAGAATTCGCTTGGAAAAACAGCCAAGATGAGCGTCTTGAAACGGACTAACTTCTATCGGAACCAGCCATAATTGATCTGCTTCAATCCAGAATATAGCGTTTTGCCGGTATTGGTCGGCAAATCCCCGGGCAAATGTCTTGCTGGGTACTTTGATGCAGTAACTGGGTTCAATAAAATCCAGTGTCGGGGAACACCCGTAAATTCTGAAATACTCCAATCCCTTGTGATTTAACTGACGTCGACACGACGCTTCATTGACCCGGTTTAATTCTGCTTGAATAATCTCACCACGGGGATTACGCACGGAGATCACTGCCCAGTTCCCGGATTGCCATTCACCACACTTTACAAGACTGTTGTTTAACACAAAGACTGTGTTTTGGTAGAGTTGCCATAATTCCTCATTCAATTGATGATACCGTTGCTTAACTCAGCTCAGTGAGATGTTGTATAGTGACAATATGAATACAAAAAACCGACTTTGTTAACCCCTAATGGCTATTACAATCCGCTATTTTGCCAGTTTACGTGAGCAACTGGGCGTTGAACAGTTAACCATTGAAGCTGACCATATTAAAACAGTCAGTGATGTCTGGGACCAAGCAAATCCTGATACTCCATTACCAGACCATGTACTCATCGCCGTCAATCTTAACTATGCCCAGGCTCAAGCCACTGTTAGGGATGGTGATGAAGTGGCTTTTTTCCCACCAGTCACAGGAGGTTGATAATGACCATTTGTTTGATTGAAGATCGTTTTGATCCCTGGGTGGAAGTATCACAACATCATCAAACGCGACTGCGACAACAGAATCATTGTGGCGCGACAGCAGTGTTTGTCGGAACAATGCGGGATTTCAATGAAGACACTTCAGTCTCCAGCATGTTTCTTGAGCATTATCCGAATATGACTGAAAACCAGTTACACATCATTGTCGATCAGGCATGTGAACAATGGCAGATCGAGGATATTCTGCTCATTCACAGGGTCGGGTATATCTATCCCTCTGATGCGATTGTACTGGTAGCAACCTGGGCCATACATCGAGGTGATGCATATGACAGTAACCGGTTTATTATGGAACAACTGAAAAGCTCTGCGCCATTCTGGAAAAAGGAAACTGTTGCCGATTCCAGCTCCGTGCGCTGGGTACAGCGAAATACCGATGGATATACATTGAAAAAGACTGAAACAGAACTATGAACCAGCATACACCAACCCAGGGTAATTTATCCAAAATGCGCAGCATACTTGGTGATATAGTCGAATATCAGTTGCCGGTCAGTGATCAGCATATAGCTCTGAATGCGTTGCTTGGCGAACAGATAAACTTAACCTTCACCGGCAATATTCACTGTGTCAATTGTGGCAGAAAAACCAGTAAGAGCTTCAACCAGGGCTATTGTTACCCCTGCTTCTCGACTCTGGCTCAATGCGATATGTGCATCATGAAACCGGAGACTTGTCATTACGACCAGGGTACGTGCCGGGAGCCGGAATGGGCGCTTGGTCACTGCATGCAACCACACATTGTCTATCTGGCCAATACTTCGGGGCTTAAAGTGGGCATTACCCGCAAATCTCAGTTGCCAACGCGCTGGATCGATCAGGGCGCGATACAGGCACTACCGATTATTGAAGCAGCGTCACGTTTTCATGTCGGACTCATTGAAAATGAGCTGAAAAACCAGGTCAGCGACAGGACCAGCTGGCAAAAAATGCTCAAAGGCGATACCACTGCAATGGACTTGCATGCACGACGGGATGATTTGCTGACTGACACACAGTCAACACTTGACGGCATTGGAGAACGGTTTGGCGAACAGTCATGGGAACCACTCAGCAAACAGAGTATCGATATTCTATATCCAATTATCGAACACCCCAAGAAGTGTAAATCCCTGAATTTTGATAAAACTCCGAATGTCAGCGGCCGTTTGATGGGTATCAAAGGTCAATACCTGTTGTTTGACACAGGTGTGATTAATATCCGCAAGTTCGGTGGCTACGAAGTCACCGTTGAGTGTTGAACTGTATTGAAAATACCCTGTTTCTCTCAAGCTGAGTCAGGACATTACCCCAACAGTTCCTGCAAAATTCTTAGGTAGACTTTTGCCAGCAACTCAATATCATCAACGCGGACACATTCATTGACCTTGTGAATCGTTTCATTTAAAGGCCCAAGCTCGATCACCTGCACACCGAGAGGAGCAATGAACCGTCCGTCAGACGTACCCCCAGCGGTAGACAGTTTCGGGCTCCGGGCAGCAACTGCCTGCAATGCTGACTGTGTCGCGCCAACAAGCTCACCACCGTTAGTCAGAAACGGATTCCCGGACAAGCGCCAGTGAATTGTATAATCAAGCTGATGCCTGTCAAAATTGGCGTGTACCCGTTGCTTGATATCATCCGGCGTCAACTCGGTCGAGAATCGAAGATTAAACAAGACATCAACCTGCCCCGGAATAACATTTTCAGCGCCGGTTCCAGAATTGATATTGGACACTTGCAAACTGGTCGGAGGAAAATACTCGTTGCCGTTATCCCATTGTTCGGCAGCCAGGTCAGCCAGCGCTGGCGCCAGAAGATGAATCGGGTTTTGCGCCAGATGCGGATAAGCGACATGACCCTGAATACCCTTCACAGTCATGCTCGCGCACAAGGAACCACGTCGACCAACTTTGATGACATCACCCAGCTCACTGGTACTGCTCGGTTCACCGACCAGACACCATTGCATGATTTCACCTTGTTGAGTCAATGCCTCAACGGCTTTAACAATGCCATTGGTTGCAATACCTTCCTCGTCACTGGTTAAAAACAGTGCTATCGACCCTTTAGGCTCAGGGCAGGAAGCAACAAACTGCTGTGCTGCCCACTGAAAAGCAGCAATACTGCTTTTCATATCTGCAGCGCCCCGACCATACAGATAACCATCATGAATGGTTGGTTCAAACGGAGCAAAGCGCCAATCATCAAGGGGACCGGTAGGCACCACATCAGTATGCCCCAGAAACGCAAATACAGGCTTTTGATCACCGTATTTCAACCACAGGTTACGGGTATCATCAAAATCCAGCCAGGTCGGCTTAAAACCTGATGGTTGCAGATGCTGAACGATGGATTCCATGCAGCCGGCATCTTCCGGCGTTACTGATTCACGCTTTATCAGTTCGATTGCAAGCTGTAAGGGACTGTTTTTGTCAGGATCGGAGTATTCAGTCATGTCACCAGCCTGAAAAAACGATTTAAAGCAAACAAGGCAACAATCAACTCAATTAATCCGTATCACGTAACAATTCGTTAATACCGACTTTGGAGCGGGTTCGCTCATCGACCTGCTTGATGATCACTGCACAATACAAGCTGTGGCTGCCATCACTGGATGGCAGATTACCCGATACAACCACTGAACCGGCTGGTATACGACCATAAGTGATCTCTCCGGTCATACGGTTGTAAATTTTGGTACTTCTGCCGATATACACACCCATGGAAACCACCGAGCCTTCTTCCATAATCACGCCTTCGACGATTTCCGAGCGGGCACCGACAAAACAATTATCTTCGATTATCGTTGGTCCGGCCTGCAACGGCTCCAGTACCCCTCCGATGCCAACACCACCGGATAAATGCACGTTTTTACCGATTTGCGCGCAGGAACCAACCGTGGCCCAGGTATCAACCATGGTACCACTGTCAACATACGCGCCAATATTCACATAACTCGGCATTAACACACAATCAGGCGCAATATAGGATCCGGAACGAACAATAGCATTAGGAACAACTCGCACACCAGCAGCATCAAAATCAGCTGGCGAATACGATCCGAACTTGGGTTCAACCTTGTCATAATAACGGGTTGCGCCGCCTTCCATCACTCTGTTGTTGTTCAGTCTGAAAGACAGCAACACAGCTTTTTTCAGCCATTGATTAACAATCCATTCACCGTTTTGTTTCTCGGCGACGCGTGCTTCTCCATTGTTAAGCATTTGCAACGCTGTTGCGACAGCGTCACGCAATTCTGGATCTGCGTTTCCGGGGTTGATTTCTGAGCTTTTTTCAAATGCCTGGTTAATGATTGATTCTAGTTGATTCATGTGTTTTCAGTTTTCGTTGGTTAAAAAATCTCGTATGCTGTGCGCCGCTGCAAGGCATTCAATTTGGGAATGCACCAAAGCCAAGCGTACTCTGTTCTGACCCGGATCAACACCTTGAAATGATCGTGATAAATACTGGCCGGGCAAGACCGTAATGTTTTGCTCGACAAACAGACGCCGGGCAAACTCAGTATCGTCTTCTGGTGTTTGTGGCCACAGGAAAAACCCGCCATCCGGTTTGCGTACCGATAATACAGGATTCAGTACATCATAAACATCGTTGATCGTTTGCCGGTATAACGCACGATTGTCAATGACATGTTGCTCATCCCGCCACGCTGCAATGCTGGCATGTTGAATCGGCAACGGCATGGCGCAGCCATGATAGGTCCGGTAGCGATAAAACTGATCAATCAACTCGGCATTGCCGGCAACAAACCCGGAACGCAGACCTGGAACACTGGATCGCTTGGACAAGCTGTTAAACACCAGACAATGTCTGAAATCATCATTACCAGTATCAGCCGCTACTTCCAGCAAACCTGAAGGGGGATTGTCCTCATCCTGATATATTTCCGAATAACATTCATCCGAGGCGATAACAAAATCAAACCTGTCAGCCAGATTCAACAGCTGCTCCAGATAATGCCTTGGCATCGCTCGCCCGGTCGGATTATTGGGTGAGCAGATATAGATTAACTGGCAGCGCTCCCAGGTTGTATCGGGGACAGCCTGGAAATCCGGCAAGTAATCGCTGTCCTCGGTTGTATTCAGATAATAGGGTTCCGCCCCGCTTAGCAGGGCAGCGCCCTCATAAATCTGATAAAACGGATTGGTCATCAAAACCAGCGGCTTCTGTTGGCTATCCACAATTGCCTGTGCAATCGCAAACAACGCTTCACGAGTGCCATTCACCGGCAATACATGACGTTCGGATTCAAACGTCGATACTGGCAACTGATAACGTTGACACAACCAGGATGCAATTGCCTGCCTGAGTTCAGGCAGGCCTTTGGTCAGTGGATATTTACAGACACCGCTTAAATGTGTGGTTAGTGCATCTGTGATAAACATTGGCGGCGGGTATTGCGGTTCACCAATTCCCAATGACAAACCAGCCTCAACGGTTAGCGGATTCTGACCACCGAGCAACACTCGCAGTTTTTCAAATGGATAGCTGTGGAGCAGCTGCAAACGACTATTCATTACAAAACCAATCACACACTATGGCGACCATACTGAATACCAGCGAAAACCAAATTAACGCAAACGGTCACAATCTGGCCGGATACCATTCTGCCTGGCTTTATCATATCTGGGCATCACTTTATCCAGATAAGCATTCAAATCCCGAATCCGTGTTGTATTGGATGGATGGGTTGACATAAACTCAGGTGGCGCAGCTCCTTTGCTGGCAGCGCCCATGTTTTGCCATAGTTTCGGTGCTTCCCGTGGATCAAAACCGGCATCGGACATATATTCAAGCCCCATCAGATCGGCTTCGCTTTCATGAGTTCGGCTGTAAGGCAGAAGAATACCGAACTTGGCACCCATCCCCAATGCCGCAACTGCAAGCTGTCCCATTTGTGATCCTGGAACAGCCGCCGAGGCGACCTGCATTCCGGTCTGCATGGCCAGATTTTGCGAGGCCCGCTCATTACCATGATGGGCTAACACATGGCCAATCTCATGACCGATCACCGCAGCTAACTGGCTCTGGTTTATGGTGAATGGCAAAATTCCTGTATGCACGCCAATTTTGCCACCGGGTAAGGCAAACGCATTGGGCGTTTTATCCTCGAATACCACCACTTCCCATTGACCACCAACAACTTTGGTCACGGCATTGGAGACGCATTCCACAAACTGGTTTTTGGTGCGATCTTTACTTAATGGAGTTTCTTTTTTCAAGCTGTCGAAAGCCTGCAACCCCATTTGATTCATTTGACCTTCCGGGAGCAGCTTGAGCTGTTTGCGACCCGTCGGCGATGTCGCACAGGCTTGCAGCAAAATTAAAGCCGAAACTATGGTGGATACAGTAAATAATCTGGTTAATCGATTCATCGTGATATACCTTGTCTATATGCAGGTCAACAAGCGATAGCGCTTATGTCATGATAACGCTTGATCGATGCAGAAAAAGTTGAGAGGCCAATCCAATGACCTGAGAACCTGTTCAAGATCTTGATCAATAGTGGAGTCCATTTTTAACGCCGCAATACGCCATTCAGTGAGATCTTGAACAGGTTCTTAGCAAATAATAGGTATCAAACATTGAATCTAAAGTGAATCACATCGCCATCATTGACGCAATATTCCTTTCCTTCCAAACGCCATTTACCTGCATCTTTGGCGCCTTGCTCTCCCTGACAAGCGATATAATCGTCATAGGAAACAATTTCCACCCGGATAAAACCTTTCTGGAAATCAGTATGGATAACCCCGGCCGCCTCTGGCGCCGTGGCTCCATCTGGATACGTCCAGGCCCTGACTTCCTTGACCCCGGCAGTAAAATACGTAGACAATCCAAGGAGTTGATACGCCGCTCGAATGACTCTATCCAGGCCCGGCTCGGACTGGCCAATTTCAGCCAAAAACTCGGCTTTGTCTTCATTGTCGAGCTGGGCAATTTCAGCTTCCAGATTGGCGCAAATAGCGACGACACTGGCGTTTTCCTGTTGTGCCAAAGCTTCGACTTTCTCCAGCAAGGGATTATTTTCAAAACCTTGTTCGTCGACATTGGCAATATACAACACCGGTTTCAAGGTCAGAAAATGCATGTCCCTGATCATAGCACTCTCATCTTCACTCAATGTCATGGCGCGGATTGGCGCACCGGTATCCAGATGACTGACGATTTTTTCCAGCAAAGCCTTTCGGGCTTTCTGCTTGGGATCACCGGCTTTGGCCATTTTGGATGCTCGAACCAGGGCTTTTTCAGCACTGGCCAGATCAGCTAAAGCCAACTCGGTATTGATGACACCAATATCACTCAGCGGGTCGATTTTGCCATCGACATGAACAACATTGTCGTTTTCAAAACAACGCACCACATGCGCGATAGAATTGGTTTCACGGATATGCCCCAGAAACTGGTTACCCAGACCCTCCCCTTGTGACGCGCCTGCAACCAGTCCGGCGATATCGACAAATTCCATAGTGGTCGGTATAACTTTCTGCGGATTAACCAGTGCAGACAGTTGATCAAGCCTGGGATCAGGAACCATGACCACGCCGATATTGGGATCAATCGTGCAAAACGGGTAATTTTCAGCGGCAATTTCTGCTTTGGTCAATGCATTGAACAAAGTGGATTTTCCCACATTTGGCAGTCCGAC
>JAHZJL010000090.1 GCA_022600935.1 Gammaproteobacteria bacterium
AGCGGACAAGAGCAAACAATCATTACTCAAGTATCAAATGCACTCGATATTGCCAATAATGAATCTGGAATCGGCAAAGCATAGCTTAAACCGAACTTGAAACGCTATTTTCCAACCAACATCATGCAGGAATTGATGCAAGTCCTCATAATAATGGGTTCGGTATTATCTTTATTTTTTTTACTGATAAAGCCGCCATGAAATGGCATCAATATAAAAAAATATCACTCAGCCTCTTCATGAGTTTAAGAATTCTGTTTAGGCTGTCTGTCTCTTTGTTCTCGTTTTATTACTTTCCTAGCGATATTGGTATTTCACTTTGCAGCACCTATTTTGTCCTTGGATTGCTGTCATTCAGTCATTCATCCTCCGATCATCACCACTGATTAATAGCCTCTGATGTCGTTTTTTATCATTCAACCTGTATTTAATGTCTTTTATCTCACTATAGATCGGCTTGAACAGATGGTAGCAACATTGAAATCGAAACAATGAGCTTGCTGTGATACTGACCATTCTTGTTTTCCCAGAACAGAACTCTGAACATAGAGCTGTTATGAGTTACACTGAAACATCTGGCTCATTACAGAAATTAAACCATGCCCCTGTCTTCATTTCATCCCACTGTACGAAGTTGGTTCGAGGAAACTTTTCAAGAGCCAACACCTTGCCAAAAACAAGCCTGGCCTGCCATCAAGCGCGCAGAGCATACCTTAATTGCGGCTCCAACCGGTTCTGGCAAAACACTGGCTGCTTTTCTAGCATCGATTGACAACCTTATCCATCGTGCCGAGCAGCATAGATTGGAACAACAGGTCTATATTGTCTATGTATCTCCACTCAAGGCATTAAGTAATGACATTCAGCGCACGCTGGAACACCCCTTAGCGGCAATCCAGCAAAAGCTTTTTGAACTCGGGGAAAAAGAGATAGAAATTCGCTCAGCCGTGCGTACTGGTGATACGCCTCAATCGCAACGAACTGCAATGAGCAAACGCCCGCCACACATCTTAGTCACCACGCCTGAGTCACTGTATATTCTACTCACCAGCGAAAGCGGGCGCAGAATGCTATCTGCGACTGAAGCATTGATTGTGGATGAAATCCATGCAGTCCTGGGCAGTAAGCGTGGCTCGCATTTGGCTTTGTCCATTGAACGTTTACAGCATCTCGTGCAAAAGCCATTAGTACGCATTGGGTTATCTGCAACCCAACGACCAATTCAACGTGTCGCTGATTTTCTCATTGGCAACCAACCACAACCAACCGAATGCGCCATTATTGATTCAGGACATTTGCGGGAGCTGGATTTACAACTGGAACTGCCACACACCCCCTTGGAAGCTTTATTGTCAGGTGAAGCTGCTGCCGAAATTTATGATCGCATCACTGAATTGGTGTTGACACACGACACCACTCTGGTATTTGTCAATACACGCCGCATGGCCGAACGGGTTGCCAGACACCTGACTGAAAGGCTAGGAGCGGAACATGTCAGCTCACATCATGGTAGCTTATCGAAAGAACAGCGCCTGAACGCCGAACAACGACTCAAGGATGGTGAGTTAAAAGTACTTGTTGCTACCGCTTCCCTGGAGTTGGGGATTGATGTTGGTCACGTGAATTTGGTCTGCCAGCTTGGATCTACCCGTAGTATTTCGAAATTTTTACAACGCGTTGGTCGATCTGGGCACTTCCTTGGAGGGTTACCAAAAGGGCGTTTATTCCCAACCAGCCGTGATGAGTTACTGGAATGTATGGCCTTGTTTCAAGCTATAGAACAAGGTGATCTAGATATTACGCGCATCCCAGATCAACCGCTTGATGTATTGGCGCAGCAAATAGTCGCAATGGTGGCATGCGAGCAATGGAATGTCGATCATTTGTACGATGTAGTACGCCGTGCCTGGCCATATCGACATCTAGAATTTGACCATTTAACTGCAGTGCTACAAATGCTTACCGATGGCTTTAGCACTCAACGCGGCCAGCGCAGCGCGTATTTGCATTGGGATCGAATTAATCAACAGCTTAGAGCACGCCGGGGGGCGCGATTAACCGCCATGACATGTGGCGGAGCGATTCCTGATAATGCCGAATATCGTGTTGTGCTGGAGCCAAGCGAAGAATTTATCGGCACCGTTGATGAAGATTTTGCCATGGAAAGTTTAGCAGGTGATATTTTTCAACTTGGTAACAATAGTTGGCGGGTATTGCGTGTTGAACGCGATAAATTGCGTGTTGCAGATGCCAAACACACTCCACCAACAATTCCATTCTGGTTCGGAGAGGCTCCAGGACGATCTGACGAACTTTCTGCGGCAGTCTCAGATTTATTAATCACTGCACAACAACAATTGCAAGCTACTGGCAATGACCCTGAGCAGCTTGCTGAGTTGTTTATCAAACAAATAGGAATGCACCGAATTTCACAATTAGCGGCGCAACAAGCCGCTAATTACTTGAGTGCCGCACATATCGCTTTAGGCCATTTGCCAAGTCACAAGACCTTGTTAATTGAGCGTTTTTTTGATAACAGTGGTGGAATGCAACTGATATTGCATGCGCCATTTGGCAGCGCTATGAACAGAGCCTGGGGTTTGGCTTTGCGTAAATGCTTCTGTCGTTCATTTAACTTTGAGCTACAAGCAGCAGCAACCGAGAATGCAATTATTCTGTCCCTGGGCACCAGCCAAAGTTTTGAACTGGACAGTGTTGCCCGTTATCTGCGACCTGCAACAGTACGCGGTATTTTAATTCAAGCATTGCTGGATGCACCGATGTTTACTGTGCGTTGGCGCTGGAATGCAAGTTGTGCATTAGCAATCAAGCGTTTTCAAGGCGGTCGTAAAACGCCACCTTATTTGCTAAGAATGCAGGCAGAGGATTTGGTCAGCAGTATATTCCCTGATCAACTTGCTTGTATCGAAAACATTCAAGGCGAACGTCAAATCCCAGATCATCCACTGGTAGAGCAAACCATTACAGATTGCCTGACCGAAGCAATGAACCTGCAACGCTTGTTGGACGTTTTACACTCCCTTGAATGCGGTGAAATGCAAGTTGTCGCCAAAGATGTGATTGAGCCATCACCGCTGGCAGCAGAAATCCTCACTGCTGCCAATTATGCGTTTCTGGACGGTGCCCCTGCAGAAGAACGTCGTACCCGTGCAGTCAACAGTCGCAACTGGCTCGACCCTAAACAAGCCACCGATTTAAGCCATGTTGACCCAAACGCAATTCAACAGGCCCTGGAACAACGCAAACCAACCATCAACACTGCGGATGAGTTATGCGATTTACTTGATCAGCAAGGCTTTGTAAATATCCCTGCCGAGCTTCAAAACGATTGGAGCATCATCTTTGGTGTACTATTAAAACAAGGCCGCGCAACCCGGTTGTTACAACCGGGTTGCGCACAAATGTTCTGGGTCAGCGCGCAGCGTTTACATGAAATGCGAACAATTCATCCAGAGCATCAGCTTAATCCTGAATTGCTATTACCAAATGAACTGATTGACGCCCAATTGACTCGCGATGCTGCCATCGTTGGTATTTTGCACAGCCGACTCGCAAACAGTGCACCACTGAATACAATGAAACTGGCACAATCACTGGATATCAGCATCACAGAAACCGAGATTGCTCTACTCCAGCTTGAAAATGAAGGGTATGTTTTACGAGGTCACTGGAATGACATCAACCAGCGTACCTCTGATCGCAAAGACACTGAAGATAAGGCCGATAAAATTCCTGAATGGTGTGAGCGCAGCTTGCTTAAGAATAGCCATCACAACTCAATTCAGCATAAACGCAAAACGGTGCAATCGGTTAGTAATGCTGATTTTTTCTGCTTTTTATTTGACTGGCAACATTTAACATCAGAATACCAATATCATGGCGCACAAGCACTTAACCTGGTACTCGAACAACTGCAAGGCTATCACGCGCCCATCAGTGTTTGGCAAAAAAACCTGATCAATAACCGAATGACTGATCTCAGCGATTTGATGTTTTGGCTGGACGCACTGATTTCATCAGGGCAATATTTATGGCTCAGACTTAACAACTCAACTGGCTCCCAAAATCTGACTCAAAACACGCCAATTACATTTGTACCCCGACAAGCGCTTGGTCACTGGCAATCATGCAGAGCAAGCAAGCAACTTCCTCAACCCAGTACCAGCGCACAACTCTTACTGGACATCTTACTTGACAATGGTGCTTTGTTTTATGACGAACT
>JAHZJL010000091.1 GCA_022600935.1 Gammaproteobacteria bacterium
ATTTCAGATAATGGACGTGACTGCCCGGCTGTATTATTCCGGTCGCGGCAAGGTCATTGTAATTGAGCATAACCCGTGGCATGAAACTCGAGAAATTGCCTTTGTGATCCGGCTCGGCAGTGATGATACGGGTAATTTTGACCGGCAGCTCGCCAACGATGATGGTATCACCCGGATTAACGCTTAAACGCGACAATACGCGCCTGTCCACCCAGGCTTCACCACTGGGCGGATTACTCTGCATGACTTGAGGTTCGGAGTCCAGGTCCGGGCTGGCTTGTAACTGGCCTCTTAAAGGATAACCGGCACTCACCGCTTTGATACCGCATAACAGCATTTCGTCACCAAATAGAATGACACTGCCGAATTGTGCTATGTCAGCGTGTTGCAAACCCATTGCATCGGCTTGTTTGTCCCATTTCCCGGGAAACGGATGATGAGAGCTGACTGCCAGATCTGCGGCGAGGAATTCGGCGGCTTGCAATACCATGGTACGGCTGAGCCGGTCAGCAAACAGGTTGATTGTGCTGGTGCAGGTGACAGCGATAATGATCGCCAGAGCCAGAATCAACAGTTCACCAGAACGCCATTCGCGTTTAACAGCTCTGCCTGCCATTAACAATACATTTGTCATACAAATCACTCCGCTGTCGTTAACCGGGTATTATCTGGCGCTGGCAGTCTGATATATCATGATGCATTGACGACCCTGCCCGCTTCCAGTTCAATTTTTTCATGACATCGCTGCGCCAGGGATTGATCATGTGTGACCAGAATCAACGTGGTGTTAAATTCACTGTTTAACTGAAACAGTAAATCGATGATAGTCTGGCCGGTATGACGATCGAGATTACCAGTGGGTTCATCTGCAAACAATATTTGCGGGGTTGTTACAAATGCTCTGGCAATTGCAACACGTTGTTGTTCCCCACCCGATAACTGGCTGGGGTAATGCCCGGTGCGTTCGCCAAGGCCGACACGCTGCAATAAGTCCAGCGCCTTGTCACGCGCTGATCGCTCGCCTTTAACCTCAAGTGGCAACATAACGTTCTCTTGTGCTGTCAAACCGGGTAACAAATGGAATGATTGAAACACAAAGCCGACGAATCGGGAGCGTATATCTGCACGTTGATCTTCATCCATAGCACTGATATTCTCGCCTGCAATAATCACGTGACCGGAGCTGGGGCTATCAAGTCCGGCCAGCAGAGCAAGCAATGTTGATTTGCCGGAACCGGAAGCACCAATCACTGCAACCGTATCCGCAGGTTTGATTGAAATAGTGACTGCTGTCAAGATATCCAGCTGGCCATTGGGCGTCATAACCGATTTTCCGAGATCAGTTGCTGTTATCAAATGCTCCATTCAAGTATCCTTATTGTTTTATGAGAAAAATCCCATTTACACTATGTCAAAATTATTTAAATTGCTGTGTTTACTTATGGCTGGCTTATCCGCTCAGACTCTCAATGCCACCACGGTTTTAGTGTTTGGCGACAGTCTGAGTGCAGCATATCGTCTTAATCCCGTTGATGGCTGGGTCAATCTACTGCAACGCAAGGCTGACCGCGAAAAGCTCGATCTGACTTTCATCAATGCCAGTATATCCGGTGAAACCACGCGTGGTGGATTGTCACGTTTTAATCAGACGTTTGAAAAAAACAAACCGGATATCGTGATTCTGGAACTTGGTGCCAATGACGGACTCAGGGGGTTTCCACCCAAAGTCATTAAACACAATCTGCAAACCATGATTGACTTTGCCCAAGACCACAACGCTAAAACCCTGCTTGTCGGTATTTATCTACCACCGAACTACGGAAAGCACTATACAGCGAAATTTCAGGATGTATATGTCAGTTTATCCAGCCAATATCAACTGCCTCTGATACCTTACCTGCTGGAAGGGGTTGGAACAGACCAGTCGTTAATGCAAGCCGATGGATTACACCCGAATGCAAAAGGCCAGCCCGTTATCGCTGAAACTGTGTGGCAATCACTCAAATCGATGCTTGTTTCTCCTGCTCTACCTGATACTTCAATGCACCAGGCTAACACGGCTGAAAAACAACGAGCCACCAATTAAACCATGTTTGCAAAAGTCATCATTGTTATTTTATTTATCGCGATTTTCATCAGCCTGTTCTCGGCGCTGTTTTTCCTGATTAAAGGAACTGGCCATACTGATATCAATAAGAACAAACGCACGGTACGCGCTTTAAGCATCCGTATCGGACTATCAATAGGACTGTTAGTGATTTTGCTGATCGCGAATAAAGCTGGTGTAATTAAACCGCATGGTATCAATCCAGTCACTGTTTCTGTGCCTGATAAACAGTAAGCGCAGAATTGTTCAGGCGACTATGTTAGTCAGAATACTCTGACCATTTTAGCCAGGCGGTGTTAAGGGGAATTGACAAAAAAAGGAACAGGGTTCAGTACGCAAACCCTGTTATCAAGAAGGAGGAAAAGTGCTCATAGACACTTTTGAGGAGTCAGGTGGACTCCTTCACAGTATTTCTGAGTCTATCAGCGGATGTTTGCTATTCAATGCGACAATTTGTCGCAGACTCAGGATTATCTATCATCACAGATCTGCACTATAAAGCGGCTCTACAGATAGAATAGAAACACGTCTATGCTATTGATTAATCAATGTTATTCATCTATACGTCAGGCTAAAACACACTCTGATGCTGAATTCATCGATGATCCCGGTTTAAGTCGTTTGCAATCAAAGCGATTTTGAATTTGATCAGCACCTGTTTTTTTGATCATTTCACTTCAGAATGGATTGAATTTTGTGATTTTAACCGTTAATGTAATCACACAGGACAACTGAACATATCAAGGGTTCAAGACAAGCAAAATCATGGTTGTCTGAGGATTTGATATGTTACGACATAATAACAATTTGAATTTTCACACATACATGTGAACAGGAGTTTTAGGGATGGAACAACACAACCAGGACTATGATGTTGTGATCTGTGGTGGTGGACTGGCCGGACTGACGTTGGCCAGACATTTACAACAAAGTCTTCCACAACTGTCTGTTGCGGTGATTGAAAAAACCGTACGACCGTTACCGGAAGCCGGTTTTAAAGTGGGTGAATCCTCTGTTGAAGGAGGATCCAATTATATAGGCCGTGTACTGGGAATGCATGATTATCTGAAAGAACATCATTTTCTTAAAAACGGCTTGCGGTTTTTTCCCGGTGGCTCGCATTTACCACTGGATCAACGCCCTGAAATGGGTCCTCCATGCCTGCCGCTGCTGCCTGCTTACCAGATTGACCGCGGTGTATTCGAAAACCATTTGCGCTCTCTGGTTGCTGACACTAATGTTGATTTTCTGGAAGGTTACAGTTTGCAGGATTTCAGTTTGATGCCAGATTCCAGCCATGAAATCAAAATCCAGCGTATGGACACACAGGAACAGTCTACTGTCAAGTGTCGCTGGATGGTTGATGCTTCAGGTCGGCGTTTCTTTTTACAATCAAAATTCGATCTGAAAAACCGTTGGGAACACAAGCTCGGGGCGAGCTGGTTTCGAGTTGATGGGCGCCTGGACATTAACGACTTTGTCCCCAAAGGTGAATGGCATGTGCAGCGTGACCCGGATAACATCCGCTATTTTTCCACTAATCACTTAATGGGGCATGGCTACTGGGTCTGGTTGATCCCTCTTGGCTCTGAGCACACCAGTGTCGGCATTGTTGCCGCTGAAGAACTGCACCCGATCAAGGAACGTAGCAGTTACGAGACCTCTTATGCCTGGTTACAGGAACACGAGCCGATCGTTGCCAAACACCTGGAAGGTAAACAACCGCTGGATTTCAAATGTTTTAAAAACTGCAGTTACGGTTCCGAACAAACATTCTCGTTCGACCGCTGGGCATGTGTCGGTGAAGCAGGTGTGTTCCTGGACCCTTTATACAGCTATGGTTTGGACTTCATTGCCATGAGCAACTGTATCACCGTGGAGTTGATCACTCGCGACCATAACAATGAACTGTCGAAGCAAGATGTTGATCATTTCAATCATTTCTACTTATCGTTGACCAACAACCTGATGCAGCTTTTCAATGGCTCGTACCATGTATTCAATAAAGCCCACGTGATGATGGCAAAGTTGTACTGGGATACCGGATTTTATTGGGGATTCTTCGCCCCATTATCGTTTTTTCAACTCTACAAAAAGCCTGAATTACTATCACAGCTGCAATGTATGAAAAATACGCTTACGCTTAATCTGAGAATGCAGCAAATGTTTAAAGACTGGGCCAAAATGGAAACATCGACCAAAGCACCCGATTTCACCAAGTATCCACATTTATACTCTTATCTGTCGCGAGCACACGTGGAACTGTCCAGAAAGAAATCTCAAAAAAGGGCGCTGCGTGATATCGAGAAAAACTGCCGAATGCTGGAAGATGCTGCACGGGTCTGGTTTTTGCGTGCGGTTGAATCAACCATGCCGGAACGCCTTGAAGCCATTAAACAATCCGGTCGGATTAACCCGTATGCAATCAGTCTTGATCCCTCCAAATGGCAGGAAGACGGTTTGTTTGATTCAGAACCAGGCAAATTAGACCTGATGTCTCGTGATATTCAATTTTACTGTGGTGAAATTGAGGGGTCCAAAGCCACCAAACTCTACCATTTATTCCGACTTTATCTGTGGGGCTGGACTATGAAGCTAAAAGAGACCGGTTGACGACATCAACTCACTAGACACA
>JAHZJL010000092.1 GCA_022600935.1 Gammaproteobacteria bacterium
CCCTCTTTTTTCCTTCAATTTCTGGATATCTTGTTCCGAGAGTTTCTTCTGACGCCCAAAAACAACGCCGCGCTGCTTGGCTTTGTGAATCCCTTCCATTTGCCGCTCAGCGCGGATTTCCGTTTCAAACTGTCCGATGGCACCGAGCATATTAAACAGCAACCGTCCTGTGGCATCGGCGGTGTTGATACTTTGATCCAATACCTGGAGATTGACACCTTTATTGTCTAACATTTCAGCAATCTGGCATAAATGGAGTGTTGACCGAGCCAGCCGATCCAAACGGGTGATAACGAGTGCGTCCCCTTCCCTCACATATTCCAGACAGGCTTTCAATCGTGGTCTTTGGTTTGAAGTGCCGCTTTTTTTCTCCTGAAAGACTTTGTTGCAATGATTCAGTTTGTCCAACTGGACATCAAGGCTTTGCCCCACGGAACTGACTCGTGCATATCCGACAAGTGCCATGTTGGTGTCACCATTTCTCTTAAAGGTTATGAGAAGATAATAATGAGACATAAAAAAAGACACGTCAAGAGATGTGTCTCAGAAAGTTTAGTTTTTGATATTACAGTTTATATTTGTCAATGTACTCATTATAGAGTACATTTGATGATAGGAGGTTTTATCATGAACCATAAAACAGACCGTATTCAAACCCGTATTGATCCTGATCTAAAGGAGTCTGTTGAGGCGATATTTTCTCAGCTTGGATTGTCTTCTGGTGAAGCTATCCGGTTGTTTTACAGTCAGGTTGAATTGACAGGTGGGTTGCCGTTTCCTGTTCAACTCCCCAATTCAGACACCATTGAGGCCATCAAGGAGAGTCAGACCGATACGACTTTATCCCGTTATCAGAGTTTTTCCGATCTTCGGAAAGAAGAAGGGATTTAACTCTTGTTGGAGATTGTACCCACCAGCCGTTTCAAAAAAGACCTCAAACGCTGTTATAAACGCGGCAAAAATATTGACAAAATCGAATGGATTGTTTCTGAATTACAACTGACCAGAACACTTCCCCAGAACAACAAGGATCATCCATTAATCGGTAACTGGTCAGGCTATCGCGAATGTCATATCGAACCGGACTGGTTATTGATTTATGCGATTGACGACAAGCAATCATTGCTTCACCTGGTCAGAACAGGAACTCACTCAGACTTGTTTGACGAATGATTTAGTGATTATGTTTGCAGTTCGTTACAAGTCATTATCTCATGGTCTTTTCTCTGGCTGGGTGTCTCGCGTCCGGACTATTTATGATTTATCAGTACAGGATCATCAAAACGTTAATCAAGGAGTTAAAGGATGTTTAAGGAAATTATGATGTTGCTGATCGCCCCGGTTTTTGTTGGTGTACTGAGTTATCTGGCCTGGGATTCATACAAAGAGTATAAAAACCATCACTAGATTAGACGGTAACCCATGAGAAACCCTAAGATTCAGTTTTATTCCATTGCCTGTAAAAGGGGTTGTGGAAAAACGATCACGACAACTAATCGATCCATTCACGGCTTCGCCCGCAATATCTTAGGGCAATGCATGGAAGATAACTGTGCATTGCTATGATAGTGAAATTCCACTCAATTCACAAAACGGCCAGCCCTGTTCATGATGTATCATGGGGTCAGCCAACTAGATAGAAGTTTATTTCATTAAACAACAGTTCTAGCTCATGCAATCACACATTTTAAGTCAGTCAGAATCAACTGGTTTTAGGACGTTGTGCAAAAAGATGGGTCATAACAAGTCACCAAACATCAAATGGCCGTCTCAAACACGAATTATTCTCATTTAATACCTGCCTTTCCCTTATCATTATATTTAACTGCGCAGGGCGAAGGTTCGTTGCCTTTCCTTGTCAATTGTCCATAAAAAAACCCGCTGTTAAAAGCGGGTTTCAGACTTCTATGTCTTATTATTTTGTATAAAACCAACCAGTAAAATTGAGCAATTACTTAATCGATTTTAATATTGCATCAAGGCTGACTTTGGCATCGCCGAATAGCATTCTGGTGTTTTCCTTGAAGAATAGTGGATTATCAACACCGGCGTAGCCGGAGGCCATGCCGCGTTTCATGACAATTGTGGTATTTCCTTTCCAGCATTCCATCACCGGCATTCCAGCGATCGGGCTGTTTGGATCATCCTGTGCGGATGGATTGACCACATCGTTTGCACCAATGATTAGCGAAACATCTATATTCGGGAAATCCTCGTTGATTTCATCCATTTCAAATACAATATCATAAGGAATTTTTGCTTCAGCCAGCAATACGTTCATATGGCCTGGCATACGTCCGGCGACCGGATGAATACCAAAGCGCACATTGACGCCTTTACCACGCAGGGTTTTGGTTAATTCGGAAACTGCGTGCTGGGCCTGGGCGACAGCCATACCGTAGCCTGGAATAATCATCACTTCCTTAGCAGTTGCCAGCATTTCAGCGGCCTCATCGGCATCAACCGGAGTAACTTCTCCTTCGAAAGTAGCTGCAGAGCCTCCACCATCGGAACCGAAACCACCTGCGATGACGCTGAGGAAATGGCGGTTCATGGCTCGACACATGATATAGCTGAGGATTGCACCACTACTTCCCACTAAAGCGCCAGTAACAATCAGCAAATCATTGGATAACATAAAACCGGTTGCCGATGCAGCCCATCCTGAATAACTGTTGAGCATGGATACTACAACCGGCATATCAGCACCACCAATTGCCATGACCAGATGTACGCCAAACACCAGGGCAAGCAGTGTCATCATGACCAAAGGTAATGTGCCACCACCGTCTACTGCACCTTCCAGAAATAAATTACCAAGTAAGAAGGTAAACACCAGAACCAGCAAATTTAACCAGTGTCGGGCTGGTAATAACGCTGGACTGCCGCTGATTTTAGCGCTCAGTTTACCGAACGCGATAACAGAACCTGAAAAGGTAACAGCACCGATAAAAATACCGATATAGATTTCTAGTTCATGGATGGTTTTTTCCGCACCAATCAATTCATTATTGGGATCCATGAACGTCGCATAACCAACCAGAACGGCGGCCAGACCAACCAGGCTGTGTAAAATCGCAACCAGTTCCGGCATCTCTGTCATGGCAACTCGCTTTGCCAGCTGCAGTCCAATATAACCACCGATGACCATGGCAATCAGAATAATAGGAATTGATACCACGCCAGGATCCAGAATTGTTGCACCAACCGCTATCAACATGCCGACTACGCCATAAATAATGCCTCGGCGTGCGCTTTCCTGGTTACTTAATCCGCCCAGAGACAGAATGAATAATACAATTGCCGCAATATACGATACGGTAATTAGTCCTTGACTCATTTCGAATTCTCCTTATTTCTGGAACATTTTAAGCA
>JAHZJL010000093.1 GCA_022600935.1 Gammaproteobacteria bacterium
AGTGTCCGGGTTTAGTCGACCATTACAATCGAAAAGCTGTGTAAAGAGTTGAACGAAACAGAAACGATTTTTTCGGGGACAGATTTTAGGTTGATTTTTGAATTTGGGCGCAGGGAATAATCCTCTAGATCAGGAGGTCTGTGGTTTGTATTGGATCAAGGTTTTTTAGCTGGTTGATGAATAGGCTGCTTGCAGTGTTTCAAGCTCATCCCACTGGGCATAGGCCTGTTCCAGTTGGGTTTCAATGTGTTTGGCCTGTTCAAGTACAATTTTAATTTGTTGCTGATCGCTTGCATAAAAATCTGGTTTAGAAATCTGAGTGTTGATTTCAGATTGTTGGGCTTCCAGATCAGCAATTTTTCCCGGTAAAGCCTCAAGCTCTTGTTGTTGTTTATAACTGAGTTTGGTTTTTTTAGATTGTGGCCTGGTTTGCTTTGTGTTTGCTTGAGGCGCTTGTTTAGCGGTGGTGGTTTGAGGTGTTTTGCTCTGATTTAACCAATCGCTATAACCACCGACATACTCTTTAACCTGCGCATTGCCTTCAAATACGATTGTGCTGGTCACAACATTATCCAGAAAGGTTCGGTCATGGCTGACCAATAATACCGTGCCTTCAAATTGAACCAGTAAGTCTTCAAGTATTTCCAGGGTTTCAACATCCAGATCGTTGGTGGGTTCATCCAACACCAGTAGATTGGCAGGTTTAGTAAATAATTTTGCCAGCATGACCCGGTTTTTTTCTCCACCAGACAAACTTGATATTGGCTGTCTGGCACGTTGAGGCGAGAATAGAAATTCCTGCAAATAGGTCATAATATGCACTGTCCGTTTGCCGATGGTGAGCATATCCCGACCATCACCAACACAGTCAATGATTGTTTGATTTGTATTCAAATGAGATCGTAGTTGGTCAGAATAAGCTATCTCAAGATTAGTCCCCAATTTCAGCTTTCCACTGTCAGGTTTCTGTTTTTGCAATAAAACATTGAGCAAGGTGGTTTTACCAATTCCATTCGGCCCAACCAGGCCAACTTTATCACCACGCATGATCAGAGTTGAGAAGTCCTGGAAAATCGCCGTTTCACCGTAACTAAACGACATATGTTGCGCCTCAATCACCAGTTTTCCTGACTGAGCACCATTTTCCAATGAGAGTTTAACTTTGCCTTGTTGTGCTCTGCGCTGACTTTGCTCTGTCCGCATTTTCTTGAGAGCACGAACCCGACCTTCATTGCGGGTCCTCCGGGCTTTAATTCCCTGACGTATCCAGACTTCTTCAGCTGCCAGCTTCTTATCGAATTCTGCCTCTGACCGGGCTTGTGATTCCAATGCTTCCGCTTTTCGACGTTGATAGGTTTGGTAATCTCCTGGCCAGCTTGTTAGTATCCCGCGATCCAGGTCTATAATTCGAGTGGCCAGGTTGCCCAGAAACGTTCTGTCATGGGTGACAAACAGGATCCCGCCATTGAAACCCAAACATTGTTGTTCCAGCCAATCGATTGCTTCGATGTCGAGATGGTTGGTTGGCTCATCGAGCAGTAACAAATCGGGCTCAGCAACCAGTGCACCGGACATAGCAACACGTCGTTGCATTCCACCTGACAGTTCACTGATGGATTGATTTTCATTCAACCCCATTCCTTCCAGATAATTGTTGATTCTGGCTTGCACATCCCATCCGCTTTTAGCATCAATCTTATGCTGCAATGCTGACAGTTTGTCCATTTCAACTTTTGATAAATCGTTACATTGGGTTAAATTATGGTAGTCGATCATCCAAGTACCGATCTCTCCAAATCCCTGGGCAACTACATCATAAACAGAAGCATCTCCTGACCAGACAAGATCTTGCTGGAGACTATTGATACGAATATCAGGTTGCCTCCAAATCTCTCCACTATCCAGTTGTACTTGCCCCGAGATCAGCTTTAATAATGTTGATTTACCTTCACCATTACGACCGAGCAAGGCGACGCGCTCCCCGGTTTCGATCTGAAAATCAATAGAATCCAGTAATGGCTGCATACCATAGGCAAGACTGGCTTTGGAAAAACGAATTAGTATCATGATAGAAGAACTGAGGATTTAGATAGTTTGCAATATTGCCTGTATTGTACAGAGATGTTTGGCGGGATTTTACTGTTATGGGTTAGGAATTGACAATCCACTCAGCAGGGATGTAAACCATGGTGATATGTATGTTGTTCAGCAGATTCTTGTTTTGCAGATAAACAACTGTCGGTTATGATAACCAGATAAATTATGATGCTTCCAGGGGTGCCAATTCGATGAAACGACTTTTTTGTTTATTACGCTATACGTTCTTGTTGTTTTTTTCAATGACATGCCTGGCAGATGAATCATTACCACATCGTTCAGCTGATGAATTATTGGTTAACCCGCCAATTTCCGGCGAGGGATTCACAACTGATTTTATGGGTGAAACAATTACAGTACCAGCCATCGACAGACGCTCCATCAATGCCTGGGTGGTGGGAGCAGCCCTGAATATTCCAGCGCCTTCCTCAAGAAAAATTGAACCCTTGGCTGCACTTTATTTCTGGCGTCGACCGAATGATGAGAAGATATTTTATGGCGATGTATCTCTCTTGTATAACAGCTTGTTTTTTGCCAAAAACTTTGAAGGATCGGACAATTTTGAATGGGTGGTGACATTCGAGAATTTCACCGTTCCCCTGGCTCAAAATGAAATCATTGATGGCCGGGATGATGAAGATCAGGAGTTGATCTGGGGCTATATAAGACCTGGTTTCGGCTTTGGATATCGAAAAAATGTTGCGCCTTTTCATGAAGACAATATGTTTGCCGCAGACTTTACCATTGAACCAGGCTATCTGTTTTTTGGCGACTCCAATACTGGAGCCGGATTTCGTGATCCCCAGGATACTATCGAGCTAAGAACAAAACTGCAAATCCGCATGGATGCAATGACTCGCAATATTCTGAGTTTGCCATCAAGTGGTTTCATCGCAGGATCTGATGTGTTGTATGGACATCGGTTTAACTGGGATAACTGGGGAATTAATGGAAATAACTCAGGATCTGATGGGCGCAATTACGCGTCTTTTACCGCTTACAGTGCAGTTGCTGGCAGCTTGCCGTTTTTAAGCAAACGTCATCGTCTGATCGGTCGCTTGAATGGTGGTTTTGGACATCAGGTTGATCGCTTTAATCACACTCCGACAACACGCCTTTATGGTGGAATCAACCCGGTTGCAGAAGAATACCACACGGGATATATTCCAAATGTTCCAGGGGCAGCCATGCTGGAATTTTACCCCAAACGTTATGCAATAGCGTATGGTGAATATCGTTACGCGACAACCTTCTTCTCTTTTGCGCATTTTTATGGAGGAGCAGCGTATATGAATGCCAAACGTCAACAGAGTGTCGGGATCCGACGATCAGAGACGATTATGCCATTTGTCGGCGCCAGATTTACAACCGGGTTTTTGGGTGATACCCGTCTGGTGTTTGATGCAGCCCATAACTTTGGACTTAAACGTAAAAACAATGGACATGGCGGTACCCAGGTTGTGGTATCGGTTTCTGGCGAGTTCTGATTCACTCCTGTTCAGGCACTATTATGCAAAGTTTCTGATCCTGGTTAACAGCCGGATCAAAACTTTGTGTAGACAAGTAAGTCAGGCCTTAGGAGTTGTTACGAAATAAACGTTAACCCTGCTTGTCTTTTTTTCC
>JAHZJL010000094.1 GCA_022600935.1 Gammaproteobacteria bacterium
AGTTGAATATACACCGTACAAACTTTGATTGACTCTTGTTATGCGCCGCTTAGTAATAATTGTTAGTTTATTTATAACTCAGTCCATCCAGGCTGAATGGATTGAAGCTGAAATGCTCGGTGCAGCCAATACCGTCTGGATTAACACCGAACAGGATGCATTATACAGTGGTGGAGATTGTGCTCCATTTATGCGCCTCCGTCATCTGCAAGGCAGGAAACCTAGAAGCCTGCAACAGCGCAGTCAACAACACACACCTGATTCAACGACGGAAGGTGGCAATGGCGCGCTCAATCAGGTGCCCAGAGACTCACTGGATATGGTATATCTGAGCCAGCCGGAATATGACCCGTTGAATCGCAATTCATTTAACATTGCTATCGACAATTCTTCCGTAACCTTGATCAGCCCCCAGGGCCGAATCAAAGGGGTTATCCGTGGACGTTATGATCAAAAACCGGGATGTTGATCGCGAAGAATAACACTGCTTAACTGTTTACAAGCTCCATCTGCTTCTTATTTTCCCCGAGACCAATTCGAGTCAGTTGAATTGTCTTTCATCTGATATCGTTGTATCCAACCCCCTTCTTTAACGTTAATCCAAGCAAAAACGATACTCAGTATCAATAATTGAACTTTTATTCAATGCTGAACACCAAATGGTTATTTAAGAAAAGGTTTATCAGTTTTCTAACAATGGTTAACTGAATAATTGGAGGGGACGTGATGTATTTCAAACGATTTGTACGCTTGGTTGTCCTGTTTTTGCTGTTGTTTTTATTGAATTCTGTCGTGGTGTTAGCAACACCGGGATTGAATCATATTGTCCTGGCAGGCCAAAGTGATGTAACACAAGCAGTGGACGAATTGAAAAATGAACTGCTTGAACAGGGCTTTACAATTCCTTTGATCGTAAATCACTCGGCTGCCGCTGCTAGCGTGGATTTACAGCTTGTTCCAAACCAGGTGATCTACGCGAGACCCAGACGTCAGCTTGAAAAAAAACTACTCAGAAAAAGTCCGACAATTGGTATTGATCTGCCAGTCAAGTTTCATGTCTATGAAGATAACGGCGATATCGTTCTCACCGTCAATTCAATTGGTTATTTGATCGACCGTCATTCAATGACCATTAAGGATTCTGTGCTCAGGGTAACCAATCACTTGATAAACCAGTTCGGTACCCAGGCGCAAACAGGTCTGCTTAATGTGATCAGCCAGCGTAATGTCGACGAGACTGTACAAGCCTTGCAACAAGCGATCTCAGCAAACCCCGATGCCAGAATTCCTTTGGTACTTGATTACAGCGTTTTTGATCAAAGCAAGGCTGGATCGCGCAAACGCAATAAACCGGCGTTTTCACCAGTGTTGATTGTGTTCGGTAACCCCAATGTTGGAACATTTCTGATGCAATCAAATCCGGCTATCGGCATTGATTTGCCACTGGAATTCCTGGTTTGGAAAAATGATAATGATACAGTCACCATCAGTTACACTGACCCGCAATTTCTCAAGCAGCGTTTCCAACTCACTGATCAGGATGCACGAATCAATGCTATCGCAAACGCTTTGCAGAACCTGGCTTCACAGGGTGCAGGGTTATAGCAACGAAATGATCAAGTTGAATGACTGATTACTGAGGTTTTTGGGCGCTCATGGCGTTGTTGATCACTGATCGGATATCATCCACAGGGATAGTATCACTGTCTTTGAAATTGATGCATCCTTTGCCTGTCTTAATACCAGGGTGTTTGCTTTTGAATTCGCGTAGATGGTGTTCACCACAGGTATACAGCGAAATATAGTGTTTCTGATTGGCGACTGCGACCCAGCCATCGCCATTATGAAATGACGGCATGTTGTATTTCATTGAGTGCACTGATTGAGGGTACACGGAATCTATCAAGTCGATGAGTTGCCTGAGCCGTTGTTTCCGGTGAGCAGGAGTAGTCTCAAGATAAGTGCTGAATTCCTTGATTGAGCTTGCCATGAGCCTGGGTTTTTATCATCCGGTGTTTATCAGGGCTTTTCCAGGGTTTGGAACACTATGGGGTTGGTGTAATCCGGTTTTTGTTTCTTGAGTTTGCCAATAAAGAAAACACCGGCTGCAATTGATATGGTGCGTGCAAAGCCAATTTCAAACAGATAACGGAAAAAGTCCACATAGCGGTAAAGCAGCACAAAACAGATACTGAGAACAAGCCCTGTAAAAAACGACAGGTTCAGCATAGTCAAGCTCAGTATCAACACTGCCAGACTCAACACATACGGCGTCAGAAAATGCACCAGCACTGAGGTCATTGCCCATTGGCCGAAGCCATTACCCCAGATTTTGTTGACCCTTTTTTTGTAAACAGATGCAGCGTTGTCGATTTTACCTATGCCTTTGATGCGGTAGCGTAACGGCATCGGGGCACCGAAAAAGAAGGTTTTGATATCGTCCAGAGTGCTATGACAATCCGCCAGCGTGAGGCGCGCACCGAGCAGTTCAGCCATTTGATCCATCCATTGATCAAAGAAATAAATATGCGGAAACCGCTCATTCATGGTCGGGCATTGGGCTAACTGGGCTGCATTGTCCTCTTCGATAATCTTGAGACGGGACGCTTTACTCGGTAACACGATGCGTCTGCTGAAATAAGCGGCGACAATTCGAGCATGCATTTCAGCCATGGCCGGGATTGATCCGATTGTTGGGCGTACCATACCGACAAAAGCCAGATTTACCAGTTCAGGGTGGAGGCAGCCTTTAAACAGGTCGGCATGTCTGTATTGCCAGTGATCAGGAAACTCGATCTCACACACACCAGGTTTGTATCCGGTATTGAAAATCAGCGTATCGACTTGTTCGTAATCGCCATTTTGGAAAAATACGCCATTGGCATCGAATGACTTGATAGCGCCTTTGGGAATCAGTTTGTCGGTTTTGATCAAATAGAATAAATCATCAGATGGTGCATCTACCCGGGTCAGATTACCGCTGGCACTGGATTGCGGCGGTTTGGCCCAGAATTTGACATGAAAATGATGCGGTATCATGGCCTTGGGGAACCATTCCTCAAACTGTTCGAATTTGATACCGTAATCGGAATAAAATTTGATGTTGACGGCAAAATTGATTTTTTTCAGAAAGCGGGGGATGCGTCGATAGATCCAGCTCAATCCGGTAGTCAGGATTTCCTGATAACCAATTATGTAACGCCCGATTTGCCAGAACTGCATTTGATCAAACGGATTTTGCGAGCCTTTGACAACGCGCGGAGCGACCGCAACCCCGGTTGATGAGACTACCAGCTTGTCGGTGACAGTAGCCAGCTCCGATACCAGTCCCACGCCGGATTCACCCAGACCCACGCATAATACGTTTTTTCCGCTGAATTCATCCGGGGAATGATAATTGGCGCTATGCATGACCTTGCCGGTAAAGGATTCCAGACCATCGAATTCAGGGATCGATGGTTTGCCATGCAGCCCGGTACAGACAACCACATGATCAAAATCACGGTAGGTTCCCTGATTGGTGACAATGTTCAGGGAATTGTCCGGGTTGCTTTGAATTGCAGAGACTCTGACGCTGTAGTCAATCAGGTCTTTTAGCTCGAAATGGGCAGCAAACGAATCCAGATACTCGAGCATATCGTTGTTGGTGACAAAATCGGGATAATGCTCAGGCATGGGATAACAGCCATACTCGGTGACCCATTTGGATGATGTCAGGGTATAGCTTTTCCACGGCAGCTGACTCCAGATTCCACCTTTTTCTGCGTTGCTGTCGAGTATTTTGACCAGGAACCCCTGTTCTTTAAGCTCCTTTGCTGCAATCAGTCCGGCTGACCCGGCACCGATCACACATGCTGATTTTTGACCGTCCATGATTGATTTGTCGTCCTGTGTTTATTATTATCGGGTGTTGCTATGGTTTGCCTGGCAGATAGAGGGATTTGACCCGAGTTGAATCGTGTAATGACAGGTTAAAACATACCGAGTTGCAATTGTGCTGCTTCAGACATCATGTCCCTTGACCAGGGCGGATCGAACACGACATCCACCTTGACAGTGGAAACGCCTTGCAATTGTTTGATGGCTGAATCGACATCGGTTTGCAAAACCGGTCCCATTCCGCAACCCGGTGCCGTGAGGGTCATTACCACGTCCACATCATGCAGTTGCTGTTCAGCGTCCGATTCTACAGGCTTGATGTTAATATCGTAAATCAGACCCAGTTCAGCAATATTCACCGGGATCTCCGGATCGTAAATTCCCTGCATCAGCTTCCAGATATTGGCTTCCAGAGATTTGGCGTCCGGTTTGTCAATCAGACCTTCTGTCACAATTGGTTCCCGGCCGATTGCATCGGCATCAATGCCGGCAAGTCTAACCATTCCACCATGTTCAGTGGTCAGGGTAATACTGTTACCCAGTGACTGCATCACTGAGACAGTTTCACCTTCCTGAAGCGTCGTTGTCAGTCCTTCAGGAACAGTGACTACATTGACATCGCGTTTAAGTTGAATAGTATCCGATTCCATTTTAGAGTTTAATGTGTTGAGTCAGTCAGCTTTAAAGCCGCTATTGCTCGATCAGTTCCACTGCATCGAGTATGTGTCCGTGAACAGTATTCCCTGATTCTATCAGCAGATGCAGGTAAACAGGTAAAATCTGCTCGATCTGGATGCGAGTTTGTTTTGCTTCAGCCGGAAAGGCACGATGACGAAGCTGAGAATGAATCGCACCGGGGATAATAGTATTGACATTGACCCGCCCAGCGCCCATCAGTTCATCAGCCAGTATTCTGGCAAATTGTTCCAGCCCGGCTTTGGCGACGCCATACGCGCCCCAGTATGCGCTACCGCTTCGGGCAACAGAGTCTGTAGTAAAGATGATACGACTGTTTGAGGATTCCTGCAATAGAGGCAATAACTGGCTTGTCAATTGACATGTCACAGTCAGGTTCAGGTGGATGTGTTGTTGCCAGGTTAAGGCTTCAATATCGATGACTGGAGAAGGCGCATCAAACAGTGCAGCGCAGTGAATCAGTGCGTCGAGAACTCCGAACTCCGCTCTGACCTGATTGGCCAGGTCGTCATAAACAGCGGGTTGTGCAACCAATAAATCGACTGCGCAGATGATCGGCTCTGGGTACCCATTGTCAACAATCTGGTCGTACACGGTTTCCAGCTTTTGGGATTGTTTGTCCAGTAAAATTACGGTAGCCCCATGTGCTGAACAACGATGCGCCAGTTGACTGCCGAGGTCGCCAGCGGCACCGGTAATCAACACTGTTTTGCCGTCAAGCGCATCACTTGCCACTGGTTGCTTCAGCAACTGACTGAATGATTCGATGCAGGAGTCTGTGTTGTTTGATTGCTCAGACATGGTTGACAATCCAGTCCAGAATTTGTGCAGGGTTATCGATCACAGCATTTGCTCCCCAATGGTGCGGATTGTCATCTTTGTGCAAGAATCCGTAACCGGCCGCCAGGCTGGGCATCATCGCGCGCCTGGCTGCTTCAATATCGGTTCTGGCATCGCCAATGTACAGGCATTGATCTGGTGCATGGCCCAGCAATCGACAGGCTTCCAGGAGTGGCGCAGGGTGTGGTTTGGAATAACTGGTCGTGTCACCGCAGACAATGCAGGCAGTGCGGTGTGTCAGATTGAGTGCCGTGAGTAATGTGTGAGTCAGACGCTCAATCTTGTTGGTGACTATACCCCAGTTCAGTCCGGATTGTTCCAGTTTCTGTAAAACCCTTTCCATTTCCGGAAAAAGACAACTGGAATCTGCAATATGTTGATGATAATGCGTGACCAGACTGTCAACCATGTGCTGTCTGTCGGGCAACTCCGATGTCCCCATGGCATACTCCAGCATACCCGCTGCACCAGTTGAAATATAAGGTGCTGCTTCGGATACGGAGACTTGTGGATGCTGGTAGTCACACAGTACTGTATTCAAGGCATTGACAAGATCCGGCGCAGTATTGACCAGGGTGCCATCCAGATCAAACAGGACTGCCCGGGTTGGTGCGGGTTGTATCATGGGTTCTTGTTGAATGCGGCCAGATAATTGACATCGACATTGGTGCTCAGATAAAACTGTTTAGATACCGGGTTGTATTCAATACCGCCCATATCCGTTAATGACAGACCGGCATTGCGTGCCATACCAGCCAGTTCAGAAGGGCGGATGAATTTGCTGTATTCGTGAGTGCCTTTAGGCAGCATGTGCAACATGTATTCAGCGCCGACGATGGCCAGCAACCAGGCTTTACGGTTACGGTTCAGTGTCGAAAAAAACAGCTGGCCGCCGGGTTTAACCAGTTTCGAACAGGCGATGATGATGGATTGTGGATCAGGTACATGTTCGAGCATCTCCATACAGGTCACAGCATCAAATTGTTCGGACTGTTGTTCAGCGAACTGTTCGGCGCTGATGACTTGATAATCTACCTTGACGCCGGTTTCAAGACTGTGCAGATCGGCAACATCAATCAACTCCGGGCTCAGATCGATGGCACTGACTTCAGCTCCACCATGCGCCAGTGACTCACTGAGAATACCTCCACCACAACCAATATCGGCAATTTTTTTGCCGCTGATATCCATGTGTTGAGCAATAAACTGCAAGCGCAGTGGGTTGATCTGGTGCAGAGTCTTGAATTCACCTTCAGTATCCCACCAGCGTTGTGCTCTGGCGCCGAATTTCTGGATTTCCTCCTGGTATACATTGGATTGAGTTTGCATAAAATATAGATTTTTAAAATGTAGTACTAAGGCGATGTCCAAAAATTTTCATACTATCTTACTTGTCTTTTGTCAGTATTCGGCGTTGTGCCAGTCCTTGCATAGGCCAGTATGTCAGGTCTGTCACGCCTTGCAGACGCACAATAATCCCCGCAATCCAGTATCAAAAGTGTCATCAATCGCCTGAAGTGATGAATCAGAGTCTGGTTACGAATCCAGTTGCTGCTGCCAACGATCAACATCATATTTCAATTGAGTGATATCCATGCTGGACAGCTTACCAGATTGTACAAGATGCTTGCCGGCAATCCAAACATCTGTGACTTGATGACAATGGGTTGCGTAGACCAGTTGCGAAATCGGGTTGAACATTGGCCGTGTCACAATGTCATCCATATCGATGGCAATCAAATCAGCGCTTTTCCCCGCTTCCAGCGATCCGGTAACAGTGTCAATGCCGAGAGCCCTGGCGCCATTGATGGTTGCCATGGACAGTGCAGTGTGGGCCGGGATGGCGCTGGCATCATGTGCAACCGCCTTGGCAATCAACGCAGCACTGCGCATTTCCGTGAACATATCCAGCCGGTTGTTGCTGGCAGCACTGTCGGTTCCCAAGGCAATATTGATACCGTCACTGACGTATTGCTGAATGGGGCAAAACCCAGATGCCAGTTTGAGATTGGATGATGGACAGTGAACCACATGAGCGCCTGATTCAGCATATAACGCACGATCCGGTTCGCTTACATGGACCATATGAACACCGATAAACCCGTTAGCCAACAGTTCCAGCTCGGCTAGACGCTGCACAGGGCTTTTCCCGGTTTCGGCAATCGCATTGCTGACTTCATCTGAAGTTTCATGGACATGCATGTGGATCGGGATTTCCATTTCCTCGACCAGCGCACGCATTCGCAACAGGTTTGCATCACATACAGTGTATGGTGCATGTGGTGCGAAAGCGGTATTGACCAATGGTTCGTTACGTACAATATCATGCACGGCCAGGCCCTGGGAAATATACTCATCAGTGGTTTTGGCCCAATTGGTGGGTGCATCGATAAGAATCAATCCGATCGTTGCTCTGATGCCCAACCCGGCTACCACCTGTGTGACTGTTTCCGGATAGAAATACATGTCATTGAAACAGGTTGTGCCGGACAATAACATTTCGGCAATGGCAAGCCGAGTGCCGACTGCCACGAAATCCTCGCTGACCCATTGTTGTTCCAGTGGCCAGATGTGATTTTGCAACCAGTCCATCAGCTTTAAGTCATCGGCAATACCACGCATCAGGCTCATTGGGGCATGGGTGTGGGTATTGATCAACCCGGGCATTAGACAGTGCTGACGTAATTCAATCGTTGCTTGTGCATGGAATTGTTCAACTGCCTGCTTCCAGGGAACGATATCGACGATGCAGCCATCTGCAAGAGCGATTGAATGCTGGTGGTAAACCGTATTTTCAGGGATGACAGGAACAATCCAGCCAGCGTGAATCAAAGTATCAATATTCATGGTATCAGGAATTTAGGGCAGGGCGTTTAATTGGTGGCTGGTTAATTGTCGATTTCATC
>JAHZJL010000095.1 GCA_022600935.1 Gammaproteobacteria bacterium
ATGACAGAGGGGATTTGGGCTGTGATCAGCCAGGGTATCAGGTAAAAACCCATCAGCGTATAGAGGGTCAGGGAAATTGCGATACCCAGAATCCATAATTTGGTTTTTCGATACGGCTCTTTAATGATCGACATTTGAAGACCTGTTGATACCTGAAGTAATAGATCAATGATAGATACTGTGTGTTAAACGGTATCATTGGATTGATGAAACATCAATAAAAACAGATATTCTGATTGATATCCATTCAGAATATCTGTTTTTTTTATGTTCGAGATAGTTGACAGGTTAGAAACGCAAACAGATTTTAATCCAGGTTCTGTTTCCGTTATCAAGATCGATAATCAACTGTGTTTTAAGCAAGCCAGCAAGATGGTGATCCAGGTTGTTGGTCGTCAGGGGCAGGTGTTTTCCAGGACGACAACAGATTTGCTTTCCACTGAATAGTGTTCAACCTTGATCATTTGTTGATTCGGCGGATTGATATCTTCGGGTGACTGGAGAGCAGTATCCACGGCGAGACGCCAGATTCGCTGGGGAATGTGCGGTGCCTGTATCATGGCATTTTGATCTGACATATTCATGACTACATGCAAGTCAGCTTCATCGGATTCAATTCCGGACAATGTAAATGCCAGAATCTGCGCTTCAGGGTCGTCCCACGGTGATTTTTTGGGATCAGTTGAGTGCCAGGTAATATCAGCTAATGAGCGGTTGTCGACAATATTGCCGGACAGGAACTGGCGTCGGGTTAAAGACGCATGGCGTTTTCGCAAAGCGATCATTTGTTTGACAAAACGCAGAATGTCGGCGTTTTCATGTGCCTGATCCCAGTTTATCCAGGTGATTTCATTATTCTGGCAATACCCGTTATTGTTACCATTTTGAGTGTTTAAAAACTCGTCGCCAGCCAGCAGCATAGGTATTCCTTGACTGAGTAACAGTATTGTATAAACGTTTTTGACCTGCTTACGTCTATAAGCAAGAATTTCTGGATTATCCGTATGGCCTTCAACGCCACAGTTTTGACTGAGGTTATGACTGCAACCATCACGATTGTCTTCACCGTTGGCAATGTTATGTTTGTGTTCATACGAGAACAGGTCATATAGCGTAAAGCCATCGTGACAGGTGACAAAATTTACACCGCTGATTGGGAGTCGCCCCTGGTGTTCGTACAAGTCATTGCTGCCGCTGATTCTGGTTGCCAGCTCAGTAATGATCCCCTGTTCTCCTCGCACAAACCGGCGCACTGTATCTCTGTACAAGCCATTCCATTCAGCCCAGCGATACCCCGGAAAGCTGCCTACCTGATATAGCCCGACGGCATCCCAGGCTTCTGCGATTAATTTGGTTTTGGCCAGTTGTTGGGATAGTTCTATCCCCCATAACACAGGCGGACTGTGTAACACTTCACCATCTTCACCACGTGCCAGTGCACTGGCCAGATCAAAGCGAAACCCGTCAACATGCATTTCAGTCACCCAGTATTCCAGGCAATTAGTGATAAACGCCGCAACAACAGGATGATTGGCATTGACTGTATTTCCGCATCCTGTGTAATCCCGGTACGGATTTTCCGGATTCTCATTCAGATGGTAAAAAATATCTCCGGCGATGCCTTTAAAATTGATTACAGGGCCATTGATTCCGGCTTCCGATGTATGGTTGAACACGACATCCAGGATAATACCGATACCTGCCTGATGAAGCGCTTTGACGAGGTCGCGAAATTCTTTGAGGTGTGTTCCCTGTTCGGGAGTGACGCAGAAACCCGGATGCGGGCTAAAAAAACTGTGAGTGCTGTATCCCCAGTAGTTACTGAGTCCCAGAGCAGCAGTTCCAGGAGGAACATCCTGTTCGTCAAAAGCCATCACCGGCAATAACTCGATGTGGGTAATTCCCAGATCTCTCAAATAGGGAATTTTTTCAATCAGAGCATCAAAGGTACCGGGATGTTGGACTTTTGATGATGAGTGCCTGGTGAAACCACCAACATGCAATTCGTAAATGATGGTTTTTTCACTGGGAATGACCAGTAATTTATCGTTTTCCCAATCGTATAAATTATCGACCACCACACTGCGCATGGCAGTCAGATGATTGACTCCGGGTTTGCTTGCCTCATTTCTGTCCCAGCGTGCATCACTGACGGCTTTGGCCCAGGGGTCCAGTAACAGCTTATCCTGATCGACATTGATAACTTGATCAGGTAACTGGGCAGCTTCCTTGATTCTCCAGGCATACCAGGTTCCTGCTGGCAAAACTTCGACAAAGACATGCCAGGAAAAAAAAGTCTGATGTTCTTCCTTGTTGAGCTCAATGATCTGAAACGGATCATCACTTTGGTCTGTTGTATAAAGCAGTAACTCAACCTTGTTGGCCTGTCGACAGAAAATGGAAAAATTAACTCCATTAGGTCTGAACTTGGCTCCGGAAGGGTAGGGGTTGCCCGGTTTGGTTTTATAAATCAAGTGTTGCATTCAAGGGTTGTAACAGAAGATGGATGGGTTTGTAAAATAATTCACAAGATATTGGCACTAAAGCATATTGACGTGCAGTACAGAATGATTTGGATAGTTGATTAATTCGTACCATGGATTACGATGATTCAGTCGGCGCATTGTAATCTTCGTTGGTATAGTGAATCTCTGTGATCCAGTACATGAGTTGTCCTGATGGCGTTGACACGGTCACTTCATCGTCAAGATTTCGTTTTAATAATGATTGTGCAAGTGGAGAATCGATGCTGATGTTATTAGCTGCAAAATCCACTTCGTCAGCGCCAACGATACGGATTTGTTTCTCAGTTCCGTTTTCATCTTCCAGAGTGACCCATGCAGCAAAGAACACCTGGTTTAAATTGTCTGGCAAGCGATCAATTATTTTCAGTTTGGGTAAACGTAGTTGCAAATAACGGATACGGCGGTCAATTTCCCGTAATTCCTTTTTGCGGTAAATGTATTCAGCATTTTCAGAACGATCACCTTCTGCCGCTGCTGCTGCCAGAGCTGCAGTGACTTCGCGGCGTTTAATCCACGAGGTTTTGCATTCCTGTTCCAATCGCTGATAGCCGCAAGCAGTGATATAAGGGGATTTTGCTGGAGCAGGGGGTCGGTATCTTCCCATGAAGTAATCAATATTAGTGGTATCAATCGAAGAAATGCGTCGGGATATAACTGTTTTCAGCGTAATCAGCTGGTTGCACGCTTATTTATTATACAAAATTGTGTTGATGCCATGCGTGGTAGAGCACAATGGCAACACAATTTGATAAATTCAGGCTGCGTTGCCCGTCTTGCATGGGCAGGAATAAACGCTGGTTTGCAGGAAGTTCATCTAACAAAGCTTGTGGGAGGCCACGAGTTTCGGGGCCGAATAACAGCGAATCTCCAGGATTGAAAGCAATGTCAGAATAACGGGTTGATCCTCGAGTGGACAAGGCAAAGAGCCTGGTTTTGTAAATTGTAGTCAGATACTCGTTTAAAGATGGGTAAACACTGATCGTTTCCCAGTCTGCATAATCCAGACCGGCGCGTCTGAGTTTTTTGTCGTCGAGCTTAAAACCAAGCGGCTCAATCAAATGCAGATGAGCTCCGGTATTGGCGCACAACCTGATGATATTCCCAGTATTCGGTGGAATCTCGGGTTCATACAATACAATATTGAATCGACAAGCCATTGTTTGCCTATGACGAACTCAGGACATTGCGTTGTCTCTGGTTTATATTGGTGCTGAACACAGTCAATTGACAGTGAAAACGGGGGATGAAAAAGTACTACCCCGATTTCACCGTATTAGCTTGTAGCGTTAATTCTGGTCAGGACTTAACTTTAACAGTAGGCAGATTCCAGATATCACGATTGTAGTCGAGGATTGTTCTGTCACTGGAAAATTTACCACTGGTGGCGCAGTTAATGATTGTCATTTCAGTCCAGCGTTTCTGGTCTTTGTAAACCGTATCAACCTGGTGTTGCATATCGACAAAGCTGCGAAAATCTGCAATTGTCATCCACGGGTCATAAGGACTATATAATGCGTTGATAATATCGTTAAACAAGCCGGGTTCATATTGATTGAAATGACCACAATTGAGCAAGCCCATGACGTTTTTCAAATCCGTATCGGATTCGATAATTTTTTGTGGATCATAATGTGAGCGCAAAACCTGGACTTCCGATTCATTTAAACCGAACAGGAAGAAATTGTCTTCTCCGGCTTCTTCACGAATTTCGATATTGGCACCATCGTAAGTCCCGATAGTCAGGGCACCGTTCATCATGAGTTTCATGTTTCCGGTACCAGATGCTTCCTTGCCAGCTGTTGAAATCTGTTCGGACAAGTCGGTTCCAGGGCTGATGACTTCCATTGCCGAAACGCGATAATTGGGAATAAATACCAGTTTCAACATATCCCTGGTTTGCGGGTCATTATTGATGACATCGGCAACATTGTGGATCAGTTTGATGATCAGCTTGGCCATCACATAACCTGGTGCAGCCTTACCGCCAATGATTACGCAACGAGGTACTATATCTGATGTATGTCCTTGTTTGATGCGGTTATAGCGATAAATCACGTGCAAGACATTGAGCAATTGACGCTTGTATTCATGAATCCGCTTAACCTGAACATCGAACAGCATGTCAGGGCTGACCTGAATTCCGGTCGTGGTTTCAATATATTGCTGAAGTCTTATTTTGTTTTGTTGCTTGACCTCACGCCATTTTTTATGGAAAGCGGCTTTGCTTGCGTAAGGCTTGAGTTTTTCTAGCTGAGTAAGATCGGTAACCCATCCTTCACCGATAGTGGAATTTAACAAACTGGTCAACGCTGGGTTGCTTAACGCGATCCAGCGTCTGGGAGTGACGCCATTGGTTTTATTGTTAAATTTATGTGGCCAGAGCTCGTAGAAATCCTGGAACAAACCGGATTCCAGCAAGTCGGTGTGCAGTTGGGCGACGCCGTTTACGGAAAAACTGCCGACAATCGCCAAATAAGCCATGCGAATCTGTTGTTCATTGCCTTCCTCGACAATTGATAAATGTTGCAGTTTATGTAACTGACCCGGCCAGCGTTTGGACACCTCAGCCAAAAATCTGGCATTGATTTCGAGGATGATTTCCAGAATCCGCGGTAACAGGCTTTGCAGCATTCTGACCGGCCAGCGTTCAAGTGCTTCAGGTAACAAGGTGTGGTTGGTATAAGCCATGGTCCGTGAAGTGATGTCCCATGCCTGATCCCAATTCAGGCCGTAATGATCCATCAGCAATCGCATCAATTCCGGGATAGCGATGGTTGGGTGGGTATCATTGAGTTGAAAACAGTTTTTTTCAGCAAATTGCTGGAAGTTCTCGCCATGCATCAATACCCATTTGTGCAGTTTGTCCTGTACGCTTGCAGATGCCAGAAAATATTGTTGACGAAGACGCAACTCCTTACCGTTTTCGCTGGCATCATTCGGGTACAACACCATGGTAATATTTTCTGCGAGATTTTTTTCAGCAACAGATTCTGTGTAATCACCGGCATTAAACTCGCCCAGGTTGAATTCGTCAGTCGCTTCTGCTTTCCATAACCGCAGTGTATTAACTGTATTATTGTTAAACCCGGGGATTGGTACATCATAGGGAATCGCCAGTACATCGCGGGTTTCAACCCAGCGATGCTGTGGATTGCCTTGATTATCGGTGATAATTTCCGTGCGTCCGCCAAATTTGATTCGACGAGTCAACTCCGGGCGTTCAATTTCCCAGACATGGCCGTTTCTGAGCCAGCGATCCGGCTCTTCGATCTGATGTCCATCATGTATTTCCTGTCGGAACATGCCGTACTCATAACGGATGCCGTAACCTCGAACCGGGAGCTGCAAAGTCGCACAGCTATCGATAAAACAGGCTGCCAGGCGACCCAGGCCGCCATTTCCAAGCCCGGCATCCGGCTCTATATCGAGGATATCGTCGAGACTGAATCCCAGTTCCTTGAGCGCGTCAGTGATTTCATCTCTGATTCCCAGATTGATTAAAGCATTACCGAGAGACCGGCCCATCAAGTATTCGAGAGACAGATAACACAGGGTGCGGCTGTCAGCATCATCCTGCGCATAGTGGGTATCCTTCCAGCGTTCCATGAGTCGATCCCGGACAGTCAGGGCAACTGCGGAATACACATAAAAGATGGACTGAGAGTTTTTATCGCGGGCCAGTGAATGAGAATAATGATGTTTGATATCCGTGATTAAGGAATCCTTGTCCATTCCCAATACCGGGACATCAGTGAGTGATTTGGATAATTTGTTTGGTATAAATGTTCGGTTAGGCATTGTCTTGACTGGTGTTTGAGTGTTGTTCGTTATATGGAAGCCAGAGCTATTATGTTGATAACAATCGAGAGCAAATGAACTCGATGACAATGTAGACTAGTTTCAACAGAAATACTGCTCTACCGGTTTTTTTTCGAATGAAATCACTTAATCAATGTTGAGAGAATTCATGCTAAGGCTGCATGCATGTCAAGGATGACTTGTCTAATCATTGCACGGTCTTGGGATTCTGATCAACATTGTAAAACTGGTAATCTGTGGTTATTGTATAACAGCTTGCTCTGGATATAATCCTAAATTCAGAGAACTGAGCGACTGTTTGATTTTAAAAAAGTGTCGCACTGTATCATGAAAGCGCTGGAAATCAAAAATTAATCTTCAGGGAGTGTGGTTACCGAATTGTATTCGATGCAGTCGTGCATAATGGCTGTCTTGCGCCAGCAATTGAGCATGAGTCCCGCGTTCTACAATGCGGCCTTGTTCAAGCACCAGAATCATATCGGCTTTCTCGATCGTCGACAGGCGATGAGCAATGACAAAAGTCGTTCGACCTGACATGGCATTTTCCAGAGCGGACTGAATTTGTCGTTCTGATTGGGAATCCAGTGCTGAGGTGGCTTCATCGAGAATCAGTACGGGTGAATTTTTTAACAGAGCGCGGGCAATTGCCAGGCGTTGGCGTTCACCGCCGGAGAGACGAACCCCGTTTTCTCCAACCAATGTATTTAATCCATCAGGCAATCTGTTGATAAAGTCCATGGCATTTGCGGCGCTTGCAGCCTGTTTAATGTCCGTCATGGATGCATCGTGAAGGGCACCATAGGCAATATTGTGTGCTATGGTTTCGTTGAACAGACTGACTTGTTGCGGTACCAGTGAAATCTGGCGGCGCAGATCGGCAAGTTTAAATTTATGAATATCAATGCCGTCGAGCCGAATAGAGCCTTTGCTGATATCGTAAAAGCGCGGCAGTAAATTAATCAGTGTTGACTTTCCGCTGCCTGAATGTCCGACCAGTGCAATTGTTTGTCCGGCTTCTGCAGTCAAGCAGATATCATGCAGTGCTGCGATATCGTTACTGGGATAACTGAAACTGACATGATCGAAGACAATCTGGCCTGTTGCCCTGGTAATGGCGATTTTGCCCTGATCTGCTTCACCAGCCTGATCCAGGACTTCAAAAACGCTTTGAGCTGCGGCTATTCCTTTTTGCATTTTGGCATTAATGGAGCTGAGTTGCCGCACTGGCCTGGGGATCAAAATGGCTGAAGTAATATAGGCAATAAACTGACCTGTTGTTGCATCATTCATCAGAGTCAACGCCAATGCAACCAGGATGGCAATTCCGATCGTGACAATCAGTTGCAACAACGGAATATGAATTGCAGCAGACGTAGCCAGACGCAGTGATTGTTTGAAATTGGTTTGGCTGGCTTGTTTGAAACGCTGTTTTTCCTCTTCTTCACCTCCGAAACTGCGTACAACCCTGTAGCCGTGTATGAGTTCAGATGCAATATGAGTGACATCACCCATTGATGACTGGATTTTATGGCTGATTTTTCGGAACCGTTTGCTGGCCTTGCGTACAACGAACCAAATGATTGGCGCCAGAGCAAAGATGACCATGGATAACTGCCAGTTGAGCCAGGTGATATAGGCAATTAAACAAAATACGGTTAAACCTTCCCTGACCAGGACTTTTAATGCCTCGGTCGCAGCTTCAGTGACCTGGGTGACATTATAGGTGACACGGGAAATCATATGTCCCGGATTCTGGTTGTCAAAATAGCTGGCGGGCAGGGTTGTAAAGTGATCAAACAATTCACAACGCAAGGTATGGATAATATTGTTGGCAATCCGTGCCAGAAAATAAGTCCCCACGAAACTGCCTAAGCTGCGTATCGCAACGACAGCGACAAATGCAGGTGGAATCCAGTAGACCAGATTCGGGGTTTTGGCTTCCATTGCATCGATAACTTTTTGCAATAATACGGCAACAGCCGGTTGCGTGATAGCAAATATCAGGTAGCCGACCATGCTGCATGCAAACAGTCCCAGATAAGGCCTAAGATAAGTCAGCAGCCTCAAGTAAGCTTTTGAACCTGTTGGCTGGAGTGATGATTGTATGTTTGTTGGCAAGGTTTGTTGGTGAAAACAATAGAAAAATCCATCTAGTATATCTGTTTCAGCGCTACGAACAGAAATGTTTTGTGGTGATGGGGCGATATCAGATGATCTGGAGGATTGTGTCAGAGAGACAAGGATACCCTCGGGACTCTATTCAATAACACAGATGTGACCTTGTATTGCCGGTACTTATCTTGATTGCCAGCGGCCTAGAATTTCAAATACCGGTTCCAGGAACTTTCTAGCCGGAACAGGGGTTTGAAACGGGTGATTTAAAATTTCCAGTGTTTCTGACTTGATCGTGTTGGGGGTGATGTCGTCTGGCATTTGAGAGCTGTAACGAACTGAATTATAGGCATTGCAAACCAGGCTGACATTGGGTTGTAATTCCGGGAAGGCTCTACTGATTTCGCGCCGGTATTGCCTGAGCGTCCAGCTTGGATCGCGTGGATGACCATATCGATGCAACATCGCTTCCATCTCGGCATAGCACTGTGTCAGCAAGTTAAGTGGTTGATCGTTGGACAAGCGCTTGATTTTAAAACACGACCAGATTTTTTTGATCTGAAATGCTGCATAATGGTAAATAATAAAACTCACACAAGCCAATGCGATCAGCCACCAGGCATGTGTTGTTATCAATTCGACCATAACAGTATTGATCTGGATGATACTGTTCCATAATGTATGCACAATTTGATTAAATACGGCAAACAGTTGTTTTAACCCGCTGTAGACTGATGTTTCAAAAGATCCGGGTTTGACCAATGCAGATGATTCACTAAGACGTTGATAATAATTTTGTAAAGCCGTCGCCGGATCGGGTGCAGTGTGCTCGGATGGTAATGAATATGCTGCTGTTGGCTCGAACGTGACCCAGCCACGTTTGGGAATCCATGCTTCCACCCAGGCATGTCCGTCCAGTACCCTGGCTTCGTAATACCCGGTGATCGGGTTATATGTGGTCACTGCATACCCGGTGACCAGTCGCGAAGGAATCTTCTGGGTACGCAGTAAAACAGCCATTGCTGTTGCAAAATATTCGCAATGACCATAGCGTGATTCAAACAAAAACTCATCCAGTGGAATGTTGTTTTGACTGGTGATTGTTTTCAGGGAATATTTATACTGACTACGGAAGTGTTTTTCCATTGCCAATGCAATATTAAAATCAGAGTTGTGTCCAGCAGCCAATTGATCCGCAAGATCATTCATGCGGGTAGTGACTGTGGATGGAAGCTGTAGATACTCGGATTGATACGGTCTGGCCTCCTGGGCAATATAAGGTCGACCGGGTTGAATATTTGCAGGTACATGCACCGAATAAATCGTATTGGGCCTGATTGCTTTGGGTGCGTACAAGGTATTGTAGTCATCTTCAGCAATGACGCTGGCCGGGAAGCGAATTTGCACAGATTGAGCTGGAATGACAATCAGATTTTTCTGGCTCAATCCTTGTCTTGTAGTTATTGTGTATTGGTTTAATGCTGTATCCGGGTGGTAGGGTTTGAGATCCAGCGTCCCATTCTGCAAGCTGTGGATGGTTGTTTCGGGATCGCTGATATGCCAGGACACTCCGTCAAAATGATCGTAAATGACACCGCGTAAATACTGCGGTCTCGGCCCTTGCATATACAGGACAATATCATTGACAATGCCTTGATTGTCAGAATTCTCGTCGATTTCAGGTCTTAATGAGTCATTTAACGAAAAATTGTCCGGTCTGTTAACTGATGGATCTGTGCCGGAGTCACTGTTCTGCTGGTTATATACTGTTGTCGACGATTGATCCTCGCGGTCACCATGCTCTGAGACATCGTCTCCAGATGAGTTGTTGTCAGCGTGTTTTTTCCAGATTGCATCGTGATAAAAACTGTCTCCTCCGGCAGGGAAAAAACCGAAATGGATTGCAGCAGGGCGGGGTACCAGCAGGTAAAGCAGTGAGGTTAAACAGATAATGGGTACAATGACCATCAAACCTGCTGTCAAGATCGGGATATGACGGCGTGTTCGTTTATTTTGATTTAATGCTGCCCGCATGGTATTCGAGTAATTGACGATCACCAACGTCAATAAGGCTGAAATGACATAGATGACAATTAATATCAAAAACAAGCTGTGTTTACTTACTGAGGCTGAATACAGAATCAGACAGAACGTAGATATTAGAACAAAGTACAAGGTTCTGCGATCAGTCAGCGCTGATGACAAGGCAATCAATAACCAGCTTAACAATGAATTCAGAGCAATTTCGATACTTGAATTCATTACCTGATAAATAAAAACCCCAATACCGATGAACAGGAACAGATTCTGGATGCCTTTGTCACCTTTTCTATTTGCTTTTGCTGCCGACCATCCCGCAGACAATGCAAGTATCAGCAAAATACTCCAGAGTGCCAGATGCGGCATCAGATCGGGTAGACTCAATCGTACACTTTCATGAGCAATGATCGCGCTGAGCAGTGTAAAAAAAATGCTGAAATACAACTGATGTGTTTCCAGACGCGGCGATGCATGATTCATTCGAACAATCTCTTTAAATCTGTTCCACACTGAATCGTGTAGAGCGTTTTTTCATGGTCTTTTGATTTTACAAAAGAGCTATGAAATTTCTGTAACTCGAATGACCGGGTATCAAAACGATAAACAATCGGCTGATAATTCCTGGAAATCAGTAGATTAAGACATGCGCTTAAATCAGATGAGCCGTTGTCAAACAGAAACACTGTACCGCGTTGTCGCTGGTTAAACACCACATGTTGAATCAGTTGAAAATAGGACAGTTCACCATTTGACTGGACATAAGCAAGTGATTCCAGCAAGTCTTTACGTTGTGATACATGCGTGTAGGCTTGCGGATTGAGCAGAGTTTCATGGCTCCCGGCAAGGTCAAACGGAATACCATGCTTCAACGCATAATCACCAATCGAAGCGGTTATTGTGACAGCATATTCCAGTGTGGAATGCTTTCCGCGACCTATGTTGGAGTTTGATTCCAGATCCAGCAAGACGATGATCCGGTTGCTTGAAACCGGATGGTGTTCCTTGACAATTAATTCGTTGCGTTTGGCGCTGAGCGGCCAGTGAATATGTCGGATGCTGTCGCCATGACGATACTCTCTAACACCAGCAAATTCCTCGTGTCCTTTTTGATTATTGACGCGTTGTGTTTCAGAGCAGGGGTTGTTTTGCAATACGCCAAGGTCAAGATGGTTGACCTGTAATGGTTGAGGATAGACAAGAATCGATTGTCGACTGTCGATGATCTCGATGCTACGCTGATTAATACCCAATGGGAATCCGGTTTTAAGCGTCATTGGACCGACGCTATGGAAACCGCGGAGTTCACACTGAACGGATATCGAAACTGTACTTCGTTTTGACAGAGCTGGAATAAAACTGATCAGTTGTTGGTCGGGTTGACCTGTCAATGGAAGACTATCCCAGACCTCAATCAGGTAACGACCGAACCAACCTGTATTGGACAATTGCAGACCGATCTCGACTGGACTGCCTTCCACTGCTGTAGCAGGTAAATGGCGTTTTGCAGAGACACCAATCAGATTAAGGCGCGGGAAGATCCAGGCGACAACCAGTGTTGCGACCAATAGTGCCACCAGGCCGTATAACAGAGCAATGCCACGATTCCATGCAACCAAGGTTAAAACCAGGCTGAATCCGGCAAGAAAGCGCCCCAGCGTGACTTTAGCGAATTGTTTTTTAAACCAGATTATGATGACATGATCGTCGTCATGGCTGATCAGGACGCTTTCTGGTTCCATTCAACTTTGCTGTTTGAGGCGACCGGAACCGGCACACTGTCAAGGATTCCAGAAACAACATCATCGGGACTGAATTCAATCTGCATTTGTGGTTTGACGACCAGACGATGAGATAACACTGGCTTGGCAATCAATTTAACCAGGGACGGATCCACATAAGGCTCGCTTTTAATCAAAGCGGCAGCCTGTGCAGCGCGCAACATGGCAAGTGAGGCTCTGGGACTTGCGCCCCAGGTCAAGGCATCATGCTCACGGGTTTTCTGGGAAATTGCAGCGATATAATGCATGACATCCTGATCTACATGAACCTGGCTGACCTGTTCTTGCAGTTGTTTCAAGGTTGTACTGTCAATGACACTGTTTAAGGAGTTGATCGGGTGTGATTCTTTCTGGGCGTTCATCATTTCAGTTTCTTCGGACAATGATGGATATCCCATGGAAATCCGCATGAAAAATCGATCCAACTGAGCTTCAGGCAACGGATATGTGCCGTGATTTTCAATCGGATTCTGGGTGGCGATGACCATAAACGGTGTTTTTAACCGATATGACTTGCCATCGACCGAGACTCGCATTTCTGCCATGGCCTCCAGCAGTGCAGACTGTGCTCTCGGAGTAGCGCGATTAATTTCATCGACGAGTAAAATATGCGTAAACAGTGGGCCACGGTTAAACTCGAATTCACGGGTTTTTTCGTTAAAGATTGAAACACCTGTAATATCTGAAGGCATTAGATCCGGTGTACACTGAATTCGTTTGTATGAAGTGTTGATCGACTTTGCCAGGGCACGTGCCAACATGGTTTTGCCCAGACCAGGCGTATCTTCAATGAGTAAATGACCACCTGACAATAAAGTGACTGTAGAAAAAAAGATGGCATCTTTTTTCCCGACGATCACCTTCGAAATGTTCTTCATTACAGAATTTAATTGCTGGTCGCTGGACATGTGATCTCCGACTGTGCTGATTTTTGATATTTGAAGAACTCAAATGAATTCAATAAAATTTAGATGTATGCTGATGATTTTCAATACCTTGGTAGAGACTGAAACTCAAATTTCTGACTACTTCAGTTAAGATTAGTCGAATTTGGCTGATTGTTTTTTAAATGCTGGCGAAAAAAATTAAAATAGCCATAAGATCTTTTATTAATAACTGTGGATTAAAAAGGGCTTGGTGATCATGCTAGATGTTTTTCTAACCATTAACACACATGTTGGCTATTCTGAACCGGGTAATACTGCATTGCCGTTTGCGGAACGATATTTACGAAAAGTTTACGGAACATCCCGGCATGGCGACTGTGCATTACCTTTATTGCTTAAACTTCTGAAAAACCATGGGTTGAGGGCCAGCTTTTTCGTAGAGTCATTATTTGCAGCGGAATATGGATTGCAGCCATTACAGGAGCTTGTCGAGCTGATTAATGAAGGTGGGCAAGACATTCAGATGCTCCTGGATGCTCAATGGGCCATGAACATGCGGGATATATTGTTTGAGACACTTCCGGAACAAACGGATCGCTTAAGTGATTACACTGAAGAACAACAAATAGAGTTGATAACAATTGCTAAACGCTTGTTGATACAATCTGGGGTCAGAGACATTCAGGCATTCCGCGAAGTACATTCTTCAATGTCCGAGTCTGTACTCAATGCTTTAGCAGCAAATGGTATTATTATCGATTGCAGTTTTGATCCCATACAGGTAACTGAAAAACCGGAGTTTTTGTTGCATCAACACTTCAATCAGCCTGTAGAATATGAAAATGTTGTTATCTATCCTGTCACAGTATTCAAATCGGGTAAGAAACAACAATTAACAGGTTTGAATATCAATACCTGTTGTTATAACGAGATTGAAACTGTGTTGAATCATGCCAGTAGCAATCATTGGGATTCTGTTGTGATGACATTAACCTCCGATGTGTTAATGACGCCGGGGCAAGTCAAACTTGATCCGGTTAAATACAACCGCATGAAAACATTATGTGCCTTTTTGGCAAGTCGGAGTGACTTCAATGTGAGAGGTTTTAATAACCTGGTACATCGTTTTTCTAACCAGCCACTTGATGCACCTCAGACGCAACAAATAGATTGTTATCGACGCTGGGGTGAACAGTTTGTCAGCGCTGTCGTATAACTGTTGATCAACAGGTTTTAGGTTACTACTTAGACAGTGAGTTTGAAGCAAAAGCCTGGAGATCATTCAGTCGAGCCGATAACCTGAAAAAGGACTTGACTCGACTGAAATCAATTCAAACGAAAACCAGACTACCTGATATCAATATTGTGTGGCAGGAGTTTTTTGAAGGACTTTTAATAATTGATACAGGATGATTGGTAAAATTCCAAAAACAAACACAATCCAGAATTTCCAGTGAAGCACCAGAATCAAGATCCAGGCAGAAAATAAGGTCACTGGTATTCGTTCAGGTTTTTGCAGTAACTCTTCATTATAGAAAGTCTTAATGAACGATTCTAAGTTTTCAGCTCTTTTGTAATCTTCACCTGCTTTTTTCAGAATCTGTGTTAGATCGCCTATATTGACAAGCAAATCTGATTTCAGTTGTAAGGCTTTAGATTTCAGTGCCTCAAGATTCATAATTTCCTCCACATTTTTTACTTGTTATTGACTCATGTATTGTGAGTCCTGCTTGTGAGTGTTAAACATTAAGCAAACTGAAATAATGTTCGAATTCAAAAGTTATACATATCGTTTTATGCACCTGGACTCATTTTTTAAAGCATTGCTCTGTTTCATTCCAGCCTGTTTATGTTATACAGCATAAGGAAATCAATCATCTTGGTAGTGATGCATGAACGATCATTGCGCATCTTTGGCTTACAGCCAGTTATAACCGTTCGTAGACCAACATCAAACAGGTTTTGATTCCGCGTCACAGAAACAGATCAACGAAGGAATTGTTTAACAGTTTTTTGCTAAAATCGCAAGAAAAATGGTGATAATTTTTGTGTAATATCAGAGACAGAATGAATTTTCCAAAGTGTATTGGATAAAAAAACCCTTGTTCGAGGTGGATATTGACAGTGAATGAGCTGGTAAACATGCTAACATCAGAGACATCATAACCAGGATTGAAAAATGTCTAATGCAGAACCGTTTTAATTTGTGTCACTCTCCCTGTAAACCATCGAATAAACTCAAAACAAACTGTATAGTCATTGATACAGTTACCAGATAATGCTGAATGAATAATCAAGTGAAACCACTGTTTTCCTATCCCAAATACTGGGCAGAGTGTTATGCGCCTTCACCGTTTTTACCGACATCCCGAGCCGAGATGGATGCTTTGGGTTGGGATAGTTGTGATGTGATTATTGTCACTGGTGATGCGTATGTCGATCATCCCAGTTTCGGAATGGCAGTCATAGGGCGCACCCTGGAAGCCCAGGGATTCAGGGTTGGCATCATCGATCAACCAGACTGGCGAGATAAGTCAGACTTTATGGCGCTGGGTAAACCGAATCTGTTTTTTGGTGTCACTGCCGGAAATATGGATTCCATGATTAATCACTACACAGCAGATAAACGCCTGCGCAGTGATGATGCTTATACTCCGGGAAACGTCAATGGCAAACGGCCTGACCGGGCGGTGATTGTTTACAGTCAACGTTGTCGGGAAGCATGGAAAGACGTGCCTGTTGTTATCGGTGGTATCGAAGCGAGTCTGCGCCGGATTGGGCATTACGATTACTGGTCAGAATCAATCAGACGCTCAATCCTCATCGATTCAC
>JAHZJL010000096.1 GCA_022600935.1 Gammaproteobacteria bacterium
ATTAGCAATCGAGCTGAACAATACGTATCATTAACTAAAGTTTCTGATACAAGCCCATTGACATATCTCTTTTAATGTCTCATATGATCATCAATATGGACTAGCGGGGGTATTTGAACAGGATGTTACGGTTTGGCATTGAATGTACCGTTAATCTTTTTCGCTCAGTATTTTATACACAGTTGATCGGCCTATATTTAACTGTCTGGCGATCTCACTGGCTCCCAGGTTTCGAGATTTCATTGCCACCACCTGCTGACGATCAACCGTTCGTTTTCTACCAAACTTCACCCCCTTGGTTTTTGCCTCAATACGCCCTTCATTGGTTCTTTCCAGTATCCGTTGCCGTTCTGCTTGAGCGACAGCAGAGAGAATCGTGACGACCATTTTCCCCATCGTGCCTTCGGTGCTAATACCATCATCTAAAAAACGAATGGCAACCCCCATCTCGTCAAATTCTTTGATCAGTTGAACCATATCAGCGGTATCACGCCCGAGACGATCCAGTTTCTTGATCAGGATGACATCACCTTCTTCCACTTTGACCCGTAACAATTGCAGTCCATCACGATCCGTATGGCTACCAGAAACCTTGTCAGTAAAAAGTCGGTTTTTACTGACACCGGCTGCTTTCAACGCATTGACCTGGATATCAAGTGATTGTTGGTGAGTAGACACTCGTGCGTAGCCAAATAATCTCATCGTCGAAAACGGTCTCCTAAATCGATTCGTAGACAAATATGTCCACTAATAGCCAAAAAACGATTTTTTAGACATTATATTCAGGGCTAATTATGCTGTCTACGAACTTATAAATTGATAGACAGTAAAATGTGCTCATGACGATGGAAGAAGATTATCCGCTGAACCGCAGGCGTTATCATCCTGTTTCGCTGCCACAAGAATTCTCTGACGAGGAAATGGTACGGGATTGGACACTTTCAGAGGACGATAAATCTGAAATAGTCAAATACAGTCGGAATTTCCGTCTGTTCATTACCATTCAACTGTGTGCCGTTCGTTTGTATGGTCGGTTTCTGAGTGAGGTTCACGGAATCTCCCCCCGAATTGTGAACCATCTTTGCACACAGCTTGATCTGCCACCCTCTCTGAATATCGAAGGGCCAGATCGTAGAGCAACCAATGCCGAGCACCGCAAAAATATTTTGCGTTATTTGGGCTTTCATCGATTCGACGGCGATGCCCAAATACAGCTACAAAGCTGGATTGAAGAGCAGGCTAGAAATGGATTATTGCCCGGTGCATTATTTCAGCAAGCGGAGTGTTATCTGCTGAACAGCCAGATTTTACTACCAGGGGCGTCTGTACTGGAAAGACTGATAATCCGTGTATGTTCTGAGGTACATGACGAGATTTTCGAGAAAATATATCAACAACTCCCCCCTGATTTGCGCCAAGCTATTGAATATTTGCTGAGCGTTCCTGAAGGTGAGCAACGATCTCAGTTCTCCCAATTAAAACAATACCCGCCTGCCGCCTCGATCTCGTCATTACAATCTTATCTGGGGCGGTTTCAAATTCTGGAGAAAACCGGAATAGGACAGTTTGAAACGCACATGCTGGAACCGGGGTTTGTTGATTACCTGTTCAACCTCGCCAAGCGCTATAGCGCCAAGGATATTAGACAATTTGGCAAGCAAAAGCGTTATGCATTGATGCTCTGTTTTCTCTTGGAAACTCGGAAAATACTGCTCGATCATTTGGTAATGATGCATGATCAATATGTTACCGAAATGTGCAGAGAGTCCAGAAATGCTTATGAGAAAAAGCACAGAGAATCTCGCAAACGCCATAAGAAAGCTGTTGATACCATCATCGACACGACTGACGCTTTACTGGATTGGCCCGTCGATAAATCAGTCACAAGAGAAGCCCTGTGGCAGCAGATTGATGAAATCAAGCTTCGCCAATCCCTTGATGATTTGCGCCAGTTCAAAAGGCTGGAAGAACGGGGTTATGGAGATGCGCTATTGGCCCGTTATCCGAGTATGCGTAAATATTTTGCACAATTCATTGACCTGCAATTTACCGCTGCACAGGGCAGCGAAGCATTGATGCAGGCCATTCAAATCGTTCGGGAGATAGACTCTGGTTTATTGAAAAAATTACCCGCAGACGCTCCCATCGCGTTTGTGCCTAAAGAATTACGAAAAGCACTTAAAAACCCTGATGGCAATATCAACCGAAATGCCTGGGAAATGAGTTTAGCACTGGCGTTAAAAGAGGCCTTGCGCTCAGGTGATCTGTACTTACCACAAAGTAAAAGCCATGTGTTTTTCTGGGATATGATGCTCTCAAAGTCCCGGTTGCAGGAAGTACGAGAGGCTGCTTACGAAGCGTTAAACCAACCTCAGCCCACGCAAACAAAGGCAGTGCTCACACAACAATTCATTGAGGCCACTTCCGAGGCCCGCAAGCGATTTAAAACGGATGATTTTGCGACCATCGACAAGGGTAAACTGAAATTGAAACGCTATGACAAGATCACGTTACCCGCCTCTGTCACCCGATTGCAGAAAGTCATTGATGCCAGTATGCCTCCGATTCGGATTGAGCAATTATTGATGGAGGTTGACCAGCTCACACAGTTCACCCAGCACTTCACGCCCATTCACGATCATCAGGCTAGACCGAAGCATTTTTACAAAACACTGATCTCTGCACTGATTTCTCAGGCAACAAATCTCGGCCCAGTCGCTATGAGCGCCTGTGTGGACGGATTGACTGTCGATATGCTCCGTCACGTATTAAACCATCATATTCGAGAAGAAACCTTGAATGCGGCGAGTGCTGAAATCGTCAACAAGCACCACAAACTGCCCCTGAGCGCCATTCATGGCAGTGGTACTCTTTCATCGTCAGACGCACAGAGATTTAAAATCAGAGCCAGTAGCCTGCTGGCCTCGTACTACCCACGCTATTACGGCTATTATGATAAAGCCATTGGCATCTATACGCATGTTTCTGATCAGTATTCTGTGTACAGCACAAAGATCATCTCATGCAGCCCCCGCGAAGCCCTGTATGTTTTGGATGGGCTGCTGGACAATAATACGCTACTTGATATACGGGCACATACTACTGACACTCACGGTTACACCGAGATCATTTTTGCTCTGTGCCATCTTCTAGGTTTCTACTTTATGCCTCGCATCCGTGATCTGAAGGATCAGCAACTGTATCGAGTGAACAGAGACAAAAATACCGATTATGGTGATTTCACACCGTTGCTCAATAAAACGGTCGATTTGGATCTAATAGAAGAACAATGGGAAGCAATGATGCACGTGGTGATCTCGCTAAAACAGCGTACCGTTCCGGCCCATGTCATCGTTCAACGCCTAACTAATAGCTATCCATCAGACCGACTCTCCAAAGCATTTACCCATCTGGGTCGCATCGTCAAAACCGAATACATCTTGCGTTATATTACTGATCCAGAATTGCGAAGAACCGTGCAGTTGCAGCTTAATAAAGGGGAATACCGTCACCGGTTACCTCGGCGTATATTCTTTGCTGACCAGGGGGAATTTACCACGGGCAATTATGAGGAAATTATGAATAAGGCCAGTTCGCTCAGTCTCGTATCAAATGCCGTACTCTACTGGAACACCTTAAAAATCGATGGCATTATTGAAAGTTTACGCCAGCAAGGGGAAGTCATTGATGATGAAGCGTTATCTCATATCTCGCTATTGCCGTACAAGCATGTACTGCCAAACGGAACCTATTTTGTAGATGATGCCGTAGAAGTTTATGGGGATTTTGCGCAAAAAGTGACGGTTTGAGGCAGCAAATTAAACCTCAAACCGTAACATCCTGTTCAAATACCCCCGCTAGTCCATTCCGAACGGTTTTGTGTAGATTTAATCATTGACGTTAAGTTAAGTTATTGACCAGATTTGTATATCCTACATAGTTTTAAAAATCTTTTTTTTTACAATGGCTAATAAAGTCAAAGGCTCTATGTTGGATAACATGTCCATTATTGATAGTAAACGTATCCAAATAGCATCAAGTGAACTAATTCTAGCAAGGAGCAAATTACGGCACATCATAATCATTTATAAATGATTAATAACAGAGACTGGACTAGCGGGGGTACAGTTAGGACTAGCGTGCTAAGTCTCAATCAGCGCCGTAGATAAAGAGTGTACTGGATACCTATGAACACTTTACTAACAAAGTGTAAAAGTGGGTTTAATCCTATAAAGGTACCAAATGTTGTGATGATCACCTGTTGGTGATTCGATTCAATGCATCGCGGCCAGCCCGTTCCAAGGTCGGATGAGTCTTGATCGTGGCTTCGATGACTTCGCGGTCCGAGGCTTCTCCAATCAGACTGAGTCCACGAAGTGCGTTTGCCCGAACCGTCGTATCTAACCGCGCGGCTGCTTCATCAGCAAAGGCTGCACGTCCCGGACCTGCAAGAAACGCCCTGACATGCGGCTTTTGTGAGTGCCTTTTTGCCCATTCCGTATACCGATCATGTTCTGCCAAGGCATCTGTCCGCGCAGAGTCCAGCAGGGTCTGTTTTGGGCCGCCCCGGAGGATCTGGCGAAAGACATTTCGCGCAGAGGTCGGATCAGCTATAACCGTTGCGCGAAATCTGGCGTCGGACGTTCCGACACCGCAATCCTCTTCAACCAGTTGCATCAGTTCGGTGCGACCGCTTGACTGGCTGATTGCAGGCAGCGGGATCAGGAGCAAGGTAATGCAAAGAAATAGACGTAGCACGTTGGGTCTCCTTAATTTGGCGGAAAGGCAGAACCATCCGCCCAAATGCGTCGTGGTAGCCATGGACACGGGGGTGACTCATTATAGGGATGGCAGTTTTCTGTTGGCTGTCCTGGGCGGGCATTATAGACACTATTGATGACTGAATCCGGATCGAAATGTGCACGGAATGTTTGGCCTTCGGTGAGCCAGCTCCGTGAATTGGTGCTAGCTATCATGACGTTCTGGGCATTGAATTCACCAGCGATTGGACCGTCTTCTGGGTGAACCAGGGAAAAAGCATGGCCGAGTTCATGGGACAGCAGAGTCTCCGTCGTGTTAAAACCCATGACAATCCGGGCTTCAAAATCCGACCAGCCCATAGTGGGGTTACCCTCGACCGTGTTGATATAGTAAACGTTAATGCGGTCTTGAGTGAACCCAATCTCGCTTGAAAAATCATCCCAATTTCGATTGTTGCCACCAACCGAGTTAAGTATTTCGTCGTCGATATCCGGATCGTTAGTAGCGTCGACGATGTTGACATTACCGATGACTAATCCAGCTCGTTCGGCTTCCCAGATCTGATCGGCTGCAGTGAGACCGGACATGATCCTGAACTCGGCGACATCGAGCGGACCCTGGATGACCCAGAAGGTCAAATTGACCGGAATCGGTTCCCCTAGACTGAAGTTAAAGCTGTCGTCATCAGCTGTCCAGGGCGTAGTCAACCTTGTCGGTGCGCGTTCCTCTCCGAACCCCAAGACCTCGTTGCGGTTGGGAGCAGCCGCGGCGGTATAGTTTCCAACCCGAAATGTCGTGATGCCTGAGTCGTTTTTGGACAGGCGAAAGTCGTTTATCGGATCCGGAGTACCTTGACCATCGACTAAAAGGCCGACCTCGCCGACAGAATTATTGACGGTGACCCTGTCGCAGGCTTGGAGCAATAAGGTGGCGAGCACTACGAATAAAAATCGCTCATTCATCGTTTTTCCTCGTTGGTCGTTAAATTCCACATGCCATATAGCCTTGATCAATGACTGTCCTTAACACGCTGATGTAAAATAGGCATATCTTAACTGAGCTTCCACAAACGGAATAACATGAGATTATTCATGATAAGCGTGCCCACATAACATCAAGTCTCATGTGAGTACCTTAATACCAATTGGTATTTTATGTATAGTTCATCGGTAATATTCACAAATCGCCGACAAAACTGATTGTCCAGACATGTTACTCAGTCGTTTTCAAATACTGATAGAGGGTTTCCCGACTAATGCCATACTCGCGGGCTAGCTTTGCTTTTTGCTCGCCGGTACTTGCCCGTTTTTGTAACGCGTCTATTTGCTCAGACGATAGTGCTTTCTTACGGCCTCGGTAAGCACCGCGCTGTTTTGCCAGTGCAATGCCTTCTCTTTGCCGTTCGCGGATTAACGCCCTTTCAAATTCGGCAAACGCTCCCATGACCGAGAGCAATAGGTTAGCCATCGGCGAATCTTCACCGGTGAACGTCAGGCATTCCTTAACGAATTCGATGCGAACACCGCGAGTAGTTAATTGCTGGACTAATCGCCGCAAGTCATCCAGATTTCTTGCCAATCGGTCCATGCTATGGACAACGACGGTATCGCCTTCTCGAACAAAAGCCAACAGTTCTTCCAGGGCAGGGCGCTCAGTGTCTTTTCCAGAAGCCTTATCAGTAAAAATCTTGCTGACCTCGACCTGTTCCAGTTGGCGTTCTGGATTCTGATCAAACGAACTGACCCTGATGTAACCAATACGATGCCCTTTCAATTGAACAGTCCTCAAAAAACAAAAGTGTCAGGTTGAAATCTAAGACCTTTTGTTGAAGGTGTCAATCATTTAAAAAAACAACTCTATTCTGACACTGAAGTGGCACATAGCCTGACATCAGGTTAGGGTATAGTGCAAACTGACATGATCGGGTCAAAGGTATGACAAGAACTAGAAATTGTCATCGTGGAGACAACACGACTTGTGCTGTTGAATGTCCGGACATTTGCCGAATCGAAGATGAACTATGCAGACCCCTAAGGCCCATAGAAAACCTTGGTGTACTTTTTCCGATATAGTTTCGTGTATTATTAATGTAGTTCAACATCCCTGGCTCAAACAGTTGATGAGCACCTCAAGTTCCTTATTGACGGCATTTGGTTTATAGATTGCATGAATCTCGCGGGTTATCGCTGGTTCATTCAGGTAAATAAAACCCACATCGTCAGCATTCAGCGGAAGTGCATATTCCGGGATCAGTGCAACGCCGATTCCAGCTCGAACCATATTCAGAATCCATTCTTCATTGTTGCTACGGTAAGTGGCATAAAGCGTAATTTCACAATCGCTACAGATGGTTTTTAGCGTTTCTCTCAGTTCGCAATTCAATCGGTCCAGATAAGCTTCTTCCTGAATCTCAGTCAGATTGATTGTTTTCAGCTGATTAAAACGGTGATTTTTGTTGAATACAACGCCATAGCGTTCTTCATACAGTAATGTTGAATGATACGGTTTTCCAGGCACGATCAGTGGAGCACTGATGATCAAATCCAGCAGGTTTGATTGCAATTTTTTGAATAAATTACTTTCACTGTCGATGATCAATTCCAGTTCCGTGTTCTGATAATCGTGCTGGAAGCGTGCAAAAAAAGGGCTCAGGCGCTGGGCGCCAATGGTGGTCATGAGTCCTATTCGCAGCGGATACTTTTTGAGTCGGGTAAATCGAATTGCCTTAGCTTTGGTTGACAGTGCTTCTTGATATAGATGTCGCAGGCTGGGTTCAACCAGACGACCTAAAGCGGTCAGTTCGCAACCGGCACGATTTCGCACAAAGAGTTCTCCGCCCAGTTCCTGTTCCAGCTTTTTAATCGCCTGGGTTAATGACGGTTGTGACACGTATGTCAGTTGCGCGGCTTGGGTGAAATTGCTTTTTTCACAGACTGCAAGAAAGTAACGGATTTGATGCATTTCCATGGGGTTATCTCTTTAATAGTATTTTCCTATCCATTGATAGGAATCAAATATTATACAAACGCCTTAATGGCTATGTAATATAGCTCATGCGTTCGATTTAATATACATAAATCCTATAATAAATTCGTATATTTGACCAGCGCATATATTACGTAATTGCCTTTCAGGAGTAAGACGTTATGTATCGATATCAGAAAGTCAACGCAATGATTCTGCATGGATTTCTTAGTTTACTAATGGTTGTGCCATCAACTGTTTTAGCGCATGGCGGTGGAGCGGTTGAATTTGATGATTGCCGGATACCCATCATCGGGCAATGGGTGCACTTTACAGCGTACACGCCCAGACTGACTGGCGACGCTGAATTTTGCAATGTGATTCCCCGCCTGGGTTTAACGACGTTGGTGTTTGATTACGAGCAAAAGCCGCTGCGTAAAATGCTGGTTGAATTTGAAATTACAAAAGAGCCCGGCGGCAAACGTGTTTTTTATCAGGAACCGACAATACACAAAACAGGTTCAATGAATGCGGCAGTTAATTTTTCAGAATTTGGTATGGGTGAATACCTGGTCCATGTCACTTTATTACTAGCAAACCAGAAAATCGACGCACATTTGCCATTTTCTATAGGCGCTGAAGAACGTTCTAGTAGATTACTCTGGGTGCTTGTTTTTGCTGTATTTGGACTATTGCTGTGTGCTTATTTTGTACCGTCTGACATTAGATCCAAAGTCAATGTTTTTGTTTGGCATAGAGTCGTTTCCAGGTAAAACAAGAACCTTTTAATCAACATGGTGCGTTGTATGAAACCAGAAATAGATAGTGAGAGTGTTAATACGATTAATCATTGCGTCGCAGTTGATCCGTTGAAGGCTGGGTCCCAGGGAAATGTTGTGATTTCACGTTACTCGTGGGTGACGATTCCATTTTACTCCGTTCTGATGACAGCACTGCTTGCGATGCTTGTTACGGGGTGCAGTGAGCCTGTTCCTGTTCTGGGAGAAGCGAGTTATCAGATCAATCAGAGTACAGTTCGCTGTGCAGCCGGAGCAAAACCAGGTTCGTCTAATGCGGCTAACAGTGAATCCACCGCTGAGGGAATCAAATTCAGTGTGCGTACACCGCTTAATTACGATCCGACCATCGTCCACCCATTGTTAATGGTGTATGCGCCTGCAAAAAAGAATCGTTATAACAGTGAGCGCTTGATGGATTTTACCCTCCAGGCAACAACAGCGGGTTTTGTGGTTGCCTATGCCGATCATCGTGGTTTGACACCCACCCGAATAATCGAGTTATCCACAATTCCTGCGCTGGTCGCAAAAAAATGGTGTATTGACCAAAAACGGATTTTCCTGACAGGCCATTCAGATGGCGGGACAGTATCGATGGCGTTGGCTTTCATGGCAGGAACAAAGAATATCCCGGCCGCTATCGCACCCAGCGCAGTGGGTATTCGGGGCGCAGATTTAATGGATCGCAAATGTCCTGCACCGATCCCAGTCATGGTGATGCACAGCGCTAAGGACAGCTTGTTTCCCGGTTATGGGATGGAGACTGTTCTCTGGTGGGCGTCGTGCAATCAATGTGACTTGAATTCATCAGTCACTCTGAATAATGGTTGTATTACCTACAATGGGTGTGCGGATCAATCTCAGGTCTGGTATTGCGAGGGAAGCGGATCTCATTCCGAGTGGCCAGGCATGAATGAATCGATTATAGATTTTTTCACGCAAGTGGACAGTGGGTATGCAAACGGAATCAAAGGATAAACAAAATGACCGCCATAAGTACAGTAATGAATGCAAGCGGAAAAACGTTAAGGCCAAATGAGCGATCAGCCAATCTGAGAAAGAATCAATTGGAAAAGCGCAAGCCTCTATCAGATCCAGCAACACTCAACACATCGACTGGACAGATCAATAACAGCGCCAGACGCAAACTGATCAAGTCCAACCTTGCGGTTGATCCTGTCTCGGGTAACGGACCAGAATTGATTGATTGTAAAGTCAATCAAGCTGCTGCCAACCTAAACGCGCGCCTGGAGCAAATGGAGAGTATCAGAAGCGAGATCCTGACACTTTTGATTGGAACCCATGCTGGTATGGTTGCAATGGCCAGCCAGTATTTAAACAATGTCGATGACGGTGTTAGCCCGACAGATTTGTTCAGTTTGAGCCGCAGCCAGTTAAGTTTTGAATCTGACAGGGATAACCCTGTCAATACGTCTGCTAAGCTGGTTGCAGACAGGCTTGCAGATGCGTTTCGTTTGCTCCAGGAACACGATCTAACCCAACCGGATTTGAGTGAAATTCATCAACAGATCGACTTGATTGCATCCATTCATTTTTTACCAATTCTATTAATTGATGTGTCGAAAACGCTCCTTCATAGCCAGTTCGGCAGTATTGACAACAGCACAATCAATCCAGTTTTTTTAAAACGGTTAGAAGAACTAACCAATCGAATGGTTGCCTTACGCTCAGAAATTGCTGTCAGCAATCTTGGTTTAATTAAATATCTGGCGCATCAATATCATCCTCAAAATATGACCCAGGAAGATATTTTGCAAGAAGGCGTTGTCGGACTGCTTAGAGCGGTCGACCGATTTGATCATCGTCGGCGATTGCGTTTTTCGACGTATGCGACCTACTGGATACAACAAGCAATCACGCGCTCAATGAGTAAAAACGATAAATTGGTTCGTATACCAATTAATTTATCGCCAAAAGCTCCAGCAGTGTTCCGACTGGTCAATTCTCGTTTTATTGAGACTGGTCATGTGCCCAGCGCTGTTGAACTG
>JAHZJL010000097.1 GCA_022600935.1 Gammaproteobacteria bacterium
AAGAGTCGAAAAAAACTGGTGGCCGGACCGGATCAACCCGGAACTTGCCGAATTCATCGAGCAACGGGACTCGTTCTACATGGCAACAGCCAACAAGGATGGTCAACCCTATATACAACACCGAGGTGGTCCCAAAGGTTTTCTGAAAGTCATCGATGACCAGACTCTTGGGTTTGCCGATTTTTCCGGCAACCGCCAATATATTTCATATGGTAATCTCGAAGAAAACAATAAGGTCTGCCTGTTTCTGATGGATTACCCAAACCGGACCCGAATCAAACTATGGGGAACAGCTGAAGTTACTGAAAATGACACGAAACGCATTAAGGAATTGACCATACCAGGGTATCAAGGCAAAGCCGAACGCGCCTTTATCATCCATGTCAAAACCTGGGATAAAAACTGCCCCCAACATATTACCCCACGCTATACAGTTGAGGAAATTAATGTGCAGTTGCACACTACATAAAACCAGGTCTGGATGGTTGAATTCAACCTTCAATCATCAGTCGTTTTACTCGAAATGCATTCTGTTAAACTGGGAACTGTTATATAAAAGCTATACGTTTAACTCACAATAATCCAGTGACATTGAGTTCGTATTGCGCTATCAATTTCAATATATTTTACATTTTTGTAGACGGTTTGAATTTAAGATCTAATCAGGGATATCAACCTCTTCGTGCAGTTTTTTCAGTCGTTTTGTGATGGTTGCAAAACGGTAGGCTCCAATGCCGGAAATAATCAGCCCCAGAATCATCATAATGATTCCAAGTACCTGGAAATAAGTGTCTTGTGGAAACAGTCGAAATAAAGTCGCCCCGGCTGCAAGTAGCGCCATTGCCGTGCGTAGGTAAGCCAGTAGAGTTGTTTCGTTGGCGAGAATAGTTCTGTCGTATGCGAGATGATCTCGCAAAATCATGTCTTTGGGATTGATCTTGGAGTATGGCATGTTCATTGACTGTGTCATTATTTTCATGGTGATTCGGAGGGCTTTTCAGAAAGCGCTCTCAATCGTTTGGCGGCTTGTGAGGCTGAGCTTGGTTTGTTGAGCTCGGCTAATCGTTCAGTTTCTTGCTGATACCAAATGTCATGATGCTGTTTTGCCCAGGTTTCATCCACTTCACCATTCATCATCCCTTCCAAGGCACCTTGTGTGCCGATGGTTCCGATATAAATGTGCCCAAGCGCTCCTATCAATAGCAAAATAGCGCTGCTTAAATGGATTAAATGAGTGACTTGCAAAATCATTCGTTCCTGCTCGATAACTGGAAAATCCAGTATTAACCCGGTTAATGAAATCAATATACCGCACAAGGACAAAAGCCAGAACCAGAGTTTTTCTCCAGCATTCATCCGTGCTGCGGAAGGATGATTGTTCCCTATCAGGCCACCGAATGCTTTAAGCCAGTTAATATCGTATTTGTCTGGCAGATTGTCTTTGACCCAGATGACGATCATGGTAAACAGTCCTGCCATGAATAAGGGACCGCTGTAGTTGTGAATTAATTTGGCCGCAATGGCCCAAATCGCAAATGCTTCATGGCCGATTAAAGGGATCAATAAACTGCGACCGAATAAGATGCTGAGCCCGGTCAGGCTAAGCACAATAAACAAGATGGCTGTATACCAGTGGATGAATCGCTCGAAGCCACTCCATCTCAACAGTTTAATGCCGGTTTTTGGGTCTGTGAGTTTTACCTGACCACGGATCAGGTAAAACAACACCAGCAGTATCGCTGTAACAAGCATCGCCCAGCCGCCATAGACAGCCAATGGCCCATTACGGATTCGGCGCCAGACTTCTCCGCTGGCTTCGATCAATTGTCCAGATTCTGGCCCGCTCACAGCACTGTAACCCTGCCTGCCTTCCCGAACCTTGCGCCAGACTGCACTACGCGGATTTTGCCTGGGATTGACTGTGGTTGTTTGTTGCTTGATTTGAACCGCAGCTTGACTCGTTTGTTGGTCTGCAAATGATTGTTGAACAGGGGATAACCAAAACATCAATATGCAGCAGATGGCAAGGGCATGTTTTATTTTAGTTTCAGGATTAAAACTGGTTTTATCGTCTGTGTTACCAGATAAAAAGGCAGGGTAAAGCAGTTGCTGCAGCCAATCTTCAGGCAAGGATTGGCGTTGGACAATTAAGGCAGGTTGCAATTTGCGAATCATCGATGACAATTATCGGTCAGAAAAAACCAGTAGTGCCCGCTGACGCAGTTGGTCGTCACGTTCCTGTCGATTATTCGGGTGCGCGTCAGATTGGCCCTTGTAAACATGCGCTTCATGCAAAATGACGCGAGTATCCTCGCTACACGCTGAAGTCAATGTCATGGCAATAAACCAACAGATGATTTGTAAACAGAGCACACTTTTCATTATGACTTCTGGTACGCAGTTTCCCACCCCCAGGGTAGGCCAGGTCTATTGGCTTGATGATTATCATCTTGTTCCGAGCCTGTTTGACTGAAATCAGGGCGGTTGGCGCGATTGGTAATGCGTTCGCGATACAGATTGGAAATAATATCAGCATCACCGGCAATTAAAGCCTTGCTGGAGCACATCTCGGCGCATAACGGTAATTTACCCTCAGCTAAACGGTTACGCCCGTATTTCTCGAATTCCTGCTGAGAATGATCGTCTTCCGGCCCACCAGCGCAGTAGGTGCATTTATCCATTTTGCCGCGCTCACCAAACAGATTATCCTTGGGAAATTGCGGTGCTCCAAACGGGCAGGCGTACAGGCAATATCCGCAACCGATACACAAATCTTTGTCATGCAGAACCAAACCATCTTCAGTTGTATAAAAACAATCGACTGGACAAACTGCCTGACATGGCGCATCGGTGCAATGCATACAGGCTACTGATACGGATTTTTCTGACGGCAAGCCATCATCCATCACCACAACACGGCGGCGATTCACGCCCCAAGGGACTTCATTTTCGTTCTTGCATGCAGTGACGCAAGCGTTGCACTCAGTACAACGCTCCTCGTCACAAAGAAATTTTAATCGTGCCATCAGCTCACCTCCTTGTTTTCACCCAGACTGTTGCCATTATCAGGAAAGATTCTGCACAACGAGACCTTGGTTTCCTGCATTGCAGTTACTGAATCATAGCCATAAGTAAACACGGTGTTACATGATTCGCCAAGCACAAACGGATCGCACCCTTGTGGGTAACGTTCACGCAAATCCTCGCCCTGGTAATGACCGGCAAAGTGAAACGGCATAAACACCACGCCTCGCGGGACTCTAGGCGTAACAAACGCAGTCACCCGGATACGTCCACCTTCCGGGCCTTCCACCCAAATTTTCTGTTGATGGCGCACCCCGGCATTATTGGCATCGGCAGGATGCACCTCAACAAACATCTCCTGTTGTAATTCTGCCAGCCAGGGGTTGGAGCGGGTTTCATCGCCGCCACCTTCGTATTCAACCAGTCTACCGCTGGTCATTGTCAGCGGAAATTTGCCGGTGAAATCGACATTCTGTATCGATGCATAGCGAGTAGGTAAACGATAATAATGTTTGCGATCTTCGTAGGTGGGAAATTGTTTGACCAGATCTCGACGTTTGGTATACAAAGGCTCGCGATGTACAGGAATGGGATCTGGGAAAGTCCAGACAATGCAACGTGCACGTGCATTACCATAAGGCGCACAACCATGCTTGATGGCGACTCGCTGGATACCACCGGATGTATCGGTCTTCCAGTTTTTTCCCTCGGCGGATTGCTGTTCTGCCGGGGTTAAATCCTTCCACCAACCCAGCTCTTTTAATAAAGCCGCACTGAATTCAGGATATCCGCCATCAATCTCAGCTCCTTTAGGGGCAACGCTGCCGGCCAACAGCGATTGGCCATTGCGTTCAACACCGAACCTGGCGCGGAATGCCAGCCCCCCATCTTTCACTGGCTTGCTGGTATCGTATAGGATATGAGTGCCGGGATGCTTAAATTCAGCCGTCCCCCAGCATGGCCAGGGCAAGCCAAAGGTTTCGCCATCACATGGGCCGCCTTCAGCTTTCAGCGTGGTGGTGTTGAATGTATGCCAGTTTTGCTGATGCAGTTTGATACGTTCAGGGCTTTGACCGGTATAACCGATTGTCCAGGCACCCTTGTTATATTCACGAACAATATCTTCTATAACCGGCTCGTCATTCTCAACCCGGATATGTTTAGTCAATTGCTCTGCAAAACCAAACCGTTTGGCAAACTGGTACATAATGGTGTGATCGGGGCGCGATTCAAACAATGGCTCAATCACCTTATCCCGCCATTGTAACGAACGGTTAGAAGATGTCAGCGATCCACTGGTTTCAAACTGAGTGCAAGCAGGTAGCAGGTAGGTGTTGTTTTTGCGCTCGTGCAGCACTGCGGCATTGGATGGATACGGATCGATCACCACCAGCAAGTCCAGTTTTTCCATGGCTTGCTTAATCTCGACATTTCGCACCTGGCTGTTCGGAGCATGACCCCAGAAAATCATGGCTTTGATATTGTCGCGCTGGGACAAATTGGCCTTGTCTTCCAGTACCCCGTCATACCAGCGTGATACCGGAATGCCATTCATGTGCATGGCCTTCTTCTTGCCGTTCCCGTCGTTGTAACTGGTTTGATCAAAACGGGCAGCCAGCCACTCATAATCAATATCCCAAACTCCCGCCCAATGTTTCCACGCGCCTTCGGTTAAACCATAATAAGCAGGAAGTGAATGTGCATTGGGACCTAGATCGGTCGCACCTTGTACATTGTCGTGACCACGAAAAATATTGGTACCGCCACCTTCAACGCCCATATTTCCCAGTGCAAGCTGGAAAATACAGTAAGCACGAGTATTATTGTTACCAATGGTGTGTTGAGTGCCTCCCATGCACCAGATAAAGGTTCCAGGGCGATGTTCAGCCATCAGCCGGGTAGCATGGAGTAACTCCTCAGGTTTCGCGCCACTGACTTTTTCGACAGTTGCCGGATCCCATTTGGCGACTTCACTACGGATTTCATCCATGCCGTACACCCGGTCATCAATAAAACCCTTGTCTTCCCAGTTGTTGTCGAACACATGCCAGAGCATGCCCCAGGTGACAGCAACATCGGTACCGGGTCGGATACTGATATGTAAATCAGCATGTGCAGCGGTCCTGGTTAAGCGCGGGTCAATCACGATCAACGGTGCACCACGTTCCTTGGCTCTAAAAATATGTTGCATGGATACTGGATGAGCTTCCGCTGGATTGCCGCCGACAATCATGATGGCCTTGGCATTGTGGATATCATTATAG
>JAHZJL010000098.1 GCA_022600935.1 Gammaproteobacteria bacterium
CCGATCTATACGGCACAACGGTTGCAGTTCACAGAAAGTGCAGGTTCCAGGGTATTTTTTTGGGTCGACCATAGCTTCTCCGTTGCGATACGCTTCACCCAATCTCTCCATTGTTGCCCGCCAATCACGCAAAACCTCTTTCCATTCACTTACCTCACGCGTTTGCTTTAATTCTTCATAAGATTTAACACCAGGTACCAGACCTTCCTCTTCAGCTACTCCATTAAATGCAATTCCACCTGCTTTCACTTGTGCAAATAAAACACCGGCAATATCGCCATCAACAGCCATACTGTAAAGAGGTAATTGGGGTTCTTCTGGGCGTTCACCAAACCACTGGCCGGGTTGTACAGAGCCGGTTTTATAGTCGATAATTATCTGGCGACCATCACTTAATTGATCAATACGGTCAATTTTTAATTGAACACTAATTCCTCCAGCAGTTGCCTGATGCTTTCCCTCATTCTCGGCCACAGAAAATGGCTGGCGTTGTTTTTCTAACGCTAACCATTTCAACACTTGCTGACAGAGGCGCTGGTTTTCTATTTCTCTGAAACGTCCATGAAGTGTTTGTGGATGCCTGTTAGCGATCTCGTCAATTGATTGATTAACCACTGTCTTAACAAGTTCTTCTAACTGTTCGACACCCATTTCGATTAGCTGCTCATGCGAATCCAGTGTATCCCAGAATTTCTCAAAAACCCTGTGTATCAATGATCCACGTGTCATCGCATTCAGCCCAATCTCCGCATGTTCCAGCGCACGTGCGCCTAAACGTAGTTCTGCGAATGCGCGAAATGGGCAAGCTGCCTGCAGTTTAAAAACAGCGCTTCCACCACTTACCTCTTCATTGTTCAGTGGTGGCGCTGGATCATCAGCAAGTTGTGTTAGCCTGGAGCTATGGTAAACGTCATTTTTCCACGTTGATGCAGACCATAACGAAACATCTCCGGAATTGATCAGGGCCAGATCAGTGATTAACGGACTCGGTCTTAGCTCCTCGTCGCCACAGCGTTGGGGGTTACTGACAATCACCTCAGCTGCACTGGTTAATAATCGATTAGTGATGGTGCGCGATACTTGTAACTCTCGCTCTTCACTTGAACGTGGCAATCTACCTTCACGCTGCAAATGTAATGGAATAAACGGATTAGGTCGTGGAGATGCTGGCAAGATACTGTCATCAAGCCCCATCACCCAAATGCTGTCAAATTGTAGTCCATTCGCTTCCAGCAGACCCATTACTTGCACCGGAACCTCAGCTGTTTGTGGCTGGAATGTTCGCTCCTGCGCCATGCGTTGTAATTGAGTCACAGCAGTGGATAAGTCCATTGGTTTGGTTACCAGTTCCAGACTCGCAAATCGAACCAACAAGTCACGCCATGCCTCGGTTGCCTGGTATTCATCGCCAGACAAAGTGCGTCCGTTTGCCCAGCCGATTTTTGTTAGTAACCTAGCAAATCGTTCTGACCATTGACCGGGGCTATCAGAACGAGGGCAATCCTTAGCGGCTTAAATCCAGCTACCAAGGCTGCTTGCAAACACTGGGCATGAATACAGTTTGTCTGATTGCATTGCATGATAACGCAGTGTTTTCAGGGTTAAGTAAAGTTCGCCGTTTTGTCTTAAACGTCCATCAAGTAACGCTCTGGCACTGGCTTCTTCTTCCCGGCCGGCTATGAATGGTGAACGTAATAATTTGCCCACATCTTCCAGACTAATCGTTGGTTGCAATAGGCCAAGCAGTTTCAGAGCCGTGCTGATAACAGGCTGATTGCTAAAAGCCGGACCAAGCGAAATGTTATAGGGACGTGCGACAGAGTGATTGCCAGGCTGCAGTGCTTGCGGAATCAAAACCTCATCAAACGCTTGGATTAGCATAGTGCGGTGAGACTCGAGCTCTGGTACAACAATTCCAATCTTACTCTCGGCATTTTCGTCAAGACACTGCCGAACCCAGCGAGCAATAGTTGTTGCTTCATCCCGCGCATCGGTACATTCTATTCTGGTAGCCACGCTCTGCTTGCCCGCACGCTGCATCCAGTGTATATCACAACCTGAATCAATTAACGATTGCAACAACGCTATCTGTTGTGGTGTTAATTCATCGAAACCGATTAGAATCAGTTCGGATGGTGTAGACAACGTTCCTGCCTGAATACACTTTGTCAGTTGGTCGGGAAGGCTGGCGAGGGATAACCATTTTTTATTTGAACACCTGACCTCGAATGTCGATGCCCAGTTCCAGAATGCAACACTGTCAGGGTTATAACGAAAAACTGATTGATCCAGTGATAGTTGCCACGACTGGATTAACTGCCATGCTTCCTGTGCCCGCTTAACAGTGCCCGATAGCTGCTGTAATGGCTGATCCAAAAAGCTCTCTGCAATAATATCTTCCCATATACGCTGTTCTTGCTGAGGTGTCAGCAACAATTCATCCGGTAGCGATGCTCCGGAAACAATAGCCTCTCCCCAGACACGCTGCAACCAAATAGTCCAGGGAAAAATATCCGGAGTTAACCAAACGTTAAGTCCGTTATTCATTGCTGAAAGTTCGTAATCCTCGCGAATAGCCCCTGCCAACCGTGTGTTCCCGGTAACCACAGTTACACCGCGTTTTAAGGCATTGAAGATGTCAGAATCAGAAACAATTTGCTGTTTAATCACATGGATTCCTGTCGAGTAATGCAGGATTCAACAAGCTAAATCAGTGTCAATACGACATTAGTGTGTATCGCGACAGCAATCTGTCACGTTAGCTTAGGAACCCTTGATCGGATTTGGGAAAAGTGTCATTTAATCTTGTGGCAAGTTGAGCTTGTGACTGAGTATATCAATAAGGTATTTACTATGTATATAAAACTATTTAACAGATGGAATGATTAAGTTTTATATATGGAATAGTTTAATACCTTCTTAATCAGGTAACCGTTCAAACACATAAATAGTCTAGGTAAGTTTTTTGCTGAGTCTTAATACCTTCTTAATCA
>JAHZJL010000099.1 GCA_022600935.1 Gammaproteobacteria bacterium
CAACCGCCAAACAGTGCCAACAAAATTAAAATGACACTTAAAACCTGATTCTTAATGGCAAATTCTGCAAGATTCATTATTCAATCCTTAGCTATTTAGACCAAGGACGAACTTGCATCCCTTCAGACAAAGAAGAAATGCCTGCTGCCACAATCATTTCCTCAGCTTCCAGACCACTTGTGATATTCAAGTTAACGCCAACGCCCGCTTCAATCACAACGTCTCTTCTGGCGACTTTCATTGAATCTTTATCCACCACCCAAACATATTTTTGCTCACCATCAATCGCAATAGCCGTTAGTGGAACTGATAACTGGCTGAGATTTGTGCTTGATTTGCCGGGGTCTTTAAACCACACCACAGCATTCATTCCAGGCAATACAATCAAGCCCTCTGGCGCATCAAAAGCAAATGTGACGGCATACGTTTGTGTAGCCTCATCAGCTTCTAAAGAGGCTTCCTTGAAAGTAACAGGGATCTGGCGATCAGGCGCAGCATCCAGCACAAGATATGAATCCGTTGCTGGCGTTTCTCGTGCGCCAGCCTTGGCAAGAATGCTGGAAGGCAGATTAATTTTAGCCTCCAGTCCCTGTTTACCGAGAATAGTAATAGCTGGCTTTCCAGGTTGAATGATTTGCCTTTTTTCAATCGATACTTTAGCGATAGCACCCGAAAAAGGGGCGACAAGAACGGAATCTTGCAGCGCCTTTTCTGCGGTTTCAAGCTCAGATTTGTTGACATCTCGATTAGATTTTCGTTCTTCAAGCTCACTGCTGGAAATTGCATCTTGTTTAATCAAACGCAAGGCACGTTGATATTCTGTATTGGCATTTTTAAACTGTGCGCGTGCTGATGCCAGTTTCGCCAGCAAATCGCGCTGATCCAATTGCGCCAACACGTCTCCTTTTTTGACTCTTTGTGCTTCTATCACCATTAATTCTTTCAACTTTCCGCCCACTTCAAAACTCAAAACCGACAGTTGTCGTGATTGAATAACGGCAGGGTAATTCAGGAGAGCATTGTCGCTTGTTTGACCCACTTCTATCAGTTTTGCTGGTCGCACTAGCGTTTCAGCCTTTGTCTCAGACTGTGGAGCTTCTGAATCACAGGCCACAAGGAAGAAGGCAATAAAAAAGGCTAAAGATGGGGTGTTTGTTCGCATTTGGTTTCCTTGTTAAAACCGCTGAATGGCTGCTTAGTTGTAAAGTTATTCATTAATCATTGGAAAAATTCCCGGCGATGCAAGGAGACTCTGATCAGGTTTTACCGTAAAGGTTGCATGACTTACCACAAGAACAATACCAATGTCTTGTAATCATACATTTTGAATATAAGAGGCAAGTAAAATCAATTACTTGCGGGGTGGATATTAGCTGGAAAAGATTCTTGCCCGCAATCTATATGTTGTCACGTTGTTTCATCATAATCCATGTGGTCAATAATCTGCAGATCATATCCAGACAACCCCAGATAATTTTTTTTCGGACCTAAAACGATAATCTGATGAACGCCCAAATCGGCTAATATTTGTGCGCCAGTCCCTGTTGTGCGCCAGTTTTCTGAATGCGATTCCGGTTGAAAATTAACCCCGTGGTCTTCCATTTGATAATGGTGAATCAATTCAACCAGGGACTGATTGTCATCATATTGCCTGAGAATGACCAACACACCACGCCCCAGGCTGACGATTTTTCGCATGGCGTCCTGGATATGAATACCATGATGATCACTGCGAGTCGATGCCAGCAAATCACCCAGTGTATGCCGGGCATGAACCCGAACCGGAATCGGCTGATCGCTATCAAGATCGCCATAACTCAGCGCCAGATGCACTCTGTTATCAACACTGTCTTGATACGCATATAATTGAAACTCACCAAATTCAGTCGGATAATTGCAATCACAAACCCGCTCAATTGTTTTCTCATGCTTAAGACGATACTGAATCAAGTCGGTAATGGTGCCGATTTTAAGCTGATGCTTGCTGGCAAACCGTTCCAGATCAGGACGCCGAGCCATTTCACCGTCTTCGTTGAGAATTTCGACAATTACCGCAGCAGACTCCAGTCCAGCCAGGCGGGTCAGGTCGCAACCGGCTTCGGTATGTCCGGCACGGCTCAATACACCACCCGGCATTGCCATTAGCGGAAAAATATGACCAGGTTGCACCAGATGATCTGGCCTGGCATCCTGGGCAACCGCAGCTTGTATGGTTTTAGCTCGATCTGCCGCAGAAATTCCAGTTGTGACACCACTGGCCGCTTCGATGGAGACCGTAAAATTGGTTGAATGCGTGGCACTGTTTTCATTGACCATCAGCGGCAAACGCAGTTGCTGGCAACGTTCCCGGGTCAACGTCAGACAAATCAATCCGCGCCCGTAACGCGCCATAAAGTTAATATCTTCTGACTTGACATGAGATGCAGACATTATCAGGTCACCTTCATTTTCACGGTCTTCATCATCCATAATGATGACCATTTCACCCTGCCTGATCGCGGCAATAATGTCTTCTGTACTATTCATTGAGATTGATCGATAAAGCCTGTTTGTTTTAAAAAATCTTCAGTAATTGAATGCGCTCCCTGATTGTCAGTCTTTGTAGCAGTCATCAGTCGTTCCAGATATCGTGCAAGCAAATCCACTTCCAGATTGACTGTATCATTGAGTTGCAACTGGCCAATTGTTGTGACATCAAGAGTATGTGGAATCAAATTGACTGAAAAACTATCCTGACTCACCGTATTAACTGTCAAACTGACGCCTTCAATACAAATCGAGCCTTTTTCTGCAATATAACGCATTAATTCAGGAGGAGCCTTAATTTCAAAGCGTTCCGATCGTGCATCGGGATAACGCTGCTTGACAGTACCGATACCATCGACATGCCCCGAGACAAAATGTCCTCCCATCCGTGATTGCGGTGTCAGCGCCAATTCAAGATTAACAGGCGACCCGGAATTCAATGAACCCAGGGTTGTACGAGACAGGGTTTCCAGTGAAACATCTGCACAAAATCTGTTTTGCTTGTCACTGATGACTGTGAGACAAACACCATTAACAGCGATACTGTCGCCAATACTGATTTCTGAATTGTCCAGGTCACCCAGATTGACAGTGAGGCGAATATCCCCGCCCTGTTCACGAATACTTTCAATCGATCCAAGCGATTGTATGATGCCGGTAAACATTTAACTCATCTTCCTTAAATTCTTACAGGATCGGGAACCAGCCGAAAGCGCTGGTCATTACCAATCGCTCTGGTTTCGACTAGCTTGAGACGGGTTGCCTGTTGCACGGAGTTCAGCATATCCAGTGAAAACATACCTCGTCCCTGATCACCCAGAATCACCGGGGCCTGATAAACATACCATTCATCGACCAGACCCTGTTTTAGTAACTGTCCATTGAGCGTCGGGCCAGCCTCGACCATGACTTCATTGATACCGGTTTCAGCAAGGTAATTGAACACAGCGGGCAAACTGATCAATCCATTGTCATCCTGATCTATAACATGAATATGCACATTGTGCTCAAGAAATGGTTGATGCAAATTGGTATCGGAATTGCTGGTTACCAATACAACACCACCTTGATCGTTGAATAACTGATGTGCAGGATCCAGAGTCAGGCTTGTATCCAGAATAACTCGAAGCGGTTGTTTGACAGGCTTTCTGGACTCAGAACCATGCAATCTGGCCGTCAATTTTGGATTATCAACCCTGACAGTTCCCGACCCGCTAACAATGGCTGAACTTCTGGCTCGCAGCTGATGCACATCATGACGCGCCTCAGCACCGGTAATCCAGTGACTGTTGCCGTTCTGTAACGCTGTACGCCCATCGAGGCTGACAGCAATTTTACTCATGATCCAAGGCAGTTTTTCGCGCATGCGTTTACAAAACCCTTTATTGAGCTGCTCAGCCTGTGACTCAAGTAATCCGCATTCAACGTCAATACCGACATCTCGCAAACGTTGCAAACCAGACCCAGCGACTTGTGGATTGGGATCCTGCATGGCCACGACCACTCTCGACACACCTGCCTTGATCAGTGCATCAGCACAAGGTGGGGTTTTCCCTACATGGCTGCATGGTTCGAGGGTAACATAGACTGTAGCACCCTGAATCGGGGAATTGGCATGACTGATCGCCGCAATTTCAGCATGTTTGTCACCTGCCCATTGATGCCAGCCTTCAGCGATACACTCGTTATCCTTGACAATAATACAGCCGACACGTGGATTAGGATCAGTCGTATACAAGCCGTTTTCCGCGAGTAACAATGCACGGGACATCCACTGGCGATCTTGCTCTGGATTCATTCAGGACAATTGTCAATAGAAATTAAGAAGCCGGTTTATAACCGGGTGTCGGCATCAGTTTCAAGACCATCAATCATGTCCCTGAAATCACTGACATCCTCAAACTTGCGATAAACGGAAGCGAACCGTACATAGGCAACATCATCCAGTTTTTTCAAAGCATCCATTACCAGATCGCCAATTGCCCTGGATGACACTTCGCGTAGCCCCTGTGCTGACAATTTTCGCTTCAAGGCAGTAATACTCAATTCAATCTGATCGCTTCCCACCGGACGTTTTTCCAGTGCTCGCAGCAATCCGGCGCGTAATTTCTGCTCATTAAACGGTTCACGCTGATCATTGTTTTTGACTACTCTCGGCATGGATATTTCTGCTGATTCATAGGTTGTAAAGCGCTCTTTGCAACTCAAACACTCACGCCTGCGACGCACTTGATCACCATCACTCGCCAATCGTGAATCGGCGACTCGAGTGTCAGCAGCTGAACAATAAGGACAACGCATGAAAATTTCTCGGGAATAACTCTTTAATCAGGAGGGATTACACTAAAAAGCTCAATCAGCTAAATTGCAGTTTGTGTCTTTTTGCAGACGCGATCAGACGTATCGAATACAAACTTATCTTAAAAGCCGTCTTCCAGGTTGCAATTACCAGTCACCAGAAACGAGGATGCCGGTTTAAACACTCAGACTAACATACATCTCAGAAAGCGCAATGGCAACATCATTCTTGATCAATCTTCAAAACACAATCGTTAACAATTTTCTCGTACCCAATTGAAATGACTCAAACAGATCGTTATCGCTGTATGCATCGGTATTCTGTTTCTATAATTTAACTGCGGTTAATTTTAGTTCGCTGTTTGCAAGTCTGACAAAAAACAGATATCGACTACACTTTACCTAATTAAATCGGTTAGTTATTGAACATATTTCCTTTATTATTCCTGCATTTTAAACAACAGTTAGAAATTGAATACCTTGATTGTTATCGCCTTGACCCGACAGTCATGTAGGGCATTGGATACTACATATGATCAATGTCACCCGTTGTCATTGTGATGTGTAACCATGAGTCCAGCTGCATTAACTGCTAAATAATACGAAGTTAACAACATGAAAATCAATACGATTGAAACCCGCTTCAATCTGCTGACAACAGCGTTGATTCTGTTTACAGCTGTTGGCACCAGTGTATTCTTACTGTTTCAGGAAACATCCAATGCCCATCAACGATTGATTGCATACGGCACAGGCATTGCGAGAATGATTGTTCTGAACAGCAAACACGCTTTGCTGGAAGAGCAGACTGAATTACTTGACAGGCAAATCAACGCATTGAATCAAAGCAAAGATATTGCTTATGCGGTGATTGCCAATCATCACAATCATATTCTTGCAGACCGGACATTCCTGTCTGGTGTACGCATCCCGCTGGTTAGCGACCCATCTAAATTGAATTCAGGACAATTTCTGATTGAAGAATATAAATCACTGTCAACCAACGATACAATTATCGATATTCTGGTTCCGGTATTTTCTGACAAAACCGGGCAAACAAACACAATCGAACACAATAAATCTTCCAATAATTCAAAGTTGATTGGTTATATCCAACTTGGCCTGACCCGTAAAACTGTCTTAAAAGCTGGCAACGATTTTATCTATAATGCGCTGCTGATCATATCGACAATGGTTTTGGCAGGAAGCGTTCTGACTCTGTTGATGACACGCCGCATCACCTCACCTCTGGCTTCCCTGTTGACTGTAACCGACAAGATTGCCAATGGCGACTTTGATATTCACATCAATATCAAATCCAAAGATGAAATCGGCAAACTGGCTCAGTCTTTCAAACGCATGAGTCAACGTCTCAAACAATACCAGCATGAAGTCAACCAACATCAGGAAACACTTGAGGATAAGGTTAAAAAAAGAACTCTGGATTTACAATCTGCCACTGAAAAAGCTGAAACAGCGAATATTGCCAAATCACAGTTTCTGGCCAATATGAGTCATGAAATCAGAACCCCAATGAATGCGGTGTTGGGAATGACTGAATTTCTTCTGGAAAGCCCTTTGAGCCAGGAGCAAAAAAGTTTCGCTCAAACTGCCTATAAATCGGCTGAATCTCTGTTAACCATTATTAATGATATTCTCGATTTTTCCAAAATCGAGGCTGGTAAACTGGAACTGGAGAGCATCGATTTCGATGTCCGTGATTTGATCGAGGATTCAGTTGATATGCTCGCTGAACATGCGCATCGAAAGGGGCTGGAGCTGGCAAGCCTGGTTCACAACGACGTGCCTCGGATTTTAAGAGGCGATCCGAACAGACTGCGTCAAATTCTAATGAATCTGCTCAGTAATGCGATTAAGTTTACCGAGAACGGTGAAGTTGTCGTTCGGGTAACTCTGTTGAATACAAACAAGAATGCTTGTGAACTACAGTTTGAAGTTGAAGATACCGGAATTGGTTTATCTGAAGAATCGCAGAAACTGATTTTTGATTCTTTTTCTCAGGCAGATGGATCAACAACACGAAAATACGGTGGCACTGGACTTGGATTAACAATTGCCAGACAACTGATCAATTTAATGAGTGGAAAAATCAGTGTTTCCAGTCAAATTGATCGGGGGTCGAATTTCAGATTCAATGCTGTATTCAAACGCTCTGTGATTATCCTTGAGCCTGATTCACCCGATAATATGAAAGGCTTTAAAGCCCTGGTTGTTGATGACAATGCAACCAATCGGGAAATTTTCGATTTACAGTTAAAATCATGGTCGATTGAAACTGATTGCGCTGAAGATGCTCATCAGGCTCTGGAAAAAATCCGCCTCGCCAAACAATCAAACAATCCATTCGACTTTGCAATTCTGGATATGCAAATGCCTGAAGTTGATGGTATCGCCCTGGCCAGGATGATCAAATCAGATCCGGCCATCGCTTCCCTGCGGTTGATCATGCTTAGTTCTGTTTACCAGACTGATATAGTAGAAATCTGCAAGAAAAACGGTATAGAAAACTATCTAAACAAACCTGTCAGGCAGTCTTATTTATACAACACTATTGCCAGTATGATGGGAATTTCAGTACCCAGTTTGTCACGCAAACACAACAAGCGATCTGATGCAGATTATCAACCGTGTAAATTTGAAACCAGGGTATTGGTCGCAGAAGACTACCCGGCTAATCAACTGGTCATTAAGCAAATGCTGTCGACCCTGGGTTGTCGCTTCCAGATTGTTGATAATGGTCAAAAAGCTTTGGATGTAATGTCCAAGGCACATTTCGATGTTATTCTTATGGATTGCCAGATGCCGCAGATGGACGGTTATCAAACCAGTCTGGAAATTCGAAAACTGGAATCCTTGCAGAAAAAAGAAAAACCCGTGCCTATCATTGCATTGACAGCCAATGCTCTTGAAGGTGACCGTGAAAAATGCCTGAAATCCGGTATGAATGATTACCTGAGCAAACCCTTCAATCAGCGCCAGATTGAGACAGTCTTAAGAAAATGGTCACCTGCTGATTGTATTCAGGTTATCGGTACAAAACCAGATCAAAGCAAACAACCTGATTCCGCAGCAAATCCTGTCAAACCAACGAAGATTGAGCCTGTTGTTGCACCTGCCCAACCAGTCAAACCAGTTTTAAACCCCAAAACTATTGACAGCATCCTGGCCATGGATCAATCCGGTAACAATCAGTTTCTGATTGAATTGTCTGAGATTTTCATTGAATGCTCTGAAAAAACACTGGTTTCAATGCAGGATGCTGTTCGAAACAACAATGCAGATACTGTTCGTAAGTTGTCGCATGATCTTAAATCCAGTAGTGCCAATGTTGGTGCCACGCGATTAAACCAGCTCAGTAAGCACATGGAAACAAGAGCGAAATCCAGTCAACTCAACGACAGCCCTGAGCTCTTTAAAGAGATTGTAAAAGAGTACCAGGTCGTTGTCCGAGCATTGAATGAACTCTGTAAAAAAGAGCAATGCGAACGTGAAACCTAATCCAACAGGCGCTTTGGTTCTGGTCATTGATGATGACCAGACCACCCAGGTTCTGGCCAAACGTTCCCTGGAAAACGCCGGATTCAAAACCATACTTGCTTCCAATGGCGTGGATGGTTTGCAGTTGTTCGACCGGTATCGTCCAGATATTGTATTGCTTGATGTTGAAATGCCGATTATGGATGGATTTAAGGTCTGCAGGGAAATTCGTTCACTGGCATCCGGGAGAAACACTCCAATCCTGATGATTACAGGTCTGGATGATATTGATTCAATCGAGAATGCCTATTCAATCGGTGCCACCGACTTCGCCACCAAACCTGTGAACTGGGCAATCATGGTTCACCGGGTTCGTTATCTATTGCGATCCAGTATTATTTTCAAAGCCTTGGAAGCCAGTAAAGTACGTTTAGCCAAAGCCCAAAAAATAGCCAATCTGGGAAACTGGGACTGGGATATAAAACGCAATAAAGTTTTCTGGTCTGACCAGATTTATCGAATATTCGGCATGAATCCGTCTGATTCAAGGTTAGACCGCAAGTCATTTTTTCAATTTATTCACCCTGAAGACCGGGACAATCTAAAAACAGAATTTCAAGCTGATTTATTACAACTCAAACCCTCAAATCATGAATACCGCATCCAGTGCGAAAATGGAGACATCCGTTATTTATTGCAACAAGCTCAATTTACCCTGAATGCTAACAATCAACCTTTGCGGTTGTCAGGGACTATACAGGATATCAGTGAACGAAAAATCACTGAAGAAAAAATCAGACGCCTGGCCTACCACGATTCGTTAACCGGTTTGCTGAATCGAAACTCGTTTCAGGAACGTCTGGAAACAGCATTATGCCTGGCCAAACGTAACAATCGTATTATGGCTGTGTTGTATCTGGATCTCGATAACTTTAAACGTATCAACGATACTTTGGGGCATGACAGCGGGGATTTGTTGTTAAAGATAGTTGCCAAATGCTTAATTGAAAGCACCAGAAAAAGCGATGCGATTGCCAGACTCAAAAACAATCAAAATGATGCTGAAGTCGCCCGCCTGGGTGGTGACGAATTCACGATTTTACTGTCTGAAATCAAACAACCAGAAGATGCCGGCCTGGTTGCACAACGTATTCTTGAAAAATTATCAGGGCCGGTTCCTTTGAATGGCCATAATGTGTTTGCCACACCGAGTATCGGCATTTCGGTGTTTCCAGAACATGCGGAAAACAGCTCGACATTGCTGAAGAACGCTGATACCGCAATGTACCATGCCAAACAGTGCGGTAAGGGTAATTTTCAATTTTATACAGAGCAAATGAATGCCAACAGTCTTGCCCGGTTAAAACTGGAAAGTGACTTGCATCAAGCCCTGGAAAACAAGGAATTTGCAATTTATTATCAACCGATTATCGATTCCGAATCCGGTCAGATTATTGCTGCTGAATCACTGTTACGCTGGAAAAGCAGAAAACATGGTCTGGTCAAACCCTGTTATTTCATTCCCATGGTGGAAAGCAATGGAATGATTGTCGAAATCGGTAAATGGGTGTTGCAACAATCCTGTAAACAAAATGCTGCCTGGCAACACGCTGGATTAAAACCGATTCGCATATCAGTCAACATCAGCAGTTTACAGTTCCGTCACACCAACCTGCTGGATACAATTGAACAGGCACTGCAAGCCAGTGCTTTGAGTGCAGACTATCTGATCCTGGAATTGACTGAAGGCATGATTATGCAGAATTCCGATCAAACCATTCAGACCTTGCAAAAATTGAAAGCTGCCGGTGTGAAAATCTCAATCGATGATTTCGGTACCGGATATTCTTCGCTCAGTTATCTGAAACGATTCCCCATCGATACATTGAAGATTGATAAATCGTTTATCAGTGATCTGCCTCACGATAAAGACGATGCAGCGATTACAACCGCAGTCATTGCAATGGCACACAGCTTGAACCTGCGCATCATTGCAGAAGGTGTGGAAAAATCAGAGCAAGCCGAATTCCTGAAACACCTGGGATGTCATTCCATGCAAGGATATCTGTTCGGAAAACCGATGTCAGCAGAAAATTTTCAGGCCTGTCTGAAAAACAGTCAGTCCAGCAATGAAGTCATCTCAATTGAAAAAACCGGGTGATTAAGTTCAGTTCTTCTGTCAATTCAAGCACCATCTTCAACATTGTTTAGACCTCCGGCCTGGTCAACTGCTCAAGAGTCTTCAATGCAGACATGGCATTTTCTCTGGAGTCCTGGCAGACATCATAAGACGGTTGGAAACGATGACATACGTCGGGTCGACGCGGATCATTAAACAGTTTGCAACAGTTCTGCTCATCAAGTTGCACACAACGGACCCCGGCTGGTTTGCCATCAGGCATACCGGGAATCGGCGATGAGATGCTTGGAATAATACAACACGCACCACAACCTGTTCGGCATTGCAGTTTTGATGTCATGACAGAATATTGCCGATAAACATGGCATCACCATAACTGTAAAAACGATACTCATTGGTGATTGCATGTTGATACCCATTCATGACGTTGGTATAACCACCAAAAGCACAAACCAGCGCCAGTAATGTCGATTCCGATACATGAAAATTGGTTAGCAGGGCATCAACACATTTGAATTCAAACCCCGGCAACACAAATAAATCCGTCTCGCCCTGATACGGTTTGATCTGACCATCCAGACACGCTGTTTCCAAAGCTCTTATCACTGTGGTTCCAACGGCAATAACACGCTTCCCTGATTGTTTGGTCTTGTGGATCTGGCTGATGATCTCGTCACTGACATCAATTATTTCAGAATGCATCACATGCTCACTGAGATTCTCGACCCGAACAGGCTGAAAGGTTCCGGCACCGACATGCAAGGTGATATAGCCAATCTCCACACCTTTTTCACGTATGGTGTCCAATAACTTCTGATCGAAATGCAAACCGGCAGTCGGTGCTGCAACGGCTCCGGGCTGCTCCGCAAACACAGTTTGATAACGGTTTTTATCAAGTTTGGTGTCGGCTCGTTTGATGTATGGCGGTAACGGAATATGCCCGGCTTGACTCAGGACGTCATCGATGTCACCTGGATCTGTCAGTTTTAATTTGAATAAATCATTGTCCCTGTCGATTACAGTAAATCTGAAACCTTCATCGACGACCAGTATCTGGCCGATTTTTGGCGTTTTAGAAGAACGTAACTGGGCAACCAGTGTATTTTCATCGATCAGGCGCTCAATCATTATTTCAACTTTGCCACCAGTCTGTTTTCGAGCAAATAAACGTGCTGGTATCACTCTGGTATTATTTAAAACAAGCAAATCACCTTGCTGCAGAAACCGGGAGATGTTGGCTATGTATGAATCCTTGATCACACCTTGACAGCGATCCAGACATAACATGCGGCTGGCATCTCGCTCGGCTAATGGTTCCTGGGCAATCAATCGCTCCGGTAAATGATAGTAATAATCCTTTTTTGACAACATATTTTTATTCCGCTCAGCTAAAACAGTTTTATTATCAGCTGATACCGTTATTCCACTACACATTGGTTATTTGTTTGCTGTACAATTTCGCGTTATTCAAAAAAACAGGATTGACTATTAATGGATAAAAACAGTTTTGATGATAAATATATTCGCTGGCATGAGCCGACTGTGTCCAGGGAGATGCGCCATACAAAAAACAAGCATCAAAGTTTTATTCTCTGGTTTACCGGATTATCAGGTGCCGGAAAATCTACTCTGGCTCACAGGGTAGAGGAAATCCTGTTTGACACGCATCATTGCAATACCTTTGTTCTGGATGGAGATAATGTTCGCCATGGTCTCTGCGCTGACTTGGGCTTCAGCCTTGATGACCGCCATGAAAATATCCGCAGAATTGGCGAAATGAGCAAACTGTTCATGCAAGCCGGAGTGATTACCTTGACTGCGTTTATCTCACCATTCCGTAAAGACAGGGATACGGTACGCTCAATGGTCGACCAGGGTGAATTTATTGAAATCTATTGCAATACACCCTTGTCGGTTTGTGAAGAACGCGATGTAAAAGGCCTGTACCAGAAAGCTAGAAATGGAACTGTCAGGGAATTTACCGGCATTTCTTCGCCTTATGAGAAACCGTTGAATCCAGAGATTATTGTACCAACTGGTGAGTTGTCACTGGATGATTGTGCCATCCTGGTGGTTGATTATTTACAAAAACACTCAAAAATCTGAGACCAGTCTTTACATTAAGCTCGAATAATTGAATATTGAATACCAGCATATTGCTCCAGGTTGTGTTGATGCCGGCTATTCCTTGTCCGGGATTCCAGACAGAACCGGAACTAATCATCATCCAGCAAGCCAAACAGTGATGTGAATTTTTCCAAAATGGTTTTATCGATCTGACGTTTGGGAACTTCTATATCGACATCTTTTTTCGGTTCAAGCACAGTGACGGTACCTGGTTTCAAATCACCTTCAATCAGACTCAGCTTGTCATTACTGAACACCAGAGAGATTCGTTGAATACTGCGGTCCTCTCCGCCTGGCTGATTGGTGAACAGATAATCCCAGCGGTCTTTGCGAAATGGATCGACTGTCAAAGGTGTACCAAGAATATACTGGACCTGGCGTTTGGTCATGGACGGTTTGACCTGATTCAGAAGGTCCTGACCAACCAGGTTACCTTGCTGGACGTCAATCTTGAAAATACCACACGATGTTAAAATTAAACTTGCAATCCATGACAATAGGATGCGATCCTTTCTCATAATCTCGGCTTCTTGCACAAAATACAAAATAATACATTAAAGTCTGGCTATATGTCATATTTCATCACAATTGCCTGAGCTTTGATCGACAATAATTCTTTCACCATAACGAGTGAATTTTAATGGAAAGTGAAGATCTAAGAAAAGCAGGGCTTAAAGTTACTCTGCCTCGACTGAAAATTCTGGAAATCCTGGAAGACAGCAACCAGGAAACACGTCATGTAACAGCAGAAACCGTGTACAAACAACTGCTGGATGCCGGTGAGGAAATCGGGCTGGCAACTGTATACCGGGTTCTTACCCAGTTTGAAGCAGCAGGACTGGTAAAGCGGCATCATTTTGATTCCAGCAACTCAGTATTTGAGCTTGATGATGGCCAACATCATGATCATCTGGTCTGTGTCAAATGTGGCCGGGTTGATGAATTCGAAGATGACACGATCGAAAACAAACAACGTGAAATCGCCCAAAAAGCCGGTTATGCCCTGACTCATCATTCCCATTATTTGTACGGAATCTGCCGGGACTGTAACAAGTAAACGCTTATTTGACTCGAATTGCTAACCATCACCTTCCTTCTTTCCCAACAATAATACATGTTTAAACCGATTGAAGTCTGTATTGGCTTGCGCTATATGCGCGCCAAACGCAGAACCCGATTTATCTCGTTTATTACTCTGACATCAATTCTGGGTATTGCTCTTGGTGTCACTGCTTTAATTACAGTGTTATCGGTCATGAACGGCTTCGAACAGGAGCTGCGTCAACGCATCCTCGGCATGACTTCACATGCAACCGTTTCCGGATGGGATGGAAAATTACATGACTGGCGCCAGGTCAGTGAACTGGTCAAAGATTACCCCTCAGTCATTGGTAATGCACCTTTTGTTCAGGGCCAGGTGATGTTGAATTTAGGCCAGCGAGTCAGTGGTGTTTTACTACGGGGAATCGATCCTGATCAGGAACCGGCGGTGTCCGATCTACCCGAAAAAATGTTACCGGGTAAAGGCAGAACGACAGATCTTGTCCCTGGTGAATACGGCATCATTCTTGGCGCTGAACTGGCCAATTACCTGGGAGCAATCAGCGGCGATAAAGTCACAGTCATTACTCCTCAATTGAATGTAACACCTGGCGGATTGTTACCACGTTTAAGACGATTCACCGTTGTCGGTGTATTCAAGGTCGGCATGTATGAATATGACCGGAATCTGGCTATCGTCAACATTGATGATGCCGCACGATTGTTAAGACTGGATCAATCCGTGAGTGGATTACGACTCAAACTGGAAGATATGTTTGAAGCACCGATGATTTCCTCTCAACTCAGAGAGAATCTGCTCGGCCAATACAGGATTTCAGACTGGACCCAGGCACACCGCAATTTTTTCCGGGCTATCAAAATGGAAAAACGCGTCATGTTCATTATCCTGCTGCTGATTGTTGCCGTCGCTGCTTTTAATATAGTGTCGACGCTGGTTATGGTTGTTACCGATAAACGTCCGGATATCGCCATACTGCGAACCCAGGGATTGAGCACAGGACAAGTGATGTTGATTTTCATTTTACTGGGAGGCATGATTGGTATTGCCGGCACTATTCTCGGTGTCGGCGGTGGAGTATTGCTGGCAACCAATATCGAAAATATCGTGCCGGTTATCGAGGAATTTCTTGGCACCAAGTTAATGGCTCCGGATGTTTATTACATCAGTGACCTGCCCTCCAGATTACTCTGGTCAGATGTATACAAAATTGCAGCAATCGGCATTATTCTCTCATTGCTGGCAACAATCTATCCGGCCTGGCAAGCCGCACGTGTCAATCCTGCAGAAGTGTTGCGCTATGAATAAACAAACAGTGGTTGTCGAATGCCGTGATTTATATAAATCATTCAATGAGGGTGGCCTCAATGTCGATGTGCTGAAAGGGATCAATCTGGCAGTTAATACTTCGGAACGTATTGCCGTCATGGGTGCCTCAGGATCTGGAAAAAGCACATTGCTGCATTTGCTTGGTGGCCTGGACTACATTAGCCGCGGGAATGTGATGTGGAATCACTCTGATATCAGCAGCTTGCCAGAACGCAAACTGGCTAGATTACGTAATCAGACACTGGGTTTTATCTACCAGTTTCATCATTTGCTGGGTGAATTCACTGTCCAGGAAAATGTTGCAATGCCGTTAATGATTCGCGGAGAAACAGCCAGCAGCTCTCGCCAGCAAGCCAAGGAGATTCTGGAACGGGTTAATCTTGATCACCGTCTACAACATAAACCTGGTGAACTGTCGGGTGGCGAAAGGCAGCGTGCGGCAGTAGCGCGCGCCCTGGTTACCCGTCCCAAATGCGTTCTGGCTGATGAGCCAACTGGTAATCTGGACAGTAAAACCGCTGAACTGGTTTTTGAGCTGATGCTGCAATTAAATAGAGAATACGCGTCAAGTCTTGTGGTTGTTACCCACGATGTCCATCTGGCTCAACGCATGGACAAAGTCTATATGATGAATGACGGGGTTTTGGAAACACATGAATCATGACTGGTCTTAAACCTGTTTTTTCTTTTGCAGGCGCCGGTAGATCAAATACCCGATTAAACCACTAACTGCAATGGCAAAAATAATGATATTGGCGTCTTTGACTGATTCAATCACTGCCTCGCCATACTGGTAATACAAGTAAAAATAAGTCATCACTGAAATCGTGCAGGCCACCAGATCTGCCAACGCAAATTTAATAAAATTCATTTTGCTGAAACCCGCAGTGAGAAACATGGCATTGCGAAAACCGAATGGAATAAAACGACCGAATATCAAGGTCAGAATGCCATAACGCTCGAAATAATAGCTGACTTTCTCGATTTTTTCCGGACTTGCCATACTGGCAAAAAACCGAATTTTGAACAATTTCGGCCCAATCAAACGTCCCAGCCAGTAGCAGATTAAATCTGAAAAATAAGCACCACCATAAACGCCCAGAAAAAAAGGCAGACGCGTGCCTGGGTGTGTGGATGCCAACACTGCTGATATAAAAATCATCCCGTCTTCAGAAACAGGAATATTAAAGCCCGCCAACAACAACGCCCCAAAAATAATCCATGGTGCATAGTCAATATTAGCCTGTATAAATGCGATCAAGTCTTCCATGAGCACCACTCTTTGAGCCGTTCAGTCAATCCATATACCCTGTTCTAGTTTGATATTCCTGCTTAAAAAGCAAGTTTGCCGGGAAGCCGGATTGTCCACACAAAAACAGCGATTATATTTGTAGAGTACTTGTCATAGCAAGAACATCCTGATAAATCTGTGCTGATAAACTATGAATTTGATTGATCTGTGGTACGCATGTATAGACCGTTTCGACACCGGAATCAATGCATTGCTGACAATCAGTCTCAAGAACAACAATGACTCAACATGATGGTTTTGTCACATAAGCATCATCATTGGCATAAACCTCTATCAGTTACAATACTGCTCAGGCTCAAACCAATCGTGTTCTCAGAGGACGCCTGATTTTGATGGATTTCCTGATTCATGTCACCTTGTCCTAGCAGACCTGGTTGAGTTCCATGGATATTTCAGCAATGCAACGACAAGACGAGGAACTTTGGTATCGTGATTCCCGATAACACGACGTTTATATTGATTCGTGGACTAATGCGTGAATCCAGACATTGGGCTGAATTTCCCTCCATACTTCAGCAGCAGTTTCCGCTGGCAACGATCCTGACACCGGATATCCCTGGTAATGGACGGCTGCACCAGCAGACTACACCAAACAGTATCCACGGAATTACTCAACAGTTACGTCAGCATATCAAAACAGAAGAATCAATCGTATTGGTTGGAATTTCAATGGGCGGGATGATTGCCATTGACTGGGCAACCCGATTCCCGGATGACATCAATGCGGCTGTGTTAATCAATACCAGCATCAGACCTTTATCAGCATTTTATCGACGGCTTCGCTGGCAGATTTATCCGGAAATCATCAACATGTTATGGCTTGATAGAAAGGCACAGGAGAAAACAATTCTGGAACTGACATCAAATCATCATCGTAACAATGGTTGCTTGCTGAAAAACTGGTATTCCTGGCAACAACAGTATCCGGTAACCGCAGGAAACGCAGGTCGTCAATTATTGGCATCAGCGCGGTTTTCTATTCAAGACAAGCCACGACAACCGCTGTTGATAGTGACCAGTTCAGCGGATCGGCTGGTCGATTATCATTGCAGTCTGACCTTGCATCGACATTGGCAAACTGCTTATGCACAACATGACAGTGCCGGACATGATCTGACATTGGATGATCCTGATTGGACGGCCAGTCAGATAAAACAGTGGATCCAAACATATCGTTAGGATGCTTAATCAATAACAGCATCGAGTGTTTTAGATCCTGTTCAAGGTCTGGATCAATGGATGGAGTACAAGGCAACAGTGTGAGAAAACGCTCAGCATACTGGAGTCTGCGAGCAGTTTGAGTCCACTGTTGACGCCGCAATACGCCATTCAGTATGATCTTGAACAGGTTCTTGGAGTCAGCAGCCGCAAGTTTGCTGAAACTGAATTCAATTCTGATTACAAATCCTGTTTTAAACTGCTGAACTCTGAACTAAAAAAACTTGGCGTAAAATCCCTGTATTGTACAAACAATATGTTGAATGATGCACTGATGGAGTCTGCCATTTTCTTAATTTTAATATTGGCCCGGATTTCAATTACTGTATTGACAGCCTGATTACGGTTGAAGTCAATAAAATAAGATCTAAAAAAAGACAATGCTATATTGAAGGTTCCCTGGATTCCGATTCAATCATTCTGATTGATGTCCTGTAATCGATACGCCCTAATCACCTATCGGTGAATTCACTATTGTAAAGAAGTTGACTGTATAATAGCGATGCGCTTCATAAAATGACGCATCAATTGCTTTATTATTTATAAAAAAAACAGTCATTAATGAATTCACAATTGTACCGCGCCGATATCGATGGTCTCAGAGCTATTGCTGTCATCTGTGTTGTGTTGTTCCATTATGATGCCAGTTTATTTTCCGGAGGCTATATCGGTGTTGATGTTTTCTTTGTCATCAGCGGATTTCTGATCACTCGACTGATTCGGTCAGAACTCAATGAAAATCGATTTTCTCTGATCAACTTTTATCAGCGTCGCGCACGCCGACTGTTTCCGGCCCTGTTTGTTACTCTGGTAATTTGCTTTGGGTTTGCATATCAACTGTTCTCGGCTGAGCATTTTGAACGCTTCGGTGGCACATTGTTCTATGCGCTATTGTCGGTATCCAATTTCTTTTTTTGGAATGAGCAAGGCTATTTTGATACCGATGCCGTCTTTAAGCCGCTATTACACACTTGGTCACTCAGTGTTGAAGAACAATTTTATCTGTTATGGCCTTCGTTGATGATTCTGGTTTGTGCCAGCAAACTGAAACAATACACGGTTTTTCTGATTGCGATAATCGGAATCGCGAGCCTGGTAACATGCCAATTCATGCTGAAATCCGATCCGCAAGCAGCATTCTTTCTAACACCTTTCCGCATCGTTGAATTTTGTATTGGTGGGTTAGTTGTCTGGTTGACAGATAAAATCAGACTTGGCCGTTGGTTAAAAGAGTTTCTGCTGGTCACCGGGCTATTGTTGATTGGCTATTCAGTGATATCGTTTAATCAACAGACACCATTTCCAGGTCTCACTGCCTTGATTCCCTGTTGTGGTGCTGCACTGGTTATCGTTGCAGGACAGGCACACTACACGGGAATAATCCTGCGTAATCAACCAATCGTATATATCGGCCTGATCAGCTATTCCATATATCTGGTTCACTGGCCTCTCTATGTATTTTATCAGTACCCATCCGCTCATTCGCTTGGCCTGCAGGAAAGAGCATCTTTGACAGGACTGACTCTAATCCTGGCTGCAATCATGTATGAGTTGATTGAAAAACCATTCAGGCAACTGAGGCTGCCCGGTGTTAAACTGACAGCAAGCGGATTGACCCTGGCTTGCGCAACTCTTGCTCTGATTGCTGCATTCCCGGCTGTTCATGCCTGGAAACACCTGGGCTGGCCATGGCGGTTTTCAAATCACACTGGCTTTCAGATCGAATCTGATTCCAGAAAAGTTGAAATGCAGAAACGTTATGTTTACCTGAATATCAATGTCAATTGTGTCAGAAAGATAGATAAAAGCTGTTATTCTGATGCAACGCTGGACGGACTGGTAATTGGAGACAGTCACGCTGTGGATGCCTATAATGCAATGTTATCCGCGACACATGGCAGACACAAACTGACACTTTTCCATCAGTCAGGCTGCGATCCTGTACTTGACCCTGAACATCAAATTCCCCAGCGCTGGCCTACTCGTAACAAGTGCTTGAAAATCAATAAACACTGGTTCAATCCCGAAACCTATATCGGTTATGATTATCTGATAATCAGTTCATTATTTGGGGGATTCTTCAAAACCAGGCAAGTTAAAGACTATATAGAATTCATTCAGACACAGACAAACATACGCCATATTATTGTCTTCGGTAATTACATCCGGCTTAAGCAAAAAATGCTGTCGCTATTGGAACAACATGAAAGTGTACCAAAGATTGTCGAGAAATTTACCCTTTCAGCTTTCAGTGAGAACCAATCACTACGCTCTATGTGCCAGAAAATGGGTTGTCTGTTTATTGACAAACAGCAATTGTTTTGCAAAAACAGTTTAACCAGCAGCTGCCTTTTGATCAGCAATGGAATCCCGTTTACCTGGGACAAACATCATTTATCGCTTGAATTCAGCACAATGCTGGGACAACGCGCTGAGAATACAATTAATGAGTATCTGTCCGGTCTAGACACCAAGCCAATATTAGTTGGTCTCTAATTCAATTTTATGTTATCTACTTAGAGTCCCTGCATTGCCCGGTTTTACTAATCTGAACCCGCTTATTCAGAGACTCTTTAAATTCTTACATCCCTGTTCCGATATCAAGTACACTGAGTATCTGATTCCCAATCATTTCATTCCCACTTGATTGCGCTATCAGTAACATTCAAAGCTTTGCAACATGCCGATAAACAATGGAGGCCATTATGAACCTTGATTTTATGAAAACAATGATAATTTGTGCAGGCATCACAGGTGCTTTGTGCGCAGCTCCAGTTCACGCCAAATGGGTAAAAAAGGATGGTAAACCGGTTTGGGTTGATAACGTTAAGACACAGGTGTCCACAGCTCAACCCAGCCAGTCTTCCGAATCTGCAAATAAGGCTGCAATCAACCGTACTCGCCAGCAGATTCTGATGCTGGACGACTTGTATAAAACAGCAGTCGTTGCTATTACCCAGCATTATGTCAACGACCCGTCTACTTTGTCTGCTGCATCTGCAGCCAAGGCATTGTTCGCTGCCATGAAACAGAAAGGCTGGCATGACGCCCGTCTGCTTGGATTTACAGATGTATTATTCAATGCTGCGGAGAATGCACCAAAAGATGAGTTTGAAGACAACGCTAAAAAAGCATTACTGGGTGGTGCTGCCAATTACGAAGAAGTTGCCGATATTAATGGCAAACAATACTTGAGAATGGCAACAACTGTGCCCGTTGTTATGGAAAAATGCGTCATGTGTCACGCAAATTTCAAGGACAAAAAAGGCTCTATTGGCGCAATTTCCTACCAAGTGGAACTGATTCAATAACAACTTTCTTCAGCGACACCATCATCCCTGGGTTATCTGTTCTCATGATAATCCAGGGCAATTATTCTAATGAAACAGTCAATCATCAACCAATAGGACATCAATTTAACAGAGTTACAGTCAATTGTAGCTCCGTTCAGTTTTAATATCCTGCAAGATCTCAAGAATTTTTACAGTTGATTCTGGTCAACCTCCTTCACCCTGCACTAACCGTCAATCCAGCCTGATTCCTCTTTTAAATTCAATTCTGCATTGAATTGTATGCAATGAATGCTTAGCAGATTGGATTGTTCTGTGCGAGAATGATCGACTGCCTGTTACATTGATCATGCAGTCAGAAATTCCCGTAAGTTTCGTTATCAATCAACTCGTTTACAATAAATTTTATTATCATGACTTGGCCACTGTTTGAAATCAGAGACCTTAAAAACGCTTGCGGAGAGACCTATTATCAGCGAGGAGCGCGTTATGCCCAGCAGGGTCATGTCAAGGATTTAAAAATTAATGATGCTGGCTCGACTTTGCAGCTCAGTGCTAATGTCACTGGTTCCGAGGCTTACCCTTACCATGTCAATGTCATTATCAAGGAACTAAAGCATCAGATCGTGATCGTTGGCACATGTTCCTGCCCGATCGGGCACAATTGTAAACATGTCGTCGCATCATGTATTGCATATCGGCGTCAGTTTCAACTGCAAAAACGCCAGCCTTCTCAAGCCGATACCACAAAACAATGGTTGCAATCGCTTAAATCCCCTGCTGTTGTAGACAAACCTGAGATACAACAACTACCAGCATCAGAAAACAGTTGCCTGCTGTATTATTTAACCCTGCAAGGCAACCAGCCTGTGATTCAGGTGATGCAGGTTCGAATTCTCAAAAAAGGGGGATTCGGGTCTGCGACGCCAATGAAAATTCACAGGATTCTTGAAGGTTACAACCGTGATCAGCTTGTCACTGAGCTGGACGAGGAAATTGTCACATTATTGAAACCCGGGCAACTCAGCTATTATGAAGCTCGATTTGAACTGAAAGGCAACCTTGGTGAAATTGCTTTGCAACACCTGTTGACAACCGGTCGTTTGCACTGGAACAATCATAAAAACAAAGCGTTATTGGCAGAAGAGCCAAGACCGTTAACATTTCAATGGCAGGAACAGGATCAAGGTCAGCAATTAACACCTGTCGTTGATCCTCCAGCCAGCAGACTATTTCAAGTTGTTAACCCTTATTTTATCGACCTTCAACAATTCAGTTGCGGTCAATTGTTAACTGAACTGAATCCCGAACAACTTCCCGTACTGATCAATTCACCAATCATCCCTATCCAGCAATTGGAGTCGGTAAGCCGGGAGTTTTTGCTGGAGCTCGCCGATTTGAATTTGCCGGCACCTGTCGATATCGGGGTCCATGACGAATTCATCAACTCATCATCACCAATACCCATTCTCAATCTGTATCAACGTGCTGTCTCTCTACAAAATGGAGTTAAAAAAAATATTCATTTCGGACGTTTGAGTTTTCGTTATAACAATATTGAAATAGAACCGGATCATTTTGAATCGACAAAAATTGTTATCCGGGATACCACCAGATTTCATATCAAACGAGATAATGAGTTTGAGATAGAAACGCTAAAAAAAATGTATCAAGCCGGTTTCGACTCGCCTCAAAAAGCCGGCATCATCAATTATGAAGCTTTTGAGTTTGTCATGATTGCCGACAGCTATGCGTATTCTGTTCAACTCTGGCAGCAATTTATTGATGAAACCATTCCAGAGCTTGAAGGTCAGCACTGGATCGTCAACATCGATGACAGTTTTGCCTTGCGCTTTGATGATGCCAGCCATTGGATTGCGAATCTGCAAAGTGATGAAAGCCATGACTGGTTTGACTTGCAACTTGGTGTTCAAATTGACGGTGAAGAAGTCAATCTGTTGCCAGCGCTGGTCGAATTACTGGCATCGAGCAACGATCCGATACAGCTACGCGAAATCCTCAAAACCCAGGATACCATGCTGGTTCCGCTTGATGATTCACACTGGTTGAAACTGCCCAGTTCCAGAATTCTGAGCATCTTTGACACCTTAATCGAATTATACGATTCTGACCCGTTAAACGATGATGGACGCCTTCGTCTGTCACGATTTCAAGGCTTGCAAATGGGGGATCTGCTCAATGACCCTGGTCTTAGCTGGCATGGTGCAGGAGAATTACAACGGCTGGCCAAAACCCTGGAACAATTCGACCACAACCGCCAGGTTGAAACGCCTCTGGATCTTCAGGCGCAATTACGCCCTTATCAGCAGCAAGGCTTGTACTGGCTACAATTTCTGCGGGAACTCACCTTCAATGGGATACTGGCTGATGATATGGGTCTGGGTAAAACAGTCCAAACCCTGGCTCATCTACTTCATGAAAAAAATTCGGGATCAGCTCAACATCCCACACTCATTGTCGCGCCAACCAGCTTAATGGGGAACTGGCGACGTGAAGCCCAGCGGTTCACCCCTACTCTCTCGGTTATCCTGTTACACGGCACCGATCGCAAAGATTATCTGGATAAACTCGATCAGTATGACATTGCCTTGACGACATATGCCTTGATCAGACGCGATCTTGAAAAACTGCAAGACTATCATTTTCATTACATTGTGCTGGATGAGGCACAAGCCATCAAAAACCCGAAATCGCAGACGTCACAAGGCCTTTACTCGCTAAATTCCAATTACCGACTGTGTCTGACTGGAACCCCTATGGAAAATCATCTGGGTGAATTATGGTCCATGTATCATTTTTTAATGCCGGGTTATCTGGGTGCTTTGAACCGTTTTAACCGTTTGTTTCGCAAACCCATTGAATCCCATGCAGACTCTGCCCGGCTTGAGCAATTAAAAAAGCGTATCAAACCATTTTTGTTACGTCGGACCAAGCAGGCTGTTGCCAGTGAACTGCCGGAAAAAACCGAGATTGTCCGCCATGTCATCCTGGAGGACAAACAGCGCGATTTGTACGAAAGCATCCGTTTGGCCATGGATAAAAAAGTCCGTAACGAAATCAAGAAAAAAGGTCTTTCACGCAGCCATATCATGATTCTCGATGCCTTGCTCAAGCTCAGACAAGTCTGTTGCGATCCTGGGCTAGTGTCTCTGGACCGTGCCAAAACAGTCAAGCAATCCGCAAAAATGACACTGCTCATGGAAATGCTGCCGGAACTGATTGAGGAAGGGCGCAAAATTCTGGTGTTTTCACAATTCACATCGATGCTTGCCATTATCGAAAAAGCTGTCAAACAGCATAATATTACTTACAGCAAATTAACCGGACAAACACGAAAGCGTGACGAAGCCATCGATTTTTTTCAGAATGGTCCTGCGGAAATCATGTTGATCAGCCTCAAAGCGGGTGGTGTGGGGTTAAATCTAACCGCTGCTGATACAGTCATTCATTACGACCCCTGGTGGAATCCAGCCGTTGAAAACCAGGCCACTGATCGTGCTCACCGTATTGGCCAGGACAAAGCAGTATTTGTCTACAAACTGATCACTGAAAATACTGTTGAAGATAAAATCATTGCCTTGCAACAAAGAAAACAACAACTGGCTGAATCCATGTATGCAACCAGTCAGGCAACCAGTCAGGGGGCTTTACTGAGTGCTGAGGATCTGGAAGACTTATTGCAACCTATTATTTGATTTGATTCAGCCTTGAGCAGTTTGTGCATGATATTGCATCAATCATCTTTACCTCTGAAGCCAGTTCCTACCGACCCTGACAAAACCGGTTTTCCAAATCCAAATTGCATTGCACGTCTATATCAGCAAATCATTTGCTATCCCGGACAACCAATGCGATGCATGAAACCAATTCTTATCTGGCAGTCGAAATTCTGATCCATAGCCTGCTGCTGATTGTCATTCTGCTGTCAGTGATTGCCATTCTCAACCTGGACAAACCGGTATTCAATCCAGCGCCTGAACACAACACTCGAGCCTCCAGCCTGATACGGTCCATACCCGAAATCATTCACAGTGTATTGCCTTCCACACTGAGCAGTCGAATCATACAAAACATTCACCCAGTCATTTCCAATCCAGCCCGGTCAATTCAGGCTCTATTAAACAATTCCAGTCAATCCCGGTCAACTGGCACATTTAATCGGCGAGTGTCATATCATGCACCATCTGAAATTGACAAAGAAGAATTGTATTGTCTGGCACTGAACAATTATTTCGAAGCACGAGGAGAATCCAGGCTAGGCCAATATGCAGTTGCCAGTGTTGTCCTGAATCGTGTCAAAAACCCACGCTTTCCTGATTCAATTTGTGGTGTGGTTAAACAGGGTGGATTCACAAAAAAATACCAGTGCCAATTCAGCTGGTGGTGTGATGGAATGAGTGACAAGCCAATGAATAAGAAAGCCTGGAAACAGAGTATTGAACTTGCCAGGTCAGTACTCAAGAAACACCACAATGATATTACTGCAGGTGCTTTGTGGTATCACGCAGACTACGTTAGACCGTATTGGAGAACTTCAATGAAACGTGGACCTAAAATAGGACGGCATATCTTTTATTCTGCAAAAAGAAATCACCAAAGACGCCTGGGATGAAAGTTGATAATAAAAAAAGTAGATCAGGTCAGTCCAACCATGATCTACTTGAATTATTGAATCACAACAACCGATAATATATTTATCTGGTCATATCCACAAATATTTTTAGAATTATCTATTTTTAATTTTCAATAAGGGTCATGTTTGATATTTAAACCCTGGTTTTAACATGGCACTTCAATCAGGTAATAATTCAGTCCATCAAATATCAATTCATAACAACTCCCCGTCAGACTGCTGATAATTATTGGCTTGGATTCCATCGTTTTAAATTTAGAGATATCCACTTTGCCTGGACCCAGTTGTGTGCCATCTTTTGCATTGCTTGTCGTACACACTTCTGACTTTCCACCAGGTTTGCAAATAATGACATAACATGCATCTGGATCCATATCCAATATACCTTTATTTGCTTCCGGATTTAATTCTCTTATTTTTCGGTCAGCCATTCTGATAACTCCTCTATATATCAATTATATTTACTGTGACAACATGTCACGGGTCAGATCATAACGTGATAATAGACGATGTTCTATCAAAAATTGATGGTAATATTACCAACTATTGAGCGATCAGGAATTAAAAATGGAGTAAAGCTGTCTGTCTTATTGGTAATTAAACTTTCCTGATAGAGAAATTTATTGTCCAAAATATTTGCAACCTTAAAACTCAGAATTCCATAACGCTTTGGCAATCGATACCCAATCCCTGCATCAAGCACCCAAAAATCACCTTCATCTTTTGGAAATTGACTGGATGAATCAAGTTTCAGGGATTGACTGGTGTATTTCGAGGTAAACGATGCAAACCAACCATTTGGGCTAAAATAACGCACTGTAACCGGAACAGAGTGAGTTCTTATACGCTCAGGCCGACCTGTTGAAAAAAGTGGATGAGTGAAAAAGTCACTTAAAACAAATTTACTTTGCTGATACTCAGCATTGACTGCCAAGCGCTGATGAGGTGTCCAGTAAAGATAACTCCTTAACACTTCATCCTGCATGTTTTCCATCTGAAAAAATGGAGTATCAATTGAAAATGGTAATTTAATATCCCGGCGACTGAATTCAACCCCCCAATACAGACTTTCACTTAAAATCGAATCAATCCCAACACCATATCGCCAGGCCTTGCTACCTCCAATATCATCAAAAAATTGATTGAATCCTGCCACTTGAGTCGGTTCTATTGTTTGTTGAGAAAGAAAAGTGCGTTTTGATGATCTGAACCCGGCGGCTCGCACGCGCAAATAATTTGTCAAGTACCACTGTACGCCGATTTTAGGATTAATAATATTCAGTTTGTAATTGCCTTCTTGCAAATCATCATAGCTAACGCCCAGAGTCCATGTCATTTCATAAGGTAGTTTAATATTGGCATATCCATAAACATTATGATTATCAATTGTTGTTCGGCTTTTAGTTGTTTGGGTCGTAATATCTCCAGTCACTCTATCTTGAATAAATCGATCAGTTACAGTCTTTCTGTCTGAATGATACGCACCACCGCCAACCTGGTAACTCATCCAATCTGTATTGCCGATTAACTGAACTTCACCGCTTGGTCCGTAATCATCGGTGAAAAAATTACTGGTACGGAGTTTATTGTCTGATTCCCGGTCACCGTAAATAAAGGAAAAAAGCATTTTAGTATTCCTGAACGGTTCATAACTACCGCCAATTCGATAACTTTGACGATGTATACGCCTACGGTTAATTGTTGAAAAATTTGAAGGGTCGTAATTCAATCCAAGATCGCCATTGTCAGTATTCCTGAAGCGGAGCTCGCCTTGTAAATTTAATTCAGGTGTAATGGCACCTTGCGCAAAAACCGAATAAATATTGGTTTTGAATGTGTTGTTGTCACGAAATCCACCAGTTTGATAATGAAACTGCCCCAGACTGTAAGAGAAGTTATTCCACACTCCTGACTGTGTAACCTCATTGCCACCCTGATTCACTGAATTATTCGAGTTATCGTAACTACCGAGGTTTCCTGATACTTGCAATGCCAGCCGGTTTCTGGCGAACATTGGGTTAAATTCATTAAATGAGGCCGATGAAGACCCTTGCCCATCCAGTAACAGAATATTGGTTTCAGCCAGTTTCGGCTGCACCGGGGTCAGGTTAAGCGGTTGTAGTAATTGTGATTGCAACAGCTCACTAACACGCGCAATCTCATGGCTGGCCAATCCTGAATAACTGTCAGACAGTAAGCGATGTGCAGAATAATTAGCATGATCTGCTGTAATTGCTCTCCAACCTCGCAACCGACCGAGTTGCCCAAATCCCAAATCATTATAAATTCGCCCAAGAGCTGCACTTCGTGATGCCAAGTCTTCATCCAGCAATAGCTTGGAGCGAAACACTGCCCGGTTGTCATTCAGTTCAATAGCTTTCTGCATATCGTGTAACGCTTCAACCGGACGATTCACAGTTTGCTTGTAGATCGCATCATAAAACCACGGTGTGGGATCTTTCGGATCCAGATGTTTGGCGATTTTGTATTCGGTAGAGGCGATGGTACCGCGACGTTGTTCGTAATAGGCTTTTCCGAGATAACTGCGGATCAAAGCATTGCCGGGATCGAGATTAGCGGCGGTTTCCATATCACGAGTGCCGGATTTGATGTGGCCCTGGCGGATTTTAGCCAGTCCCAACCCTAGCCGAGCCAGTGGGTCTGCCGGATCTCGTTTGATGGCATCGCGGAAGCTCTGTTCTGCTTCGCTGAGGTCCAGTGACGCCAAGCGAGCAAACCCGAGGACAGTATTGGTTTTCGCCAGAAGTGGATTAAGACGTTGTGCCTGATCTGCTGCCTGCATGGAATCATCAACATTGCCAGTCGCCAGTTCCAGCTCGGAAACTCGGGCCCAGGCCAAGCCGTTTTTAGGTCCAGCTTGTGCAGCGTCTCTTGCGCTTTTTAATGCCTTGTCGATTTCAAATTGTGATTGATACACATAGGATAGAGCGATATGAGGTGATGAGCTTTTGTTATTGATCTGCCTGGCCTGTTGTGCCAGTTTCAAAGCTTTGGTTTGATCATTTTGTGTCAATGCAATCACCGATTGCAGTGACAAAGCTTCAGCCAGGTGTGGTGAGTTCTGATCGATTTGATTAAGATGCTTGAGTGCTTCCTCAACCTGCCCTACAGTTAGCAGCAAACTGGCATAGAGTATATGAAAATCGGCAGAATGCTCTGTGACTGGAAGTGCATCCAGGTGCTCAAATGCTTGTGCCAGATCATTTTTGAGAACATGACCCAGAATCGGTTGCAACGCTGAATCTGCAAAGTGTTGCTCTGAGTCTGAATAATCAATGACTGGGGGGTAATACAGTGTCCACTGAACAGCATCTCGCAACTCGATGCGTGGCCCAATGACTGGTGCCTGCTCTTTGAATGCCTGAGCTGATTGACCTTGTTCGACACGTACCCGGCCTTGTTGGTTGCTGGCCAGCACAACCCCGTCGAACACCACCACCTGGGCATGATCTTCACTCACTTTGACCAGAAATTCAGTGCCTTCATGTACCGCATTGACGAACGGGGTAATGATACTGATTTCACGTGATTGTCGACTTCTGAAAAAGGCTTCCCCGGAAAACATGTTCAACAAACTACTGAAAAGATTAGTATGTTTGTTCTGGGCCAGAGTTATCCTGAGAGAACTGAGTGCTTGTAAAACAACAAATGTCTCATCCTGCATTTGCAAGGTAGCCTTACTGTTGGTCCCGGTCTGGATACTGTCGTAAGCGCATAAATTGTCATTGATTCTGGCCTTGCTCCACTGAACGGAGGACACTTTCTTGATTTTTACAACACCTTGTACGGCAGTGACTTTTGCAGACCAGTGCTGACAATTTTCCTCTGCTGACAAACTGTTTGTTTGTAGCAAGACAAACAACAACACTCCCCAAAATTGCATGATTCTCCCCACGGTACTTTATTTAAATAGCTAACTTGTCAAAAAATCTGGACATTGGGTTTAACCCTTATATCTTCAATCAGTAACACATCTGTATATCAAAATTAACGTTCTGAAAAATTGATGTTCTTTCTGTAAACGCAAAAATTGAAATTAAACTGAAATGACTGACATCAGATCAAGTTGAGTATGGAAATTTATATCAAGACTTGAAAACCGGCGGGACATTTATAGAATGACACTTTATTGACTGATCATGCTAAAGTTTCGATGGCTGCTCTGCTAACTTCAACACTCAGAAACAGCAACTGCTGAACCAATTGAATAAGGTAAATTTTAAATTTATTTTTTTGTTATCAATAAACTGCTCTACTGATAAGCCAGGTTTTTTAAAAAAAAAATCACTAAGCAAAATTTTCATTGTTACATAATTAAATTTTTAAATAAAGTTTTCCACTTTAAATATCCAGATTTTTCTACCCCAATAACCCCACAAGATAAAACAACAGGAGTCTGTGTGAATTCGGCAACACTCTTCAAACGCGCGAGCAATGCGCCACCACTTCCGACAAAACCCATTCATTTTTGTCTGCGCTACACGGGGTATTACCGTTGGAGTCTGTTGGCAATGGTCATTCTGGAAGCTGGTCAGGCTGCATGCACGATTCTGTTACCTTATGCGATTAAGGAAATCATGGATGCGGTTAATCGTGCCGAGGCCGAATCAATTCCGGTCTGGGATGTATTGGAATCGCCACTCTGGATATTCGGATTACTGAATCTCGGTATCGTATTGTTTTCCAGAGCCAGCGGTGCGGTGCTCATTCTGGTCGGGCCAGAATTGAGAAAAAAAGTACGCCGTGATTTATTCAATTATCTTCAATTTCACTCGCAACAGTTTTTTCTGAGCCATTTTGCCGGGTCGATCGGTAATCGTATCAGTGAAGTTTCCATGAGTGTTGCACATACAATCTGGACGGTATTGTTTGATTTCTGGCCTTTGGTCATTTCCTTTTCGGTTTCGCTGCTGCTGCTGTTTTCCATCAACACCGAACTGGCATTAACTCTGGCGTCATGGATTGTTGTCTATGTCATCATCTCATTCATACTGGCAATGCAATGCCGTCGTTATGCTAAAGATTACGCCGCTTCGCGTAGTCTGGTGAGTGGCAAAATCGTTGATTCAGTCACCAATGCCATGAATGCAAAACTGTTTGCCAGACGTAATTTTGAACAACATTATCTGGAGCGTTACCTGGATCTGGAACTCAAAAGCGCACGTCGAACCTTCTGGTTTATGGAACGAATTCGCTGGTTTCAGTTTATTGCCGCCATGTTGTTGATGCTATTTGTAATCGGATATGCATTGAAAATCTGGAGTCAGCAAGGCATGACAGTCAGTCAATTCGCGATGGCGGCCAGCCTGTCTTTGATGCTGATTGAACAGGCGCGTGGATTGAGTCGACGCTTTCTTGAGTTTTTTGAATACGTAGGAAATATCAAAGACGGTATCAGTATTATTGTCGAACCACATGACGTGGTTGATCAGGACAATGCACATGATCTGGTAGTGACTAGCGGCACAATTGAGTTTAATCAGGTCAGATTTAGTTACCAAATCAACCAACCGGTTTTCAATGGATTAAACCTGAGCATCAAGGCTGGAGAGAAAATCGGCCTGGTTGGTTATTCCGGCAGCGGAAAAAGCACATTGCTCAGCCTGGTATTGCGGTTGTTTGAACCACAATCGGGTTCTATAGTGATCGATAATCAGAACATTGAAACAGTGACGCAGGAGTCACTCCGCAATCAAATTGCCATGATTCCGCAAGACCCCATGTTATTCCATCGCAG
>JAHZJL010000100.1 GCA_022600935.1 Gammaproteobacteria bacterium
ACCAGGCAAACAAAACCCGTGAGAAAGACTAACATCTTACCTCCTTGCGTTTGCGTAAAGTGTTAATAGTTATTCTTTAACGGTTACAGGTTACAATGTCAATCCTTTTGTGTGATAACGCATCTGTTATGCCGTTAGACAATCAACAGAGTAGAATGATTCTTGATTCAGTGCTAAAGTTTGCCTCTGTCTTGAGGTGAAGGCAGAACAGGTGTATACCCGGATCGAAAGTGGGGGACTCCGGGTGGTTCAACAATACTTAACGATAACATGGAACGCTATTATGAAACGATACGCGCGAAACATTAAACCAAAAATATTTGCATTCATTATATTTTCACTTGTCGTTATGTTATCCGCTTGCTCATCGGACTCCGATGACACTGATCAAGCTACAGATCAATCTGGAAACAAGACGCTTCAGTCCAAGTCAAAATCCAGCGAACTTGACTATGCATTCGATCATCCTCATGACGAATCGGTCACTGATATGGAAAAACATAAATTTCAGCATATCTTCGCGGATCAATGCGTGGAACGTGAAATTCGCAGCAACCCTGCAGCTGGCAGCAATCGCAAAAGCCTGCAAAAAACCTGTATGTGCATAGCCGATTATGTGATGAAAGATTTAACCGCAGTCGAGGCAGAGAAATTTCTGGATGAGAAAAAACATCCGACATCATTGAAAATCCGCTTTAACAATGCGACATATTTTTGTTCGAAATAACGAGTATTTTCATTGGTATCATTCATTTTCGGGTCTTTCCCGGAAATGTTGATGGTTTGTCCAGAAAACATGTGACTTGCCAACATTATACATAGAGTGCGGAGGATTCAATGAAGTCGTCATTATCGCATTCAAAACAGTTTGATAGCGCATTCTGGAACGCTAAAAGCCGCTATGGTCTGGTCCACATCAGCGGTCAGTCCCATCCTCTCAATCAATCGTCGACCCTGATTATTTTTGTCCATGGTTTGTTTGGTGATGCCCAAAAAACCTGGCGACAGATGCCGCAATGGGTGTTGGAAAATGCAGGTGTTGATCTGGATGTGGTGTCTTTCGCTTATCCTGCAAAACTTTTACAGCGCAGCAACCTGGATCAAGCTGTAGAGGATTTGAGCACCTGGCTGAAAACCGAGTTTAAAGACTACCAGCATTTGTTGTTTGTCACCCACAGCTCCGGTGGCCTGGTGGTCAAGCAAATGCTGTGTCAATCCTGGCTGGATGTAAAGTCATTAAGTGATCACATAAAGCATAATGAAATTCCCAAATCCCTGTGGTATCGAACCCGCCGAGTCATCAATATCGCGGTTCCGCATCATGGAGGTACCCGGTTTTCCAGTATTGGCGGGGCAATCGCCTATCGTATTTTTTATCTGGTGATGGCTCCGGTACTCGGATTGATTCGCTTTCTGACCCAGGGCGGGAGTGATTTGGGTAAAAATGAGTTAATAGGTCTGGTCCGCACCAAAAACCCGGTTTTACTCGAGCTTGATCAACATTTCTTTTCGGTTCAGTCGGAAGCAATTGAGCTGGATGTGGTATACCCGATTGTTCATGATATTTTTGCCAAATCTGATCTGGCCGTTGCGCGATTCAAGGAACACAAGGGTCGGCAACCGTTATATGTCCGGGGTACGCACGGCTCTGTCAAAGTACCTAATCGGCCCAGTGGACCGATAGTCACCATTATTGCCGATATCGTAAAAAAATATAATGACAAGTTGGGATTGACCATCGCACACCAGACCTTGCTGCGCATCAGTGCCATCAATCACATGGCAGGAACCAGCCACTTGCTTAAATCCAATGTGAGCAACACCGAACAAACCCCGGAACCGATTGTGGCAACCGTAAATTTTGGGGCTCAGGAAGACATCTCTGATCTGGTCTTGAATTCCATACAGCGCGATAGCGACCAACCCAGAAAATTACTGATCACCGGTCCGGCAGGTGTCGGTAAATCGATTGTGTTGCGTTCGATCGCCTGGCGTGCCGGTAAACAGTATCTGGCTGAACCTGCCAAAGCCACTCCACTGCCTTTGTTTATTCCATTGCAACAGGTGACTTTGCATCACTCCGATGATGTTTTGAATTGGGATAGGTTATGGAAATGGTGGTTGCACTGGTCTCACGATTTATACCCGGATCTGTATTTCAGTGAACCAGAGCTGGAACAATTGTTCCGTCATCAGGCAGTGACAATCTGTATTGATGGATTGATTGATTTTATCATTAATTACCCCAATGTCGGCATCACCAGTATGGTTGAAATGCTGCAAGATGCCTGTGAGCGCTATCGGGACAACCCCCGTTTTACATTGCTTGTCTGCGCACGCAGCAGTTTTTACGGAATTCAACACATTGTCAAGGATCCCGCAGACATATTTGAAGTCTTGAGACTGACCCGATCACAGGCCAAAACCCTGTATCCCGCTACTCAGGACTGGATTGACACTGTAGAAGACCCGGATCTGCTCGATGTTATTCTGACACCATTGATCCTTGCCAATTATGAGCCATGTGCAGAATGCCGTTTTCAGCGTGGCGAGGCAACCCAGGCCTCGATCATGTGCCAGACTATCCGAACAATCCTGGTGCGTGGTAATCTGACGACAATTCAGACTGCAGACAAGCAACGTATTACCATAGATCATTTAACCCATGCCTTGGTACTGGTTGCATGGCTGTTTTTCTATCGTTCCCGAGGCGAGGTCAGTGTCGATTTGCTATCCAGTGAAGCCTTCGAGACCATACAACGCTGGCAAAGCTATTTTGAAACTGTTAAACAAAACGATGCAGAATTTTACACAGAACAGTTAAGCGATCTGCATGAGCAAATGCTTACTGGATTCAGTCTGGTGGAAAACGTCGAGACCTGTAAGCTGTTGTTGGAGCATACTTTATTTGTACCGACAGGCGCCAACCGTTTTCGTTTCAGTCATCGCAGCTGGCAAGAGTATTTACTGGCGCAATATCTGGTCACCTGTGTATTAACTCACCATTTTGAAGAGCTCGGATATACCGCTTACCATTCCAGAATTTACAAACTGGCCGGTGAAGCGTTCCCGGATCAGTCAATAACAGAGGGATGTATCAATCAGTTATTAACAGCCTGGCAGAAAAATCACAATACCTATATCAGCGGTAATGTCATTGCATTTATCAGTTGGACGCATGTCGCGCTGGATGTACCTGCGCTGGCATTGTTACTGGAGTCAGCACCCCGATTTGAAATGCTGCCGCGTCTGGTTTTGTTTGCCGGGCTGGGTTACCGGGTATTGTCAAACAACGAATTTGATTTTTGCGTGAGTGAAATCCGCAGGGCGCTGTGCCCGCATTTTGAAAAATATTCCAACCCTGACAATGCAATTCTGGACGATCCGGTATTATCGAGCCTGGCATGGTGTTATCAAACTGCATTTTCCAGCAAATACCTGACCAGATTGCCAGAAAATGGCTGGGTGGGGCTGGATTTCAGTGATGACATGACAGAAAAGGCGTTACCGATGATTTGCAGTCGCAAAAACAGCCGCTGGATTCTGGATGAACGCTCAAAAGCCCTTCAATATGCGCTACTGGTTCCCATTCAGGAATCAAGCAATGACACCAAACTGGCGATTCGCGCGGTTCATTACCTGTATTATCTGGTTGTTGCGCGCAAGCATGGCGTCCACGTCACGCAGTTAAACATTGAACTCCCTCTGCTGCTGGCTAAAGGCAGCCGCTTTGAAACCATGGTCCAGTCCTTCCACAGCGTCCCCGAAGTATTGACATTGTATCGCCGCTGCCAGACTTTTCATGACAACCTGGTGAGTGTTGCAGCCTGAAAATCTTCAGCTATAGTTACGATAGCAACTCCACTTAGTCTGCTCAGAATCTGTTCTGATTCGGTTTTGACCGAATCTTCCCGGCTGTCCAACAGCTGTCCCCTCTTGTAACTTTGCATCTCAATTCAAACTGAAAATTGACGTTTATCGGTGAATCTTGACCACTGGTCACTGAATCCCTAAAGAAATCGGAATTTGTTCCGATTTTACTATTAAAACGTTAATGGATAGCTATGCTTGTTGTATGAAAACAATTAAACAAATTCATACCGGATTTACACTGATCGAATTAATCATGACGATTGCAATTGCATCGATTGTGATTACTGTCGGGGTTCCGTCATTCAGGCAAACGATTCAAGTCAATCATCGAGCGTCACAGATTAACCAATTGCTGCACAGTTTAAATGTTGCACGCAGCGAAGCTGTCACCAGGGGTCGCCCAGTTTCAATGTGTAAAAGTGATGACGGAAGCACATGTGGCGGGTCCGGGGTTAAATGGGAGCAAGGATGGATCACATTTCTGGACGATGATATGGATGCTGATCCAGCAGAATCAACAGATGGAAACGGAAGTCTGGATACCGATGAGGAAATTCTCGGTGTAGCGCCAGCTTTGGCAACTGATTACTCATTAAGATCCAGCGAGTTTGCCAGTGTTCTGACTTATCACCCAGCCGGTCATATTACGGATTCCTTCAATCGTAAAACATCGGGGTCGTTTGTGATTTGCCATAACAATGATTTGCAGGATTCCGGAGCTGTATTCATCAATATTGCGGGAAGAGCCAGAGCCGGACGAGATAGTGATAATGATCGTATCCCGGAAGATATTGCTGGAACAGATATTACAACCTGCTCACCAAGTTAACGATAAAACATGATTCTGAATAACAACTTTTCAATTTCGAATACTGCACAGCGTGGGTTTACGCTTGTTGAGATCATGGTCTCCGTGGTGATTCTGGGTATAGGATTGCTCGGTTTAACCGTTCTGCAGATGAGCGGTTTACAGAATACCCAGACTGCCAATCACACCCGGTTATCGAATCTTCTTGCGTATGACATGGTCGAGCGCATGCAGTCCAATCCGTTTCCGGTTGAACAAGATTCTTATCACAATGTATCCGGTGTCAACCATACCTGCACGAAGTCATCTCCTTGCAGTGCTCTGCAACAAGCCCAGCTTGATATGTATCAATGGTCTGCAGAACTGGCAGACAGATTGCCGCTGGGTCGTGGCGTTGTCTGTCGCGACAGTACGCCAACACGTGATGACACACCGACAGCTCCGGCATGTGACGGTACTGGAGATATCTTCGTTATCAAGGTCTGGTGGGACAGGGACAGTAGCGGAGCGATCAGTAATGTCAGTTCCGACCCTGATAATCAGCGCGATTTTCCTTTAATGATCACATTTCAACCATGAATCAAACGCGTAAACAAATAAACGGTCATTTACAACACAACGGATTTTCCATTGTGGAAATTCTGGTTGGTCTGGTCATCAGTTCAGTATTGATGACTGGTGTTGTCGAGATTTATATCAGTAATAAACAAACCTTTTTAATGCAAGACGGTTTGTCACAGTTGCAGGAAAACGGCAAGGCCGCTATCGATGTGCTGGCTCAGGATGTTCGCATGGCGGGTTACCAGGGCTGTGCGAATCTCAAAGCCACTGAACCACTGACTTATTTAACCAGTGGTGTTCCGGATTTCACTCTGGATACAGTGTTGACCGGGCACAGCTTCGATGGTTCATCATGGACACCGACTCTGCCTGCGACACGGCTGACATCATCTCATGCGGTCAAGGCCAATACCGATGTGCTGACTGTGACTCGTGCCAGCAGTTGCAGTCAGAATTTAAATGCCGCTGTCAATGCCGGAGGCAGCACAATTACATTGGTTGGAGAACGCGCTTGCCCCATGAAAGCCGGCGATTATTTTGTGATCAGCGATTGCGGCGGTGCTGAAATTTTCAAGAGTAATTCAATTTCATCTGGCAGCGGAACCACCACGTTAACGACAACCGATGGCACACTCAGTCGCAACTACAGTAATGTCAATACTGGCAATACCGGTATTGCCAGAGTCATGCGACTGAACTCTGCAGATTACTTTATCAGTGAAAATGCCGTGGGCACACCCATCCTCAGACGTCATGAGCTGGATGGATCAAGCGGGTACAGCAATACAGCCTTGATAGAAGGCGTGGAAGATATGTCGATTTTGTACGGAACTAGAACCACAGGTACGAATGACAATGTGATCTATCAAGCAGCTTCGGCTGTATCGAATTGGGAAGAGGTCAACAGTGTCCGTATCAATCTGTTAATGCGCTCAATGCCCAATAATTTGGCGATTGAACCAACAGGTTATACATTTGCAGGGACAACCACAGCTGCAGCAGACATGTCGGCAAATGACAAATATTTACGTCGGGTTTATTCAACGACCATCCAGCTAAGAGAGCGTATCTGATGATGTATGCAAACAAGTTCACAAAGCAAAAAAACCAACACGGCGTGGCTTTGGTCATCAGTCTGTTATTTCTGCTGGTACTCACTTTAATCGGTATTTCCAGTGCCAAGACCAGCATCTTGCAGGAAAGAATAGCCGGCCAGTCCGGCTTGCAACAGTCGGCATTTCAGGCCGCCGATAGTTGCACCAATCGAATTTTGAAAGATAAGGATATTTTTACTTTCAATCGCACACTGTCTGATTTATTCAGCGGCAGTGAGCAATATATGGTCAGTAATTCGATCAACAATCGGGCAGGTTACAGAGTCAGGGAGAGGTTCACAGGTAGAAGTATACCTCCCAGGGGAACTGGGTATAGCGCAACCAAATTTCAGGTTGCGCATAACGAACACCGCTGCCAGGGTTTGACAGAATCCAGTAGCGCTAATATCACCATACACCAAGGAATTTTCCAGGTTTACCCCAAAATATAAAGTGGTTGAACAGATGATGTATAAAATGACAAGGATCCATCTTAAAAATCTCGCCTTATCCAGTTTGACCACACTGAGTGTGGTATCGCTTTTATTGTGTTCTTCTGCAATGGCAGAGGATACTGAAATTTATTTTGGCGGTGCATCCAGCAGCAATGGCGTGGTCAGGCCCAATGTTTTGCTGGTTCTGGACACATCGAGCAGTATGACTAATCAAGATAACACCGGCATAACCCGGCTGGATCGTATGAAAACTGCACTTCATACCATTCTGGATAATGCCAATAATGTCAACATGGGATTGATGCGTTTCCATAGAGAAGGTGGCCCGGTTTTATATCCTGTTGCTGATCTCAATGCATCCAGTGAGGAAATTGAAGGAACATCAAGCAATAGCCCATTATCTCTGGTGTTTTCCAGAATCAAACATAATGAAGACGATGCTCAGGAGTTTGTTACTGATGCAAGTGTTGATTTAACCTCGGCAAAACTCAGCATGGTGGACAAACCGGTAAATACAGGTAGTACGAATACAACCCTTGAAATCCAGATTGCTTCTCAAAATGATGCCGTTGAAGAAGAAGAAGACGGTGATATGTACAGAACCAGTAGTGACCTGGAGCTGGTCAAGGATGGTAGTCGTGGTGACCAGACCATCGGGCTGCGCTTTCTAAATGTGGTGATACCGCCTGGTGCAACAATAACCAGTGCTGAAATTGAATTTACTATTGATGAATATAACAGTGGTGCGACAAATTTATCCATCGTCGGCCAGAAAGTCTTGAACCCGTCCAGTTTTAACGGCACTGCTTTTAATGTCAGCAACCGTTTAACCGATTCAACCAACAGTGTTGTTAACTGGAATTCTGTGCCAGCCTTATCTGTTGGATCTAAACTGATAACACCCGATTTAACTTCAATCATTAATGAAGTTAAAGGTCAATCAGGCTGGAATTCCGGAAATGCAATGGCATTTATCATTACCGGAAGTGGCGAACGGACAGTCGAATCCTGGAATAATGGTAATGGTCTACAGCCATTGTTAAGAATTAACTATTCTACCGGTGGAAGCGGCTCCGGCAGTGGTCCAGAGGAGCAATTAGTTGGATTGAGATTTGAAGACGTCGGTGTTCCACAAGGCGCGACAATCACTGATGCGTACATTGAATTTTCCGCTGCATCTGCAGGAAGCGATGCAACATCTCTGGTCG
>JAHZJL010000101.1 GCA_022600935.1 Gammaproteobacteria bacterium
GACCTGTGGTTTTGAAACTCGATGTCGAAGGTGCCGAAAAAGATGCAATTGAAGGGGCAGTGAAAACTCTTGAAAATTCAAGTCAATTTGTTGTTGATATAGAGGCGCATCCAAAAGTTGCAAAGAGAACCGGAGTTGATCCAATCGAAATTTTAAGACGTTTAAATGAGATCAAGCCTTGCCGTTTTAAAGTTTGTGAACGCCTGGATGTTCAATTGGATTTGGCTCAAGGTTTTTTTGAGCAGATTGGAGACAGTCAGGTCAGGAATTATGATGTCATTGTGTCATCTATTTGACATTCGATGTGCTGTTACAAACCTGTTTGAGCTGATTTGTTAGCCGAATGAATTCAAATAAAATTGTTCAAAGTCCACAGCTGGAACTGATATTTGCAGTCTGTTTCGGCTAACTGAATGCACGCTATCAATACCATCAACGGACTGATAGTTAATAAATGCATTCGTATGAAAGCTGCAGAGCAAAACGCTTTACCTGGCGCAGATGCTTATATTGTTTTGATTAATAGACGCATTTTGTTATACCCAGGGGTCGACCGCTATGATTTCGACAATTTCCCCGGAATCCCGACTGACGATAGCAGTTAAATCTTCTTTCGCAGTATCAATTGGGAGATAACCGAGTTTATCTTCTTTTATTCCAGCTAACTTGATAATTTCGTTGACATCAATATTAGCTTGTCTGGCGCTTGCCTTGATACGGGATAGTGGTTTCAGGTGTTTGATCAAGTTCTGTTTTTGACTGTTATACGGGACATAATATTTTGGTAATGCCGAAATATCCGGTCCTCCCTCCATGATAGAAAATATTATTTGATTGCTTTCCTGCACATCATCTGGAAGTTGGGCGGCGATTAACTGGGGACCTGTGACAGGTAATGATTTAAATTCTTCGAATTTGGCTTGCTTGAGATGAGCAGGGTCGATGTCTCTGGCGTTGATCAATTCAAATCGATCTACTGAATAGACCATATAAACCGGGCGCGCTTTGGAGATTGAGTATATGCCATAGGCTAACGCACTCAACTGTAGCAGTGCTATCACGGCCAGGTCGAATTTGAGCCCTTTTTTTCCATGTTTATAAATTATCAGAGTGATCAAAGGGCCAAGTACGATATCGATGCTGATAATCAAATAAAACAGGTCCTTTCCACCCTGTGCAGAAAAGTATGGTGGCGGGAACCATGCAAAAAGCATTATTGATAAGACAGTTAAGGCTACAACTACACAAATTAATAAATGGGTAAAAGATGCTCTCCAGCGACTCATGAAAATGATCCCTCTTACAGCGGATAGTTAACAAATATAATACATACCGTTTAGTCGGCAAATTTTTCAATTACTTAAGAACTTGACTGTCAGAAAACATTGCTCGTTTTCTGTTTCGATACAACTAATGCTTCGTATGGTTTTGAAAAAAACCAGCTCAATGATTTCAAAATGATGATCCTTGCAAGGCAGGAGTTGAGTGTAAATCACTTGTTTTAAATGATTCCCGGCTTATTTCTTTAAAAATAAAGAGTATGAACTGTATCCAATACATTCCACACTGCATTCTAAATATTTTTGCCCTGAATTCGGGTTATGTTTCTAAGAATAGACGAAATTTTTTTTTTGGTGATGCAGCAAAGCTGAAGAAAATAAAAATCTCTATTGAGAAACCCTTTTTAATTACTTGAAAAAAATAATGTTACTTGACTAAATATGTATCGTATGTTAATTAAACTTGTTAAGCAATTATCAATACTAAAATAATTTGAAATACAGGATTGGGGAATTTTACACTTTCTTTACTTTTGGATTCGGAACTCGATCATGCTTATGTGTTCTGACATTCAGCTTTCATTCAGTTTTATAAGGTGGAGATATGCCCAACTGACTATGGGAGCGTACAGAAATGATTAATAAGGATGTGGAATTAAAACTATGGTGGAGTTAATTAAAAAATGCTGTTTTGTCATTACATTAGGATTGATGTCTATCATCAGCCAAGTGGTTTCAGCTCAGATGTTGGCCGGAAGAATTTGGTTGGATGTTAATGAAGATGGCATAGAGAATGACACAGAACCGGGGATATCCAATATCAATGTATCGTTATTTTCCGAAGATATGACTTTGGTGAGTCAACAGACCAGTCATCATCAGGGGAACTATCAGTTTGAGAATCTGACAGATTCAAATTATTTGATCTGCCTTGAATCAGACACTTTTTTCGGATATGGCGTTACCTGGTATCAGGGCGGTAACAATGTTTCCAACAATAACGATCTCAATCCGGAAACCGGGTGCACAGGGTTAATCAATACACAATTGATGAGTGTTGATACTGAGAACTTGGATATTGGTCTGATCAACTCAGAACAGGCAAGCCATTTTATTTCAAAAAGTCATCGAGAAGCCGCCGATACCTTAGAAAATCAAAACCCGATTGATTTACAACAAACAGACGATTTTTTGAGAGAAAATGGTGCTGTCAGTTCACTTGCAGGTCGTATATGGCTGGATAGTGACGGTGATGGATGGAAAGATATTCAAGAACCCTCAATTGGCCAGCAGCTTGTCACTTTGTATGACGAATTTAATAACAAATTGAGCGAAACAATTGCAGATAACAATGGTGAATATGAATTTTCAGGATTACCTTTTTCTAACTATATCGTTTGCCTTGGAGATGGTTCATTACCTGTGACATACAGGTTTACCTTATTTCGAGCGGTTAACCATGAAGAATTTGACAACGATGGGCAACCTGAAAGTGGATGTACACCGATTTACATCACAAATGGTCATGCGTATAAGATTAAAAATATTGATTTTGGTCTGGTTGAGAAGCCAACCAATGTCAATGCAATCAATACCAATCCTACTGATACACGTCCTTCACCAGTTCCGGTCAGACCTAATCCGGGAGATTCACCACAACCGACGCCAATTCCGGCTCCTTTGCCTATAGCATCGCCTGATCCAGTTATTCCAGTTCAGGATATTCCAACAACTCGGCCCTCTCCAGTTCCAACAAGAACGCCGGTAAATGATGAACAACCTCCTCAGAATCCTGTTGATGAGCCAGATGATATATCAAATTCAAATAATTATGTCACTCGAATTATTAACAGGGTTGGTCCTGGTGAGATTAAGGCGGTTCCGGGGTCACAGCTGGATTTTATTCGATCTTGTCCGTCTGCGACTGATATAGATGATGCAAATGCGTATCTGGCAGCGCCTAATTATAAATGGAATTTTTATTGTGCCGGAGCCATCAATGCTGAAAACGGAGCAGCATTCGATAGCCAAAGAAATCGAATGATTGTCTGGGGTGGAGGTCACGCTGACTACGCAGGGAATGAAGTTTATGCTTTTAATCTTGAAGGCCCTAATCCAGGTTGGGAACGTTTGAACTTGCCGAGTCCGCTTCCGGAGCATTGCGATATGCGTGGAACCAATTATTGTCCATCAGTGGGCTCTGTAGAATATTTGATCAAGTCGCCAAGTGAACCCGGTAAATTGGCGCCAGCTGCAAGACATACACTGGATACGATTGAATATATACCGGATTTGGGCGAGCAAGGGACATTATGGTCTTACAGCGGATCAGTCTGGCAAGGTGGATTTGTTTCATCTGCTGTCTGGATGTTTGATACAGCACAGTTGAACTGGACAGAACATACACGCTGGAATAATTCGAAGCCTGATGCAAATCCTGACATCAACGCTAGACCGCATTTTGTCTTAAATGGATTGGATGTTTTTTCAGTCTATGATCCAACTAACGGGACTATCTATGCGCACGGAAACAGGCGTTTAAAGCAATATAACCCAAGAACAGATCAATGGTCATTATTAACTGATGATGGAAATGTCAGCAATACCAATGTGCATAGTACAGCAGCATATGATTGGGAGCATAAAAAATTGGTTGTTATCGGAGGTTCTCCAGATTACCCAATAACACCTTCCTATTATGACTTACGCAGTGTCGGCTTGAGCAAAAGAGCGACTTATTACGACTTGGTTACAGTTGGAGACAATGAGATTCAATATACAGATGCACCTGGGCTGATTTATGAGCCTGATGCGGATGTATTCGTTGCCTGGAGTGGTGGTCGTTCAGTCTATGTTCTCGATATGGAAAGCAATCCACCAACATGGGAAAAAGTGTTGTTGGAAGGTGATGATCCTGGCAGAGCCGCAATTATGGGAACATTTGGCCGCATGCGATATGTCCCGGATAAAAAAGTGATGATGCTTGTGAACAGGGTTGCTCTGAAGGATGATGGATTTTCTATCATCAAAAACCAACAACAGGCCAATGTGTATTTTTTCAGATTGCCGGCAAGATTTTATAAAAACAGTCAGGTACCTGGATCAGTTTTGCCAGTACAGGATGAAGACCCTGCGCTGGACAACCCCTTTCAAGAGAATACAGTTAAACATTTGTACCCACAAGGCAATATAGCTGATGCATTGTATGAATTGATCCCGGGAGATACCTTGATTATTCATCAAGGAGAGCATTTTATTGACAAGTTTGTTCAGATTACTGCTCAGGGAACACCTGAAGCACCGGTGATTATCAAGGCTGCTGAAGGTGAAGAGCGCCCTGTAATCAGCACGCTGACACGTGTCAGGCAAAACACCTTCAGTATTGGAGGCCGGGCTTCTCATATCACGATAAAAGGTCTGGAGATAACCAACGGAAATCATGAAGACGGAGTCAAATTGCTGGGTGAGCATGTTTCCCATATTACATTGGAGGATCTGCATATTCATCATGTTTCGATCGGTGTCAGAGTTGCAACCGATGCAGATCATGTGATCATTCGTAATAACCATATTCACGATACGGGCCATCAGCGTCTTGATCAATATGGTTCTTTGGCAGGTATCGCAACGGGTGAGGGAATGTATCTGGGTTGTCATCGGGGAACATGCAGTCTCAGTGATTCAGTGATAGAAAATAACCTGATTCATGATGTGTCGCCATTGGCAGAGCAAGGCGATGGTATTGAGATGAAAACCAGAAGCCATGACAACGTGATTCGTAACAATGTTGTCTATAACATGGGTAGTCGAAGCTATGGTGGTTATGGAGGCATACTTGTTTGGGGCTGGGCGGATGATCCGGATACTGATTCATGGAATGACAATATCGTGGAAGGGAATGTGGTCTGGGGTAATGTCTCGTTATTCGATGTTGGTATCGAAGCGATTTCGCATGCTGTTGTGCGAAACAATATCGTATTTAACGTACATACCGGGCTGGCCTCGAATCCGCAATTCAACGGCGGACCTTACCTCAATATCCCTGTCAATGACGTCAACATTGTGAACAATACTGTTGCCCAGGCGACGATTGGTACACGATTAAACTGGGATGATCCGGAGAATGCTGTATTCGCGAATAATATCGTGCATTCCAATGGCAGTTATGCGGTGGATTGTCGAACATTCCTGAGAGGAACGTTTTCGCAAAATATGATCAAGGGGCCGATTTCCTGTGAACAGTCGCATTCGGGTCTCATCGTCAATAATAACCTGCCTGATATTTTTCAGGATCCAGGGTCTATGAATTTCTGGTTGCAACCCGGAGCACAGGCGCTGATCGGGCAGGGTGCTTCACAGTACGCGCCGGCGGACGATTTCAATGGCAGTGCGCGTAATGGAGTCATCGATATTGGAGCGTATCAGACTGATGGAGCTTCAACTAACCCAGGCTGGATAATTCAACAAGGACAATTCAAGCAATAACAACAGATCTATTGAAGATTCAGATTGTACATGCAACTCCTGGCTTCTCAAAAAGAGGCCAGGAATTGTAGAAGACGTCAGATAAAAACTGTCCAGGCGATAAGAGCTTGAATCAAGTAGATTCTCTGGAAGTTTCGAGATGAATAGTTGTGCTGTTTAACGACACATACTGAAAAACATCTCGATTTCAAGGACTTTGAAGCGGATATCTTTTTACCAGACTGCCTCGTATGTCAGACAAGTACTTCAACTGCTTCTGGCTGACTCAGAAACAACCCTGGACTAGCCGTTAATCCATAAGCACCAGACTGGAACACGACAACCAGATCACCTATATCAGCGACAGGGAGTTGCATTTTATCGGCAAGCAAGTCCAAAGGTGTACACAATGGCCCGACGACGCTGGCAGTTTCCAATTGATCAGCAGAGATTTTATTACCAATGGTTACCGGGTAGTTTTTACGGATAATCTGTCCAAAATTTCCGGATGCTGCCAAATGATGGTTAAGGCCACCGTCGGTCACCAGAAACACCTGGCCTCGGGATAGTTTACGATCGACAATTTTACACACGTATATTCCAGCTTCACCGACTATGTAGCGCCCTAATTCAATAATCAGATTGGTTTTACCCAATTCAGCACTGACACGTTCACAAAGCGTTGCCATGGATTCACCAACCTGGTCGAGATCAAGTGGTTTTTCTCCAGGGAAATAAGGAATACCAAATCCACCACCAATGTTGAGTTTGGTAATGGGCTCAGGACAATCCACTTGTAGTCGGATTGCCAGATCGACTGCTTGCGACTGGGTTTCGGCGATAGAGGCGGCATTCAAATTCTGTGAACCACTGTAAATATGGAATCCGATGAAATTCAAACCAAGTTGTTTGATTGTTCGCAATGCATCGGGGACAGATTCTTCATCAATACCAAATTGCTTGGGACCGCCACCCATTTTCATGCCTGATGATTTTAGTTCAAATGCCGGATTAATCCGTACCGCAACATTGGCAGGTAGCCCGACTCGATCGGATTGTATCGCCAATTGCTCAATTTCATTGAAAGATTCAGCATTGACAGTGATACCGGCTGCAATAGCTGCAGCCAGTTCCTGTGGTCTTTTGCCTGGTCCCGCCATGCTGATTTGGTCAGTCGACATGGTTGTATCCAGTGCAACCAGCATTTCCTGGTGAGAGGCCAGGTCAAATCCATCGACGATTCCAGCCAGATGCTGAACCACGGCAGGCATTGGATTCGCTTTCATTGCATAATGTATATGCAATTGATCAGGCAATTTGTTGCGTAAGGTTGAGATACGCTGGCTGATCAGGTTTCTGTCATAGGCGTAAAAAGGTGTTTGACCAATTCTGTGAGCCAGGATATCTAAAGGCATGTCACCAATAACCAGGCAGTTGTCTTCGGTCCTGTATTGGGTCATGGGGGCATGTTGGGGTGAGGTTCTGGTCATGTCTGTTGGTGCTCAAAAATATCAGAAAGATTATCTTTCAACGTGTTGCGGTCAATTTTGCCATTCGGATTGCGCGGCAGTTCATCGTATATCAGGACTTTAGATGGAACCATGAATGTCGGTAGTTCAGTTCTGCAGTAGTTCAAGACGTGCTCTGGTTCAGTATTTTGCTGTTCAGCACTGACCGCGACAACGACAATAGCCTGCCCCAGAGAATGGTGAGTAATGCCCAGTACCACAGCTTCTTTGACCAGTCCACTGGTATAAATCATCTCTTCAACTTCAGTGGGACTGACTCGGTACCCGGAGGTCTTAATCATTTCATCATCCCGTCCGACAAAGTACAAAAGACCGTTCTTATCCAGTTTGACCGTATCACCCGACCAGACGGCTATTTCGGTAATTGGTAAGCCAGATGTCTGGTTCGGGCAAGGCTTGAAGCGCTGAGCTGTTTTTTCAGTATCGTTCCAGTAGCCCAAGGCCACCAGTGAGCCACGATGTACCAGCTCTCCTGGTTCTTCCGGTTCGCAAGGAGTTCCGTCTTTGCGAACCACCATGACTTCTGCATTGGGGATGGCTTTGCCGATTGAATCAGGGTGCTGATCAACCAGGTCGGGCGGTAAGAAGGTGGACCGGAATGCTTCAGTGAGTCCGTACATTAAAAATGGTTTTGCGTCAGGCACATGTTGTCTAAGTGTATTTAATGTCGCGCGCGGCATTTTTCCGCCGGAATTAGTGAAATATCGTAAGTGTTCGTTAATCGATTCAGGCCATTCCAGGTTTGCCAGTTGAATCCATAACGGAGGTACAGCCGCCAACCCGGTAATGCGGTGTGTGACCAGAGCGCGGATCACGTCTCTTGGTAGCAGGTATTCCATCAGAACACAGCAGGCACCACTGAGAATGGCTGTGGTCAGTTGACTGAGTCCATAATCAAAACTGAATGGTAATGCAGCCAGCAATCGGTCAGACGACGTGTTGTTCAGGTATTGCGCAACACTGTCTGCGCCTGTCACCATGTTTAAATGAGACAGCACAACACCTTTAGGTTTGCCAGTGCTGCCTGATGTATACAGAATGGCTGCCATATCGGTATCAATAAGATGCGGATATTGAACAATACTCGCTCGCTCAGTAAATTGTGACCAGGATAACAGCGTTACCGGATAGTCTGTATGACCCAGTTCGACATCATCGACTACAATAATTGTGTGTAAATGAGGACATTCATTCAATACGTTGGCAAGTGAAGTCAATCTGCTGGCAGAAGTGATCAAGATGCGGACATCACAATCATTCAGAATATGACTGACCTGGGCAGATCTGAGAGCTGGGTTAACAGGAACGAATACACCACCGGCCATGGTGATAGCGAACAACATACTGGCAGTTTCAGGTTGTTTGGGTAAATAGACGGCGACCCTGTCCTGGCGTGACAATCCGCAGCTGATTAAAGCTGAAGCATGTTGCTCGACAAGGTTAGTAAATTTAGAGTAACTGTACTGATTTTTCTTATGGATTAATGCCAGAGCATCGGGACTTTCCGTAGCTGAAGTCAGTAACAAATTGTGTAACAAAGAGGGCATAGTCTTTCAATAGTTGATAGTTGAAAAATACCAATGATGAATGAAGTCCGTTAAAGACAGGCGAATGCTTTACAAGGGTTATATCGTTCAGTCAATTATTGGTCTCGGCGTATGTTTGTCGAATGCTATTAAGTGTGTGTACAGGTTTAAATGTTTAACTAATAAGCAGTACAGTGTAAAAAAAAATTTAATCCGTCAATGTAAAGCTGGATTTTTCTGAGTCAGGTATAACAACAGCTTTAAAGAAAAGAATGTAAAATATATTGATATTTTTTAATATAAAATAAGATACAAAAGTCTCGTGATTTGGCAACCTGACCGTGGTAATGAAAAGGTTTATTATTGTCTTTCAGGATCTGAGTTGCCTGTCTATAAGATTGGGTTTTTAATCAACGAGTAAAATTTATGCGATGCGGGTTTTGTTATACATTGATATAAAAATAAGGGGAATCAAACTTGACTGAAAACCATAAAAAGTCACAATTGCTTACAAAATTCATAAAATAATTCTGCCAGAATAAGCGGCTTTTCGCTTCGGTGTACGTGAATTGATTGTGTACATCAAAGCATATCAACAGAAACAAACAGTGACTATTCTGGACTTGTTGCTCACCGAGAACGGATATTCATTAACACATTAATATAGCACAGTCACTTTAAGGGTTTACCTTGCTTGGCACCAGGAGGCGGACATCCCGGATCCTTCAAATAGTTGCCTGGCACGTTTTGCAGTGGACCAAATGAGATTGGATGACACAAAGAGTCCCGGAAATCTTATTGATGCAGCCTGTAAATCCGCATTGTGACTGATTGAACATTACCGAAAGACAAAGACAAGAGTTTCATCATGATTCGCTTATTTCGCCATTATATTTCAAGTGCCTATCTGATATTAATTTTATTTGAGGGCCTGGTTTATCTAACAGCAATACCAGTTGCCTACTGGGTCAGGTTGGGAATGCATCTGGGCTGGAATAATGTCTTCGAACTGAAAATTACTTCTGTTATTTATGCAGTGGTCATGCTGGCCACAGCAGCTTCACTGGGATTATATCAACGGTCCCTGAGCCAGAATTATTCTGCCCAGATATTGCGAATGCTGATTGTGTTCGTGCTGGCCAGTTTAATTATGGCTGTTGTGTTTTACAGTTTTCCTGGATTGTTCCTGGGTCGTGGTGTATTGCTGGGCACAATACTGTATTCCGCATTGGGAGTCACCCTTGTTCGATATGTATTTTCAAGCTATGTCGATACGGAAGCAATTCAACGTCGTTTACTAGTCCTGGGCGCAGGGGAGAAAGCGTGGGAAATCGAGGAGTATTCCAAGTCCAACCATCATGCAGGATTTAAAGTGATCGGTTATATTGCATCGGCAACGGAAAATCCACTGATTGATCAGCAACGGATTATCACAGTCAATAATTCACTGCCAAAGCTGGCAGAACAGTTTGATATTGATGAGGTGGTGATTGCTTACGATGATGAACGATCGCAAATACCGGTCGATGATATTCTTGCCTGTAAAATGGAAGGATTCGGTATTATAGATTCCCTGACTTTTTTTGAAAAACACAGAGGGGAAATCCGTATTGATATGGTACGACCAAGCTGGCTGTATTTCTCGGACGGTTTTCGTTTGGATAATTTTATTCGAACCATTAAACGGTTGATTGATCTGCTTGCAAGTTCCGTACTGTTAATTCTTTTTCTGCCAGTTATGATATTGATTGCTTTGGCGATTGCACTGGAAAGTCGCGGAAAAGGATCAATTTTATACCGCCAAACCCGGGTTGGACTTGCAGGCCAGGAATTTGAGATTCTGAAATTTCGTTCCATGCTGCCAAATGCAGAACAAGGTGGTCAAGCTCAATGGGCAATACAAAACGATAATCGCATAACTGCACTGGGCAATATCTTACGTAAATACCGGCTTGATGAATTACCCCAGTTGGTCAATGTTTTGCGCGGTGAAATGAGTCTGGTAGGGCCACGTCCTGAGCGTCCGGAATTTGTAGAGGAACTGTCAAAACAGATCCCTTACTATGTCGAACGTCATCAGGTTAAACCAGGGCTGACAGGATGGGCGCAATTGAATTTTTCCTATGGTTCATCTGTGGACGATGCCAGAATCAAACATCAGTATGATCTGTATTACTTGAAAAATTACAGTATCTTTCTTGATTTTTTGATTATGCTACAGACAGTTGAAGTGATGCTGTGGAAAAAAGGCAGTCGTTGATTATTGTGGTTCTGTCGTAAATCTCATTATTCCTGGCATAGTGACAGGAACTTTTATAACGAGGTAATTTCTGACTGTACAAAGAAATTATGTTAGTTTAAAACACACCCCGGTTTGACAATCTACTCAAATACCGAATGTGAGGTTTATTGACATTCGGTATTTCCCCAAATGAAAAATATAAAAGTTTTCCACCTGATTCTTCTTTGCCTGTCCTTGATATCGCTGTTAAGTTGCGATGCATGGGATAAAACTGCAGAACAATATCTTGAATCCAGCCAGTCGTATTATGACCGGGGAGAGATAAGCGCCAGCTTGATTGAAGTGAAAAACGCGCTGCAAAAAAATCCTATGAATCCTGAAATTCACTTATTTGCAGCAAAGATTTATTTGAAACTGAGGCAAGGCAAAGATGCTGAAATACAGCTTGCCAAGGCTGTCAGCCTGGGAATCGATCAGTCCAAATCGTTACCTTTACTGTCACATGCATTATTTCAACAACGGCGTTATCAGGAGCTTCTGGATGTGCAGATTCCTCAAAATCTACAGCCAAAAGATCTGGCAACAGTGTATGCATATCAAGGTTTTGCAGCTGCAGAATCGCAAAAGCCGGAACTGGCGGATACTTTATACAAACAATCGATTACCCAGCAACCCGATAATAGACTGGCATTAAGAGGCACTGCATTGTTACAGTCTGCAGCCGGTGAATACGATAAAGCGATTAACCTGATTCAGCAATTGATTGAAAAACAGCCATCCGATGTGGAATTGAGAAGTTTGCTTGGTGATCTGTTTGTAGGCAGTCGGCAATTTGACCAAGCGGTTGCCAGCTACACTAAGGCCATCGAACTTGAGAAGGACAAGCAGTTTCCATATTTTGCCAAACGGGCGATTGCATGTATCAGTAAAAGTGACCTTGATTGTGCGGTCGATGATTTATCTGTTTTGCAGAAACAGGCCAAAAATTATTACATGACAGATTATGTCAAGGGATTACTTGCCATTAAACAACAACGCTGGAAAGATGCAGAATCAGCCTTGTCCGGTGCTTTGTTGAGCAATGCCGAACTGACACCTGCGTATTATTTTTCGGGATTGTCCCATTTCCAGCAGAAGCAATATGATTTAGCTATCAATCAACTGGCTGTTTATGTTGCTCGTGAACCTGAGTCCAACAATGGTCGGCATTTGTTAAGTTTGTCTCAGTTAAAAGCAGGACATCTGGAGTCAGCGCGATCGACACTGTTGCCTTTAATCAAATCAGGGTATATCGAATCGACAATTCTGTATTTATTAGGGCAAATTGAATATCAGCTTGGCAATATTTCGGATAGTATCCGCTATTTTAAAACCTTATCCGAGCGTCATCCTGAATCTGCTGTGGCTCATACCCAGTTGGGATTGAAGCTGTTATCCAAAGGTGAGGTCACTGCAGGGCAAGGTGAACTTGCAATTGCAATCGATATCAAACCCGACTTGATGGAGGCCGGTCAAGCCTCTGTACTGGCATTTCTTGAATCCAGGCAATA
>JAHZJL010000009.1 GCA_022600935.1 Gammaproteobacteria bacterium
GAATTCTTGCTGCAAACTCTCAGTAACAGAGGGTGACTGCTTCACTTTTGTGACTAATTCCTGATAACTATGAAACAAGGATTGGGCATTCTGAAAAAATTCAGATATCTCTTGAGCGTTTGTCACCTCGGATTCGATCAGTTTATTTTCAAATTGTTGTGGCTGCTCAATAAATTCCATTAACGCATGAACATCAATACTTGGACTCTGCGCTTGTAACATTGATTGCAATTGATTGTTGAGCAGATCTTGGGTATACGGCACTCGAAAACGCTGCGCCATTTGCAATAGAATCTGCTCAGCCTGCTGTGCTTGCGCCTCTATAGAAATTGTCTCAATCCACTCAGCCCAGGCTTCCTTGAGATAACCAATCATGCCAGTCAGATTGTTGCCGATTAGCACGCAACGATCAAAACTAATATCTTTGGTAATAATACTGGCGAATACCCGTGAGCGGGCAATGCGGTCAGCTCTGTTATTGACGACAATGGTAATCCAGGTATCGGGATCCTGCTCCATGCTGACCTTATCCAGCCCCATACGTTGCCAGTTACCCAGACAACCAAAGCGTTCATTGGCTGACATTCCATTGATAAACTCCAAACGCCTGCTACGCATCTGTGCCACGGGAAATGTCTTTAACACGCCAATATCAGCAACAACTCGATCTGCCATTTCCTTTAAGGCAAAATCACCATCAACGCCAAGCTCCTCACCCATTGCCATCACCAATGCAATATTGAAAGGGTGTTCATCATAGGGAAAACGTTCGAGCACATCATCCGCCAGCAAACCTGATTCTAACCAGCTCACTGAACGAAACTTGGCCCCTCTTTTTTGAGCCGATGCCTTTAAAATGGGTAGCATTTGCTCTTCGCTAGTCACTAGTGTTGAGTTTTCCGGAATAAACTGGGTCATGACTTCAGGAATATTAACTCCGGCCGGCCCTTGTAGATCCTCATGATCAGGATAGGTGTTGGTAATCGTAGCGATATCATCATTCATCCATTGTCTTTGCAAAATATCGATATATGACGGGGTTAATCCCATGCATTCCCATAAAAACACCTCACAACTTAACTTATCCGATAAACACACCAAATTATGTTGTTCCCAAATTGTTGCTTTATCATAAGGCCGAAACAAAAACATTTCCCGCAACTCACCAAACGGATGTGCATGCAGAAACATTGCCTCACAGCCTGTGGTTTTAGAAACAATGCTATAACCAAGCGCATTCATCAATGCAGCTTTAATACGTTCAGTCCCTGATTTCCCCCGAGTACCCCAGCCACCCAGGACGAGTGGTATATTTTTTCGCGCGCGTTTGAGCTTGCCGTACAAATAGATATGTCGGCCAACAAAATAACTAATCGCAATGCCTAAAAACACACACAGTTCATACAGTGTATTCTCATAAACAGAAATAAAATAATCCTTAAATGACTGCCAGCCATCCGGGTTTATAAACGGGACAGGAAAAGTGGCCGGAAAAAAACGTAACACCGCCGAATCCACTGAAGCCGGCTCATTAAAAGCATCATGCCCTTGAAATGAAACTTCGATACCGAGCCGGGTTAATGCATTGAGATACGACTGCGGTGAATCCTGGCTATTTTCCTTCCAATTGCGTAACCGTGCGTAGTCTGAAAAATAGTAACTAATACGCCAACTTGCCTGCCAACGCCGGAAAAAATTGCCCGGTGGCTGTAAACAGGTGACGCCTTCACTGTGATAAAACCAGGTTGGCTGCTTACCATTTGATAAGGCTGAAATAACATCATCAACCAGCGGAAGATATCCCCGCCACCCGTCCTCAGTTTCAACATACAGTGGTTCTCCAGGTACTTTTGTTTCTGCCAGCTCTGAGAGAATTCCAGATGGAACGCGCAAGGTTCCCCAGAATAATCGGCCTCGGGTATGTTGAAATGCCTGACGTTTATCCGGCGAAGGATGTCTGAATTCGTGTAAAAACCGCCATAATCTGAAACCAAACGCATGTCCACGAGTGAGAAATGAGCCGAACAGGCTTTTTTCGAAATCAAACCCATAATCTTGTTGCGCCAGGACTGCTAACAAACGACCAAATTCCCGATCATCGTCAAACTGAATTTCTTGTGGAATTCGTCTGGTTTTGCCTGGTGGAATTGACTGGATAAAATTTTCCAGTGTTGCTATCTTTTGAACCGTTTTATCATTGCTGTAGCACAACAGATACTCACGAGTTTGTGACGCCCAGCGCCTGACTGAGAGTGAATCCGCATATAGATGCAAATACTTAAGCGCAGGCAGTATTTGCTTAACATAATCTGCCTTATCATTTCGATCAGCGAGACAGTCACGGCAGACTTTTAATCCAACTCTTAATACAAACGTCTGGGTTTCGTTATAAAGACTCTTAATCAGATATGATAAAGCCAGACTTAAACAGGTGTTGCGCTTCATTAAGTCTTTCAGATTCAACAATGCGGATGCCCGTACTTGCTCGGCCGCATCTTCAAACAACAAAACCGGGTAATATTGCTCAATCGTGTTCAAATCAGCGTTATTTAAAGCGGGGGGAAGCTTTTGACGCACTGATGGGCCAGGGTCATTAATGACATGACGTAGCAAATCTTTAAGACGCGACTCCGATGTAATCAATTGACCAAGTATTTCAACAACTTTTCGTCTTACAAAAATATCGTCATCTGTTTGTGGCTTAACAAGTCGTTTTCTAAACACCGGCAACAGAGATTCCGGAGAAGCGTATTTTAGCAATTGCAAAGCTTCACACTGAATCCAGACGCTGCGGCGAC
>JAHZJL010000102.1 GCA_022600935.1 Gammaproteobacteria bacterium
AGTGCATATTCTGAATGTTGCGTTTCTAGTGCCGGATTTGCGCCGTGAGTTCGGTGGTTGCGCCGGGAATATCGCTTACAACCTGAAATTGCTGGGTGGCGATCCTCTGATTATGGCCACTGTCGGGCAGGATTTTGCGCCTTATGCCAAGTGGCTGGAGGATTGCGAGATCAATCAGGATGAGATTTGGGGTATTGAGAACGCGTATACCGCTCAGGCGTTTATAACCACCGATCTGGATGATAACCAGATTACCGCATTTCATCCCGGTGCCATGTCGTTTTCGCATCAGAACGATGTGCCTGTCGACAAGACTATCGAGATTGGGACTGTATCGCCGGATGGTAAGGACGGCATGATGTTGCATGCCAAGCAGTTTGCCGATGCCGGTATTCCGTTTATTCTCGATCCGGGGCAGGGCATGCCGATGTTTTCCGGTGAAGAGTTACTGGCCATGCTCAAGCAGGCGCGCTGGGTCACGTTGAACGATTACGAAGCACGTTTGATGGAAGAAAAAACCGGGCTTGCTCCGCAACAACTGACTCAACACGTCGATGCCGCGATTATTACCCGTGGCAGTGAAGGCTCCAATATTTACACCAGCCAGGGTATAGTTGAAATACCGCCGGTGAAGGCCAAACAAGTGGTTGATCCCACAGGTTGTGGGGATGCTTACCGGGCCGGGTTGTTGTACGGGATGCAAAATCATCTGGATTGGGAAACCACTGGCCGTATTGCCTCGCTGATTGGCGCGATTAAAGTAGCATCAGCCGGAACCCAAAACCACACTTTCACCATGGAAGAATTCCGCAAATCGTATAAGGAACAGTTCAACGCTGATTTCTAATGGATGCCATGCAACGCCTGCTGGACATTATGGCCCGGCTGCGCGATCCTCAGGATGGCTGCGAATGGGATTTGCAGCAAGACTTTCAGAGCCTGACCAAGCACACGCTGGAAGAAGCACACGAAGTCGTCGATGCTATCCAGCGCAATGATATCGACGATATCAGGGATGAACTTGGTGATTTGCTATTACAAGTTGTGTTTTATTGCCAGATCGCCCGTGAAGATAATTTATTTGACTTTTCTGCGGTTGCCAATGGTTTGTCTGACAAACTGATCAGGCGTCACCCGTATATTTTTGGTGACCAGGTCGCCAGTTCACCGGAACAGCGCAGACAAGCCTGGGAGCAGATCAAGTCGGCCGAGCGGCAAGCCAGGTCCGAATCGGTCAACAGCAGATTGGATGGTGTTTCGCCCGGTTTCCCGGCGTTAATTCATGCCACCAAACTCCAGCAACGAGCGTCCAATGCCGGATTTGACTGGAGCCGTGCCGAGCCGGTACTAGCCAAAATCAAGGAAGAATTGGCTGAAGTTGAAGAGGTGTTGCCCGAGGGAGACCAAAGCCGTATCGAGGATGAGATCGGTGATTTATTGTTTGCCGTCGTCAACCTCACCAGGCATTGTCAGGTCGATGCCGAAACTGCGTTACGCCAAGCCAGCATGAAATTCAGCCGCCGTTTTCAATATATCGAAGCCAAGCTGGAAGAGACCGGGCGCGTGATGGAAGACACTGATCTTGTTGAACTGGATAGCATTTGGGACGAGGCTAAGGCCAAAGGAGTCCATTAGCCAACTTTCCATTTAACATAGTTATCTGGTGCGAATCACAAACGGATCGGCGCCGTTGTTGGTGACTGCCTGGGCAAAGATGGCATCACCTAAGCGCATCACAACGACAGTTTCATTGACATGTTGGGTTTCTGCGTCCAGTGACTGCTCTTCTTGTAACCTGATCTGCCGCCCCAGCACTGAAATCCAGTTATGATTGACCTGAACTTTGGCCAGCGAAAAGCTGACCGGCTGACCGTCGATCATGATGGTACCTTGTTGCGCAGGATTTTCGACAGCAAGAAAGGCCAGGGTTTCTGCAATATGGCCACTGGGAACTAGGCGTTCTTCTTCATTAATGGCAACTTCAAAACCTGTGGTTGTGACATTTCTGACCCGGATAATCGGTGGCTGACCGCCGTTACTGGTTTGAGCGAACAAAAACACATGTGGTGGCGTCTGAAATGGTTGTTGAAAATTTACAGTCTGCCAGATGTTATTACCTGAAATAACAAACTGATCAGCAGCCAGACGGGTACCATCGGCTTCAATGCTGACCCCTGGATAAAACCCGATCAGACTAATTTGTTCAATAATATGAAACTGATCGAGATAAGTGAATTCCTGAAGGCGGGCATCTACATTTAAGAAAGATAATCCAGTAAATCCAGCTGAAGATGTACGTAGGCGAACAATTCCTGGCTGGGCACCTTGAAATGTTGGCGGACTAAAGCCGATTAACGGGATTACAGTATGTGCATTTTCATAGATCTGTTGAAATTGATGATTGATCACATTGGTTTGTAGAAAAACGATGCTGTTTACGTTTGTCTGCTGGATTTGTTCGATTGCGCCAATATCACAGAGCCTCCCTTGTGGACGGCCGGTTAGCAGTAAATCGGTGTTTGTTACCAGGCCGGCCGCGCAAATGGAATTATCACCGGCATCAATCAATGGGGAATTGTCCTGCAAGGTGATGGATGGGTTGGCACCGGTGATATTAACCGGAGTGATACGTGGGTCGCCCTGGGCAATGCCGTTGCAACTGCTGTCTTCAAACCAGTTCGGGCCTTGCTGGGTCAGACTGGTTTCAGACGAAGTATTGATGAAATGGCAGGCTTGATTGCTGCCGTTGCTTAACACGGTATTGGCCACAACCAGATTGGCATTGTTTTCCACAACTGAGGTTCCGATGACAGTATCATTGTGTAAGGTGACTGTGCCGTTTTCAGCATGAATCTGGCCTCCCATATTGGCTGCGATCAGGCTGTTGCCGATTTCGGTAATGCCCCGATTTTGAATCCCGGCAGCGAATGTGTTGGAAGTGATTGTGCTCAGGGAAATTGTTGTCGTTGCTCCGTCATTGGTGTAGATACCATTGGCCTGATTAGAGGTAATGTTGCTGGTGCGCAGAAATAACCGGCCATAATTGGCAATTGCAGCTGGTTCTGCAATCGGGCTGCCAGGGATAAATCCCAGATGTGTTTGCGCGCCTGTAATCCTCACGTTTCGGAGCGTTAGCAGACCAAGATTGGTGATTGATGTGCCCTTGACTAACCCGCTTCTGACGATGGATTGATTGGCTCTGGTTTGTGTTATGGCCTGACCGCCCTGCAGGGTCAGGTTACTGATCTCGACATTGGCACCAGTGTGTATGAATACCATGGCAACATCGTTTGAGTTGAATTGAGTGTTATTGGAACGGAGTGTTGCGCCATTGCCGACGATGTTAGTGTCAGAACTGATCGCCAGTAAATACGGGCCGCTTTGAGTGAAAGGCGAATTCGGGTCAGGTTGTCGGTTGAATGTAATGTTGGTTAACACATAGTCCTGGTTCTGTTCCAGAATGATGGTATCCAGACCGGAACCGGCCGTGCAGCCAGTGACTGCGGTATCGGTATTAGCCGACTGGAGCGCAGCTGATATGGAGCAATTGACAGAAACCCGGATCGTTGCGCTCTGTGCAAAACCGGAATACATTGCTGACAGCACACAAGCAATCGCTAAATTTCTAAACCGCATCAAACACTCCCTAAGCACCGATAGACTTGCTTATTAAAACAAGTCATGATTGAAATTTAAAGTATTTTTGACTCAGAGCATTTAGTTTGATCTGGTTCAGACTGATTCAGAATTCTTGTCTGAATGGTCCAAGCTTCAGGGTTTGCAGTTGTTGCCTGGCGATTGCCTGAAAGCGTTTGTTGACAAAAATACAGAGAAAAATAGTGGCGAAATAGCCATAAGGTAATTGTGGGCTGACTGGACAATATTCCAGGCGTTGAAACGGCTTGCCAGCATGACGGTGGTGGTCGGTGTGCCTGGACAGGCCGAGCAGGGAGTGGAATGTCATCCAGGAATCGGTTTCCCAGGATAATACGGTATGTTGTTTTTGTTCTTCTGCGTTGCACTCCAGACCCCAGTGTTCGATATAATTGACTGCTTCCAGCTTCCGCACTGCAGCAACAGCCTGTAACAGAAATGCCAGCAACGCGGTCCAGCCGAAAACTATAATGATTAACACCATCAATCCCGTTTCAACTATCAGCCCCTGCAAAACCCGGTGTTGTAAAACAGTACTTAAGTGATTGTGTTGCAGGTTTAAACGCTGAGTTTCCAGCTTCCAGGCATTGAGAAATTGTTCAGGAATGGTTCTAAGCCAGTACTCATGAAAACTTTCCCCAAAGCGCGCTGTTGCCGCATCGTTTTGGCGACCGACATTGAGATGATGTCCATACAGGTGCTCGGTATAAAAATGCTCATAACAGACCAGGCTGAGCAACAGACGACCAAGCAGTTTCGACATCCAGCCGAGTTTGTGTATTAACTCGTGTGCGGTGACAATCCCGGAAAAGCTGGAGCTGGTGCCAATGATAACCTTGATAGCCAGCAAATTGAAAATGCTCGTTGTGGTTGTCTCAAAACTGTTCCATTCCAGTAATGCTGCCATTTCAAGCAATAACCAGATATTGGCGATTTGCATTATAGCCAGGATCAGAAGCAGAAAATTGTAGACATGATCATTGGTAATTGGCGGAAATGTCTGCTTGACTTTGATGTTGAGGAAATCTGCAAACAGAATCAGCCAGAAAGGCATCATCCAGGCAATTGCAGTTTCCATACTGTGCGGGCCGGTCAGTAAAAACAGCATTGCCAGCATCGGGAACAAGAAACTGATCAGGAATAAAGCTGATAGACTGGGTTGAATTGCCGTTGCAGTTGGTTTTTGTTTTATAGTGTGCATGTCTCAGCGTCGGTAAAAAGCATTTTCCATAGTATATCTATCATGGCCAGTCAAAAAAACCGGAAAACCACCAGCTATTTCGGCCTGTGTACAACATATCACGATCCGGCCCTGGCTGTTGTGGATGAGCGCGGCTCTGTGCTGTTTGCCGAGGCCAGCGAACGCTATTTGCAATACAAGCGTGGATTGAACTGTACACCGGACAGTTTGGCTCGGGTTAGTGAATTGATTGAAGACTATTGCCCGGATTCATCAAAATTTGTTATCGCCCGTAACTGGAGCAAACGGCGCCCCTGGTATGAGATGATGTGGTGGTTATGCGGATATTATTATCCGTCTGGATTATCCAGTAAACGACATCTTAAACTATCCACTTTCCTGCCCAAGTATCAACTGCTGCATATGATGGCCAGCCAGAAGCATAGCATGGCAGCTGGTGGGTTGAATCTGGTCAGAATGATTCGCGAGAGCAGACCCGATGCCGAGATCGAGGTGGTGGATTTCAATCATCATTTATGTCATGCAGCGATGGCGTGTTACAGCAGCCAGTTTGACAGCGCAGGTTGCGTGATCATCGATTCATTCGGGGATCGTGGTTCCAGTGCGTTTTACAATTACCGGCGTGGACGCATCGAACGTATCAGTGAAATCTCCGGGATTGAAAGCCTGGGGTTTTATTATATGCGCCTGACGGAACTTTGCGGGTTTAGCTGGCTAAAAGGCGAGGAATGGAAGGTCATGGGACTGGCTGCTTACGGACAACGCGAGGAACAGATTGTCGATGTATTGCAGCAGATGCTGGTTGTGAATGGGCTTGCGTTTCAACAAAGCAAAACCGCAATTGTTCAGGGTTTCGAGCACTTACAGCAGTTGTTGGGCAATAAACAGGTCAATAAAGCTGACATGGCGCATAGCGGCCAGTATTTTTTTGAAACTGTCATGTTGCAATTGCTCCGTAATTTTTCAGAACAGATTGATTCCAGAAACCTGGTGCTTGGTGGCGGTTGTTTACTGAATTCTTCATTGAACGGCAAGATTATTGATAATACGCCATTCAATCAAATTCATATTCCCTCTGCGCCGGGAGATGACGGGACTGCATTGGGTGCTGCCTGGTTGGCGTATCGTAACGACCATGACTCACAAGTCAATCAGCGGCACACATTGAGTCCGTATCTGGGCTCTCGGATTAAACCCAAAACACTGGATAACTTGCTGCAATTCGGTGATCAATCAATCATTCATCATTATCCGGATTCCATTGCCGGGCAAACCGCTACATTATTGGCAAAAGGGGCATTGGTGGGCTGGATGCAGAATCGAGCTGAATTCGGACCGCGTGCTTTAGGGAATCGCTCGATACTCGCTGACCCCAGAGATCCGGGAATGCGCGATAAAATCAACTGCCGGGTGAAATTTCGCGAGGAATTCAGACCGTTTGCGCCTTCCATCTTGCATGACTACGGCCCGGTTTTTTTTGAAAACTACCAGGAATCGCCATATATGGAGCGTACTTTGCGTTTTAAACAAGATGTGCAGGACAAGGTTCCGGCAGTGGTCCATGTTGATGGAACAGGGCGCCTGCAAACGGTCAAACAGGAATGGAATCCACAATTTTATGCTTTGATCGAGGCTTTCAGGCAGATTACCGGGATTCCGATGATATTGAACACCAGCTTTAATGTCATGAGCAAGCCAATCGTGCATTCAGTCGAAGATGCAGTCAGCGTGTTTTATACCAGTGGTCTGGATGTATTGGTGATTGGCGACTATCTATTGGTAAAACCAGATTTAGACAACGAATAACTAAGATCGGGAATTTATGTTTCCAAAGCAATTAATGACTTCAGTAATGTCGGGTTTGACATTCACTCGGCATCAAGATACACGTCATCAGTTGATTGAGTCACCGCTATCCATCGACAATGATCGTGAGCTGTACTATCGATTGATCCAGCCGGATAACAGCTCGTCGGTCATCAATGCAGCACGCGACTATTTAGCACGGGCCCTTGAGGAAACTGCCAGCCAGCAGGACCTTGCCACATCATTTCGTTTTTCCGGAGATTCCACATCCCTCAGTCATGATATTGATGTATTCAGACAATCTTTGCAGACTAATGTGGGACGCAATGCCCATTCATTACAGGGATTGATCCGTCAATATGCACCTATGGGATTGCTGGGCATGGGTTGGTTACAGTCAGTCAGTCATGCAGCACAGGCACATACTCCAGCTGCGGCCTTGTTATTTCGACTGTACTCAAGGTCTCTTGGATTTCAGCAAGGCAGTCAACATCGAATGAATCATTTCAGAGACGTTCTGGCCCACTACGAAATTGCGTTGCCTGATCCTGCAACATGGTTGTTTTCTAATTATCCGGGGTTTGTCGATGAAGCATTTCGATTGCCAGTGATTGGTTTATGTATGTCTCGTGTACCCGAGACATACAAGCCTGAGTTACTTGGGTTTACTGTTGCACATTGTTGTGATTTATCAAGATTGACACACTTTATTCATCCCGAGTCCAATGAACGATCCGATCAACCTGTTTGTTTAAGGAAATTTCTGAAATGTTTGGATAATGTTCTAGACAGAGCTTTGATATTGAATGCAGTAGAAACCTGTTTGCAGAGTGTGTCTGACAATGAGTTGGAGTTTTTCAGGCAGCGTCTGGTCAATGGAGTCTGGTTATATGTCCATGCTGAATCCGGAATTGTTGATGTTGTGACAAAACAAGGCCGGGAAATTCAGAAACACTGGGATGAGGTTGTTAATGAGGATGCAGTCTGTCAGACCATCACTGACTTGTCCATGTCAGGTAACAGTCGAAATGCTGGCGAACTGACTTTATACGGCAAACCACTGAGAAACTGGTTTAAAGATGAGCCGGTTTTGGCAGATAAATATCTTAAATCGTGGATTGATTCGAAGCAAGCGTCACATCATCACGCTGCAATGCGCCGCTATTTCAGTGATTCTTCGATCTTCACAGAGGATTCTGACAACAAGACCTCCAGTCATCATTCAATCAAGTCATTGGTTAGCCGATATCAAGCGCTGAAAAATCGTCATTCATGGCTGATGGATGACAACGACACGGTAACAGAACAACATCCAGGATCACTTAAACAGGCTGAGATTAATGCCAGGGTCGATATAGGCATAGGCGCAGATGGTCAACACTATGATAGTCGTCGTTTGTATCACGAATTATTGAATCTGGAATCACACCCGCAATGCCTTTCTCCAGCTTGTCGATTTGTCGAGCAACAGTTAAAACAGTCACACAGGGCTTTAAAGCGAATCAAGCCCGAACATTTACGCGTGATAGAATACAGCCAACCTGCGCTTGAACACCTGATTGATACCATTCACCAGGCTGAAGCAAGCAGGAAAAAGCCTTTTACTGCTCCTCCGAAACTGTCAAAACAAGCATATCTGTGGGGGATTCAGCAATTCGCCCCAGTCCTGCTTGTCGATGGCAGCTGGTTGCAGAACAGTGCAATGGCAGGCAACCATCATCATGTTGTCAGTCGCTATCAATTTCGGATTTATGCTGATGAGATTGGCGATGGTCATTGTGACTGGAATCATGCCAATGTGTACCGTGATTTGCTGAACAAGACCGCAATTGAATTGCCGGAGTTTACCAGCAAAGAATTTTCACAGCATAAAGCGTTTGTTAAAGGGGCTTTTGATTTGCCGGTGTTTTTTCTGGCGATTTCGCAATTCCCATCCCGCTTTCAACCTGAAATTATCGGGTTGAATCTGGCGATTGAGCTCAGTGGCCTTGGATCTACCTATCAACGACTGGTTGATGAAATGGAATACTGGAAACTGGATTCGACCATCGTCAGTCTGCATTTGTCAATTGATAATCTCACCTCAGGCCACGCTGCGCTGGCGCAGGACGCTGTTGTGGCCTATCTGGACCAGATTTTAAATCAGCATGGTTACGCGGAAATGCAGCATCACTGGCAACGCATCTGGTCAGGTTATCTTGCCTTGCAAACTGTTCCCAAACGATTCAAACGCGCATTAATTATGAGTTACGTTTTTCGCTTTGTTTTGAAAACAGATCAATTATTGAAAATTAATCGATAATTGGTATCAATCATTTAAACGACTAGTTATCAGCATCTTATCGTTTGTATTATTGAGTGAATACAGATGTTCTCAACTGTCATGTGTTGACAGGCAGCCATAATCGGCGTAGATAAGTGTTAAACACAAAATTGAATCTGTGTGTTTTGCAGAATTGCATAGCATACAGGCAGAGATTTTGCGTTATTAATACAACATACAAGACAGGAGGCAATGATGCGTAAGCTTTATTATCTGACTGACAATATGATAAGTGTTGAACAGGTTTCAAAAGATCTGCACGATCACGGTATCACCTACTGGAATTTCTGTGTGCATTCGAAAGATGAAGTGGGTCTGCATAAACGTCGTGTGCATTCAGCCAGTTACCTGCAACAACGTGATGTGATTCGCCATGGTGAACGTGGAGCAATCATCGGATTGGTTATCGCTACATTGACCGTGCTCTACGTGATGTTTGCCAAGCCGTTTGGTGGTGAAACGCATGCACTGGTCTACATCGCCATTTTTGGTTTTATAACAATGTTTGGTGCCTGGGCGGGTGGTCTGCACGGTCTGGCCACAGAGAATCAGAGTATTGCCAAATTTCATGATGATGTGGTTGCCGGTAAACACCTGCTGATGATTGATGTTCGCAAGGAACAAGAAGAGAATGTCAAGCAGTTGATGCAAATCAATCATCCGGAAGCTATTTTTCAGGGTTCCGAATCCACACTGATAACTCCATTTTCAAGCCCTGTGAAACGAGTCAATAATCCAGGGATAACTGCTTGATTTGCAGACTTGTTTGAAGCGGATGTCTAAAATGGATTTAGCAGTTAGTTAAACACTGTTAAGTGTTTTTATTCAGTTCTCAGGCGTATGAATACGCTGGTGCAATATCTGTATGAATGACAGGACATCATTGATGCAGGTATTGCACGATCATCGCCGTTGTAATCCTGTCTATATCGTTCATGAGTTCAGTGTCTGATGTCTGGACACTGAACGTGATTGAATGATTGTTAACAAATTCTTTTCGTCATTTGTGATTGAGAATTAATTTGCTACTATAGTGGGCTTGTTTTTTTAACGATGATTACGGAGTCCTGTGCAGAAACTTTATATTGAGACATTCGGTTGTCAGATGAATGAATATGATTCAAGTAAAATCAGAGATTTACTCCATTCAACACATCAATTAACGATAACTGAAAACCCTGCCGATGCAGATGTTCTTTTGCTGAATACATGCTCGGTTCGCGAAAAAGCACAGGAAAAGGTTTTTTCGCACCTGGGACGCTGGCGTAAATTCAAACAACTCAAGCCCGATACGATTATCGGAGTCGGTGGTTGTGTTGCCAGCCAGGAAGGTGAAGCGATACAAAACAGGGCGCCGTATGTCGATGTGGTTTTTGGTCCTCAAACGTTACATCGGTTGCCACAAATGCTGGATAGCGTTCGTCAGCGCAGCAACCATGTTGTCGATGTCAGCTTTCCTGAAATCGAGAAATTTGATTGCCTGCCCAAGCCCAGAGCAGAAGGGCCGAAAGCGTTCGTTTCAATTATGGAAGGTTGCAGTAAATACTGCTCATTCTGTGTGGTGCCGTATACCAGAGGAGAGGAATTCAGCCGTCCGCTTGACGATGTGTTGACTGAAGTTGTGCAGCTGGCTCAACAAGGGGTTCGCGAAATCAATCTGCTGGGTCAGAATGTCAACGCATATAATGGGCTTGTCGACAATGGCGACAGTATTGACATGGCATTGCTTCTGCATTACATTGCCGCTATAGACGGGGTTGACAGGTTGCGGTTTACGACCTCTCATCCGGCTGAATTTTCAGACTCACTGATAGATGCCTATGCTGAAATCCCCCAACTGGTTGACCATCTGCACTTGCCTGTACAAAGTGGCAGCAACCGGATTCTGTCATTGATGAAACGTGGTTATACCCGTGAAGACTATATCCAGCAGATTGCCCGGTTACGCGAGAATCGTCCGAACATCAGCTTGTCTTCTGATTTCATCGTTGGCTTTCCGGGTGAAACCGAAGCTGATTTTGGCGAAACTCTGGATTTGATCGATCATATTGGATTTGATCAGTCGTTCAGTTTTGTCTATAGCGCCAGGCCTGGTACCCCTGCTGCCGAACTGGATGACCCTGTACCTCTGGAAACCAAAAAACAGTGGCTGGCGGAACTGCAACAACGAATTACTCACAATGCGGCTAGAATTTCCCGTAACATGGTTGGTACAGTACAATCGGTGTTGATCGATGGTCATGCCCGTAAAACTCCTCAACAATTATCCGGGCGCACTGAAAATAATCGTATCGTCAACTTTGATGGTCCACAGCGTCTAATCGGTCAGTTGATTGATGTCGAAATTACTGAAGCGTTGCCAAATTCATTACGCGGTCGCGTCAAACTGACAGAACACGCATCGATTATGCAAGCCAGTTGATTTCATTCTCAACGCCTTAAACTGATTTCATTGTCCACCTCAACTGATTTATCTGAATCCATGGAGCTGATTCTCGAGCCGCAGGACAATCGTCGGCTTGCTAATCTGTGTGGCTCCCTGAATCAGAATCTGCGTCATATCGAGAACCGGCTCGGTGTTGAGATTGCCAATCGTGCCTATAATTTTGTGATCAAGGGGAGTGCGCGTTCTGTTCAGGCTGCTTCCTTGTTACTGCAAAACCTCTATGAAACATCGCATCAGCACCCCATAACAGCGGATCAGATCCATTTGTCCATGCAGGATTCGCAACTGGATGAAATGCTCGAGCCTGAACACGTCAACGCTGAAAACAAAGATGAAATCAGGATTCGTACTCGGCGTGGAATGATAGTCGGAAAAGGGTACAATCAAAAAAAATATTTGCAACAGATACTGGCTCACGATATCAATTTCGGCATCGGGCCGGCTGGAACCGGCAAAACGTTTCTGGCTGTGGCTTGCGCAGTGCAAGCACTTGAAAGCGACCAGGTTCGGCGCTTGATTCTGGCTCGTCCAGCTGTTGAAGCCGGGGAGAAACTGGGATTTTTGCCAGGCGATATCAGTCAGAAAGTCGATCCTTATTTGCGCCCCTTATACGATGCATTGTATGAAATGCTGGGAATCGAACGGGTTTTCAAACTGATAGAACGTAATATTATTGAAGTTGCACCGCTGGCTTTTATGCGTGGTCGGACTCTGAATGATTCGTTCATTATTCTCGATGAAGCACAGAATACAACACCTGAACAGATCAAGATGTTTTTAACCCGGGTCGGTTTCGGTTCCACAGCCGTAATTACAGGTGATATCACCCAGGTTGATTTACCGCGTGGACAGCTGTCCGGCTTACGTCATGTGACAGATGTTTTGAAAGGCGTCGAGGGCATTTCCTTTACCCGGTTTAGTAAGGAAGATGTGGTTCGGCATCCACTGGTGCAACGTATCGTTGCCGCATATGAAGCGTATGAGCAGGAACATAGACAATCTGATTCCTGAACATTTGTCCACAAAGGCTGAGTTCACTATCGAAATCCAGCAAGTCTGCAGGATTTCCCAACAACCTGATGCCGATACCATTCTTAAATGGGCGACAACTGTACTGGAGATCGAGTCAACCGGATTGCAACTGGAACTGTGTATCCGTATCGTTGATACAGATGAAATGAGAGAACTCAACGGCAAATACCGTAACAAGCCGACGCCGACCAATGTTTTGAGTTTTCCTGCAGAATGGATTTCGGAGCTGCCTGTGCAACGTCTTGGTGACCTGGTGATTTGCGCGCCAGTTGTCAATCAGCAGGCTGTCGATCAAGGTAAACCGATTGAGGCACACTGGGCGCATATGGTTGTTCATGGCATCCTGCATTTATGTGGGTATGACCATAACAATGATGTCGATGCGCAACTCATGGAACAGCGCGAAAAAACCATACTTGAAAAATTCGGATTTGATAACCCATATGAGGTGAAACTGTAATAACCATGACTGAAAGTGGTACGGAGAAGGACGCTTCCCAAAACAGCTGGCTGGATCGTTTTACACGATGGTTGCTGGTCGAGCCACGCGACAAGGATGAACTACTGGAGGTCTTGCAAGACGCTCATCAACGTAAACTGTTCGATTCCGAAGCTCTGTCCATGTTGAACGGGGTCTTTCGGGTCTCGGAAATGCGTGTCAGGGATATCATGATTCCCAGGGTGCAAGTGGTGACAATTCCACATGACGCTGAAATGGACAAGATCATCTCAATCGTCGTCGAATCCGGTCATTCACGGTTTCCGGTTACAGGGGATGATCCTGGCGAAGTGGTTGGAGTGCTGCTGGCCAAGGATTTGCTGGCCCATGTCTTGAAGAAGCAGCCCGTGAGTCTGGATAAGATCATGCGTCAGGCGCGATTTGTTCCGGAGAGCAAGCGCTTGAATATTCTGCTCAGAGAGTTTCGCAGTCATCGTAACCATATGGTTATGGTGGTGGATGAATATGGGACTGCAGCAGGTATGGTGACCATCGAAGATGTGCTGGAACAGATTGTCGGTAAGATCGAGGATGAACATGACCTTGATCTTGAAGATTTTATTCTGAGAATCAGTGATCGCAAATTTACCATTAAAGCGTTGACGCCAATTGAGGAATTCAATCAATACTTCACTGCTGATTTCAATACCGATGATTTCGATACAGTCGGCGGGCTGATCTCTCACCAATTGGGGTATGTCCCAAAACACGGTGAAACCATTACCATGAACGAATTTGTCTTTGAAGTGCTGCATGCCGATAAACGCAGAGTCCATTTGTTCAGGCTTAATCTGACGCAACCTGATGCACAGCACGATGCTGCCCAATCATAATCATAATAAGAACGATGGCGATCTCAGCTGGATTGCCTGAAAACAGGACTACCCGCAAACGATTTCCGCTGTTGACGGATCTGATCGCTTTGGTCGGTGGTTATCTGATGGCACTGGGTTTTGCGCCCTATGATATCTGGCCTTTAGCGACTGCGTGTTTTGCTGTGTTTGTGTTTTGTATCAGCCGCCCAGATGCAAGTCCACGTAGAGCGTTGTTAAGAGGTTATTTGTTCGGCCTGGGCATGTTTTGTTTCGAGACCTCATGGGTCTACATCAGCCTGCATTACTATGGTGGCGCGGGGATGATCGAGGCTGTCATGCTCTGTGCCCTGGCAGCCGCTTTTTATGCCTTGTTTCCGTTGCTGGCTGCAGCTATCTCGATTCCCTTTTTGCGTCAACAGTCCATCGTGTCAATGGTGCTGATCAGTCCATCAGTGTGGATACTGGTGGAATGGTTGAGAGCAGGGTTTTTCTTTGGCTTTCCCTGGTTGCAGATCGGCAGTGCCATGCTGGATACGCCGTTAGCCGGTTTTATCCCGATTATCGGTGGATACGGAACTGGTTGGCTTGCTGCTTTCAGTGCAGCGTCACTGGTTTATCTTGGAGGATTGATTGCAGAAAAAAAAATACTGTCAATCAGTCTGATTACTGGTGTCTTGGTCTCAATCTGGGTGGTCGGTTCTGTGTTGCAAAGTATCGAATGGACACGACCTGTTGGACAAGATATCCGTGTGGCCCTGATTCAGGGCAATACCGCTCAGGATAAAAAGTGGGATAACCGTTACAAGCAGGAGATTATCCGCAATTATGTCGAACTGACCAGACAGCACTGGGATGCTGATTTAATCGTTTGGCCTGAATCGTCAGTTCCAGCTTATTACCATCACATGCTGGAATTTTATGAACGATTGACCACGCTGTCTCAAAACCATCACTCCCAGTTGTTAATCGGTACCATATCAGCTGATCAGGACACCGGAGAGTATTACAATACGGTCATTGCGCCAGGTCAGCCTGTGCAAATGTATCGTAAACGGCATCTGGTTCCGTTTGGTGAGTATCTGCCATTTCAGCCGGTTTCCGGATGGATCGCACGTTTCCTGGATATGCCGATGTCCAATTTCAGCGCGGGAGATGAGAATCAGCCATTATTAACGATGAATGGAATGCCGTTTGTGACGACGATTTGCTATGAGGATTCCTATCCTGATCTAAATCTATCCGGAATGCCGGAGGCGGCATTTATAGTCAATGTCAGTAACGATGCATGGTTTGCTGATTCAATTGCACCGCATCAACACTTGCAACATGCTCGAATGCGTTCTCTGGAAACTGGTCGGTATACATTGCGAGCCACCAATAATGGCATCACCGCGATAATTAATCCCGAAGGAAAGGTGACGGAGAGAATTCCGCAATTCATTACAGCAGTCTTGACAGGTCGATTCACAGGTATGCAGGGTACAACGCCATATATCATGCTGGGTGATAGCCCTGTTCTGGTTTTACTGTTTTCACTGATCGGCATTGTTGGTCTGGTTTCAATCAGGCCTGGAACCCGGGCCAGGACTTAGACAAATTTTGCTGAGTTAAAGTCTTCGCACAAGACAACTCTGTAATGCAAGAGATAACTGTGAAGAATGGACGTCAAGACTGAGTGTCTTTTGAAGAACTCACGCTAACACTCAATTAACAACAATCAAACACTTACAAGTTAGTCTGCAAATGATATGAAAATGAATACTACCCCCTTATTGTTGGTCTTGATCCAGTTGACCCTGAGTTCCTGCTCTGAGCAGGTTTTGTCTGCAAGAACGGATAATGTCAGCGGCGATAAACAGCAATTAAGCCAGCTAGACCGGCAATACAGGAAAATGATCCCCGTATTCTGGAATCAGGTTTATCCTGATGGTGGTCGAACTCTGTATTGTAGCAAGGCATTTGATGGGGGTTATCATAAGACCATCAATATCGAACATGTGTTTCCAATGAGCTGGGTCATGAAAAGCTTGCGATGTGGTGATCGTAAGCAATGCCGACGAACCAGTCAGCGTTTTCGCTATATTGAATCCGATATGCACAATATGTATCCGTCACTCAGTGAGGCGAATAAAATCCGCAGCGCAATGGCGTATGGCATAATCAGAGGCGACAGAACATATCGCTTGAATTCAGTTAAGCGTTGCGACTTTGAAGTGGATTTCAAAAAACGCCGGGTAGAACCTCAACCTGCTTCACGAGGCGAAATAGCCCGTGCGATGCTATATATGGAAGACACCTATCCTGAACTGGAGTTGTTCGATCGACAACGCAGGATGCTACTGGAATGGCATGAAGCCGATCCCCCTGATCGACATGAGAAAAGACGCAATGCAGTGATTGAAGAATTGCAAGGTATCAGAAATCGCTGGATTGACCGTTGATATGGATAACTTTTTCAAGCTTATATTCAGTCACGCTTTCCGGTAACGAATCAGCAGCGGTAATACAGCGCATCCGAACAACCAGATTGCTGCTGGAATTGGAATCGTGCTGAGAGTCTCAATTGTCACTCCTGCCTGACTGATTCCATTGGCCGTAATAGTCGACAAGACTGCAAAATTACCGCTGGCAGACGTTCCGTCCTGCAACAGCACAGTGAATAATGTATCTTGATGAATTTCCGCTGATATTTGAGACAGGATCAAAGGATTATCGGTTTCTGCCTGAAACCTGAATGAGTCTCCACTGGAAAAACTGTCTTGTTCAAAATGAAACGTCAACAGGGTCGGACTGGTTCCATTAAAGTCGATCGTAATGTCCTGGTTCGAGAGTCCGTTTTTTGATCCAATCACGGGGTTTCCCAGAAATGATGCAGACGAAGGATCGAAGTCAAAATGCATTCCGGTGATGTTGCTCACATCAAAGCTGACGGATTGGATAAATCCGGCACCATCGTCAAACGAGACTCCCCAGAAATCCCTGGCATCTGAGCTGAAACCAGTGGCATCAGCACGGATAACAGCTGCGTGTGACTGAAAGGCGCAAACACAGAAAAACAGGACAAAAACAGATTTAAATACACATCGCATCATGGATAACACCGTATTTGAGAGGGGGGGGGATTTGCTAAGCAGATTTTTGCTCGTGGTCTGATTGAATATAGCTGAAATATCAAAATTGTTAATCTGCAAGTTGTTATTCAGTATTTAATACGTTGTTGTTAATCAGAAGTAATTTAACCTGCTTGACACTGTGATATCGTGATTTAAAACGTTGTTGTTAAATAAAGTGTAACTACTCAGCGTAAATCATCAGGCTGAGCAAACGCAGGGAGTTTTGCTTCAAACACAAGGCTCATTGCCTGAGTTGCACTCATTCCCTGTTTACGACAGGACGACAGATAACCCCGAATCCGACACGACATCATGGCGCCAGTCATACTCCGGAAACACCCGGATATCTTCTGCTGTACTTTGGTCATGCGAATGTCA
>JAHZJL010000103.1 GCA_022600935.1 Gammaproteobacteria bacterium
CAGCAACTCGTTACTGGAGTGTCAGGTGTTTGCCCGGTTAGTCAGAGACGATATCGTCGCCAGCCAACAGCAGCGCTCTGTTCCAGATCAAGTGAAGGACTGGGATGAATCGCGGGTTACCGATTCCGATGAAGAAGTGGTGATTTCGCATAACTGGCACCAGTTACGTCAGTTTATGTGGGATTATGTGGGTATTGTACGGACCGATAAGCGTCTGGCCAGGGCCAAGCGACGAGTGGACATGTTGAAACAGGAAATTCAGGAGTATTACGGCAACTTCAAGGTTTCCAGTGATCTGCTTGAGCTGCGAAATCTGGTCACAGTCGCTGATTTAATTATCAGAAGTGCAATCCTCAGAAAAGAAAGCCGTGGCCTGCACTATACGCTGGATTATCCAAATACCGATGACAACCAGGCTGTCGATACCATTTTGACACCACCACAACGCAAACACCCGACAGAAAACCGGCTGAAAATCATCAGCCAGTAAACGACGACTATAAACTGAATGACTCGATTAGCCGTTTAATTAAAGGATCAAGTCGATGACCCCGAGTTGACCATGACTACGGCCAACTCAATGACATCGACTTGTTGTATAGGCTATTCAGTATTCTGCTGTTGCCAGAACGTACGTTTTCTTGGTAATCCGATTTCAGGATCAACTACAGTCGCTCCACCTCCGGTTCCGACCATAACATCGACACCGGTTTGCTGAAACACTGCGATCGGGTCAGAAGGGATACCGTCACCCAGTGATTCGCGCCGGTCTTCCACAGTCAATTGGGCCTGATCAGCACGGTTTGTTGCCGGATTATGCCAGTCATAGACAGCCGCGCCATTCAAAAGACTCACTGCATACAAGCGACCACTACCCTCCACTGCACCTCCACACGGATCATCAGTGACATCAGCTTCCGGTATATACGTCGAGAAGAAAATCTTGCCATCCAGAATCAATGGGCTGGATAATCCTTTTTCGCCTTTCCAGTCATCACTGTACTCCTGAAGATTAACCACCCAGCCTTTTTTGTTTCGCAAGGTAGCAACCTGAGCATCACCGCTTTCCAGATTCAAATCAGTGACATCAAACAAGTCTGATTCGGAAATCGGTGTGTAATTTGATGGTAGAATCGAGCCAACGTGAGTATCTCTGAAAGCATAGAACCGGTCATGTACTGCTGTATCCAATGGATGTGAACGATTCCCGGTTGCTATTGTCACCAGATCATAATATTTGGTGCTGGAGAACACTCCGTCTGTCATCTGAGCAACGTCTGGTGGATAGAAAAACTTGCGTTTGTCTGCATCATTTGCTGAAGAAGAAATTGCTGCCAGGCGACCACCAGTTGAAGAACTTAACGTCGAGTTCAAGTCGATGCGCCACAATTGGCCACCGGTATCACCGACATACAAGCGGTCAATCACACCGTCATTATTGGCATCCATGGGAGCAATATCAGATGGTATCGGATAAGTCATCTCAGTCAGATTCAGGGTAGCGCCGGAATCACTGGCCCACCATAAGCGATTACCATTATCGGCATCCACGATGTAAATAGCATTACCGTAAGACGAAGGTCCGAATGTTGTATCCTGTCCGGTATGGTAGCCTCCGGCAAAAATCAGCACATCTTTCAGACCACTGCCGTATCTGATTGTAGCTGGAACCGGCTTGGACCAGGTTTGTCCCAGCTTGGTGAAATCACCGCTGCCACCTTCAATACGCCACAGTAATTTTGGTGAAATCGAGCTGGTTGAAGTGCGATCAGTCAATTGACCATTTGGGGTAATATCAAATGCATAGATGTTTCTGCCACCCCGACGCATTGACACATAAACATGGACATAATCCTTTTCGTCTGCAGTAATCGATCCGTTACCATCGATATCGGTGCCGGCCGGTTCAATACTGCCGTTTTCGTTGGCATCATACACTCTCAAAGCCGGAGTTGAATCAAGACCATAAATATGTGAACCATTGATGTTATTCATCAAGTCTTTCTGGTTTTCCAGCAAAGTCTGAGGAATAAACGCCCATTCCTCAATACCATTGTGAGCATTTACCATACGCAGGGTGCCGTCGTTAGTCGCCAGCAGCAGCTTGATGACATAATCAGGGTCGTCATCTGCATCACCTCCATCTGACGGATCACCATTGCCATCCACAGGGTACCCATAAGTTATAGGGATAGCGCTGCTGTGCAACGGATCGCTGAATACCCATCGGTCTTCATTAGTATTGTTGTCTTCATCCTCATCCATGACATCCTTGCCGCGCATCCATGTTATCAATTCATTGATGTCATCAGTCTCAGCGCTTGAATACGGCGCAGCATGGTTAAACAAATGATTGCCTAGAATTCCTACCAATGCGCTGTTTGATGTTGTCACCTGATGAGCGCTGCTACTTAACGTCACTGAAGATGGCGCGCTCGATCCAGTATATGTGTACAACTGACGCGAATTATATCCAGGGATTTCGGAACCAGCGCCACCTTCCTGAATAATTGGGCCATCAGCCGAATTACTCCAGATACTCTGCGCGCTTTCCTTAATCCTGAAATCCCCGCCGATTGCTGTAGCATCATTAGCATCAAGGATTTCACCCCTCTCACACAAGGCATTACCGTTGCCATCTTCCTCCGTGCCTGCGCAAACGCTGTATTTTTTTACGTTACCATTCCAGCGTTTAGATGTTGCAGGCTTGAACAATGAAAAATAGATTTCATTGTTATGATACAGCTTAGTGAATGCATTAATTGACAGCACTGGTGATGCAAACGAAGTGGGGCGATCCAGAATATCTGCAAGAATGCTTTCAAATGCATCAACCAGATCATTTGAACTGCTGGCATCGTGATATTCACCACCACCAGCTGCTGCAATACTTTCAAGATAGGTCTTCCCGGAACTGAGAATATTAAAACCGATGGTGAAAGTTTTAACATTCTGGTCGCCGGTAAAGTCATCACTCTGATCTTCTGTATACAGGTAACTGGCCAGTTCAGGGCCACACACACCACTGCCCGAACCCGAACAACTCGCTGGTGAAATCATTGACTCAACCCTGGCTTCGGATGTATTAACACTGGGATAGCCATCCGATAGTAGAATCATATAGTTATTCTGACATTCCAGAGTAATTGGACTTTTATAAGTCGCAGTACCATCGATACGTTCAGAGATACAACTTGTCGAATTCAAATTGTCATCTGTACACCCAGAAGCGCGAACAACTGAGCCGCCGGTATACGATGCCGGGTGACTGACCCGAGTATATTCAGAACGACTCATACTGGTTGATGAATTATGGCTGTTACCACGTGTTGTGCCATAGAACACGTCTTCGCCTTTATAATACAAGGCAGCTTCATATAAGGTATCGACGATTGGCGTCCCTGATTTCCAGTTCAGCTCAGTGACGATATCATGCATACGGTCCCTGACCGTCTTGAATCCACTGGACAGCTCACCGTTGACTTTAACGCGCAAAACCGGAGCACTGGCTGGTTCGCCATTTTGCGACCAGGCTCGCCTTAAACCACTACCGGTGACAATAATACTTAATGCATTACCACCTTCCCAATCGCCTTGATTGACAATTTCCTGAATCACTGACTTGATATCAGGTGATGTATACGTCTCAGACGCCACCCAGGCAGCAGGACTCCAGGATACAGAAGCCGAAGTTCTTGGTCGATTTGCTGTAGACAAATCATTGCTATTGGTCGAAAATGTCACGGAATCAGCGACCTTTTCACCTTGAAAAGTCAACGATGAAGAACCACTTGCACCATCTTTGGCAGTAAAATCAAGATACGCTTCCAAAATTGTTGTCCCTTGTGGAATCTTGATATTGTTAAAACGCATACCAACAATCTGGTTTGTTGATTCCTGAGTCAGCTCCAGATCGGAACTGCTTAAATCCATGGTGCCATCACTGGCTTGTTCTGCATCATCGTTGCCGGAAGCAACCTGTGCTTGAAAAGTCTGATTAATGCAGGCATTTGCGGAAACGGTATCTTCATCATAGTTGACATGCAATACTGGTGCAGCAGCGGTATCTCCTTCATACGAAACTGCTTCACGCAATCCTGAACCGCCTTCAATAAAAAACGTCATGGCATTATTGCCACACCAACCAGAACGGCCCACGACTTCCTGCACCACAGTTTTTAAATCCGGTGTTAGATAATGTTCCCCTTGCACCCAGGCTTCAACCGGGTCCCAGGTCACTGTTGCCGATGTTGAATTTGCAGCACGAGCAGAGATGTTGCCAGCAGTTGTTGTAAAACCTGTAGATGAGTCATCGACATTTTCAGCGCTGACGACCAGAGATGTTGCATCGCTTCCTGCAGATGCAGCGGAAAATTCAATGTACGCATCAGTGATTGTCGCGCCTTGTGGAACACCGACGTCTTCAAATCTCAATCCAACTAATTGCTCCTCTGGACCACTGCCGGAGCCGC
>JAHZJL010000104.1 GCA_022600935.1 Gammaproteobacteria bacterium
ACAATCGGTTATCTACCAGGCACCGAAGTATTACGAAAACCAACTATCAATGAGATTGATGGCATCAGCATTGGTAAAAACGGTGAAGCGCCATTATTTTGTCTGGACGTGAATATGTTGACTGGTCTTCGCTCTCCGAGCCATACGGAAGTGACAGAACTGATTAAGTCATTTGCTGGTAACCAGGCTGATATTTTTGATTTGGCCGATAATGAATGGCTCAAACAAAAATTAATCCTGGCAGCAGGAAATGATGAAAAACTTCGCCGCAGTATTGAAATTGCCTATGAAAGATTACACAAAATACTAGCCAAGCTGGACAAAACCACAGCTGCTTTGTTTGAAAACAAAACGCCGGATCAGCACCCCAAACTGTTCATGTCCATGGGGGGCGCAGGCTCAGGCAAGACTGCTGTTGAAGAAATTGCAACAGCACAATGTGGAAACAACTTTGTTATTGCGTCGCTGGATGAATTTCGCAAAGAAAGTGATCTTTATACTGTGCTAACTGCGGCCAATCATCACAGTGATGACTACATGTACGTTGAACCGTTTGCCAAACGATTACGACAAATGGTGGCTAGACATGCCAGAAAAACAGGGATTAACATTCTCTATGATGGCACCGGAATTCCTTACGCACCAAGGTATGTAGGGATTGTCAATCGATTCAAGGCGGCAGGATTTAAAACGCAAATTACCGCTGTCGACGCTTTTATTGCTAAGCCTGAAGGCCGTGAAGATGAACTGCCTAGATCCGCTGTTATCGAGAGTGTTAAAACACGTTATGAGCAGAGTGGGCGCGCCCTGCCCTGGGTGGTCACAGTCGACAAACATATCCGCGCACCAGGGTCATTCTTGACTGCGTTAGAACATCCAGCCCTGGAAAAGATTTCTCTATTTGCCAACGATGGCGAAAAAGACAAACATTACCTTGTCGCAGAAAGCTTCGATGTCAATGAAAACGATATAAAAATACTCCAGCAACATCAATTATCAGGCACATTAACAGAACACCTGTACAACTTGACAACCCACCGGGATGATTCAGTTTTAAAAACGTTAGCACACAGTGATAACGAACAACACAAGGCCTGGTTACACAGAAACCCTGTTTTTAATGAGACAAATGTTGCATATCAGGTTTACAGCAACGAAAAAGGATATCGAATTTTGGCAATTTATAACACAAGACGCATGGTTGATTTCGTCGAAAAAAGACAATTGAATCCCAATGCCTCAGGCGAAGAAGGCTTACTCCATTCACCCGCAGCATTAGCCTTCCATGTTGACCCTCTGGCCACAAAGCCGTGGTTAACCCGACTACAGGATTCTATCGCTAGTTGAGAATTCATAGATGGGCACACATGTTGAACGTGATCCGTGTCGATCTTCCAGAATTTCCAGAAGATCCCGGCGCTGTTCTGCCGTCAATTTGGATAAGCCCCAATCATCGAAAACGAATACTCTGGAATGCAGATGGTCGAAAACGACCATAGTAGCCCATCCAGCCCCGTATCACGGGACCATACCTTTTCGCCAACTCGCTCAACGACCAGGCACTTTTCAGGTGCATATGCCACCTACGTATCGTTTGTCTCATTGATCGCAACGCAACACCACTAGGTGCCGGAGCGAAACTCAGAACGCACTACCGTAGTGATTCAACGCCTTCCTCGGACGAAATGTGAAACCGAGAAAATCGAATTGAATGTTCTCGTCGGATATTCCGACGCCAAAATCAGCGAGTTCCCTTACCATCTCTGGGCTAAATATTAGAGTCGAGTAGCCCAAGGGAGCTTCCCCCTCAGGCTCTCACAGACACGGACGTGAACCTCTCGGTTCATCCGGCTCATCTTATCCACTGCCCTTCAAAAATAGATATTCCCAATGCGCAAAGAGACGTGGATCAGACGCGCGTATTCTTTTGAGCCAAGTCCATGATCGCCTTTTGTGCCGTCGTAAACGCTTATACTTGTTTCGCGACCAGCTACCAAGTCGCAAATCGAGCCTCACCAGAAATCGCTTCAATGGTTCTGGATAGAACGCACCATAGTACGCAATCCAGCCACGAACCCTTGGGTTCAGCATCTCCGCAATATCGGTCAGGTTCATCTGTATTCTGCGATTGATGTTCAGGCTGCGAATCGACTGATTCATCCTTTTCAGTGCCTTCCGACTCACTCCAGGACCGAAGCCGGTAAAGAGGTTGCCAGATTTGTCTTGCATCGTTCTGGCGTGAAAACTGAACCCGAGAAAATCAAAACGGGTGACGGGATGGTTTTCTCGCCTCTTGTTGTCCTTGCAGTACACCAACCGCGTTTTATCAGGATGGAGTTCAAGGTGACAATCAGCAAGTCTATCCCGCAATTCCTGCAACAGAATTTCAGCATGCTCTTGACTGCGACAATGGCAAACACTATCATCCGCATACCGCTCAAACGGTACATTCGGATGGTGGCGTTGCATCCAGGCATCGAAAGCGTAATGCAAGTAGAGATTTGACAGTAAAGGACTG
>JAHZJL010000010.1 GCA_022600935.1 Gammaproteobacteria bacterium
TACACCTCCAACATCAGTCCCATTGTCATATTTCATTGTGCTGTGATTGAAAAAATCTGTTGGAATTTGTTCTTCGTTATGTTCATCCAACACCCCAGACATCGCAATCACCCGTAATAATCCCCAGCCAACAGCAACTGTGGCCAGACACAGCTGACCGCTAAACTGCAGGACTTGCAATACTGTTTGGCGTGCGGGTTGTTTGGGTAAGCGCTGTTTGATTGCAACGGTCAGTTGCTGTGCGAGTTGACGTAGTCCATAGCGACACTGTAAACGCCAGAGCAAGGCACTGCCAATTAGGGGTGCAGCAATGAGCAGACACAAGAAACCACCCAGGACACTACTTCCGCCGATCTGAATTGGAACCAGGCGTAAGCCACCAATCACGGTAGCAGTCCAGATCAAGATATTACCGACCATCAGCAACCAGACCCCAGCGCGATTCAAGTGTTCAGACCAGATCCAGTGTTGTGGGCTGTGTGCTGGTGCAGTGAGCTGTTGGTTAAACCGGTTGATTCTGTATAACACAGCTGTCAATACGCTGCTGGATAGCAAAAAAACAACGGCAAAGGTGGTATCAGTCATGGGGTCAACCTCGTTTGAACAAGTCGGCTAAGCATTTGATTATGACACAGGTGTCATAATCTGTGCAATGATCAGTCGTCTTGATAAACCAACGGTTTAGTTGTGATGTAAACGCAGTTATCCACAGAAAATGTTGATAAGTCGGGTGTCAGAATCACTGTTGAAACTCACAACACGCGATCTATTCACGCAAGTGGGGCAGCCTGCCCCACTTGCCTAACAATAACCCTGCAAACCCAAAAAAGGCTTTCTGCTTGCCTTGAAATCACTGAATCACAGACACTGCAGGGACAGTTCCATTAATCATGGTCAGGTGAATCCCTTGAAAAAAATGATAAGAATGATTAGACAAATCCCCACAGGCTGGGTTGTCTGTTTGAGTTGTGTAATGGGTTTAATCGGGTCTCCATCCCGTGTCAACAGCGATGCACTGGTTGTGGATCGCAGTCTGGTGTGTGATGCGATTGAGTCGCTGTTCTGGCAAAATGACCAACTGACAATAAATTGCGCTGATCCAGTGCAGCAACCACCAACTACCAGCCAGCCACCGATTGATCAGCCAATACCAGGGGATTTTCCACCATTGGTGATTGCACCCAATCCACCAGTCAGGTTGCCGCCTTTGACGATTGGCTGTCCAAATCCAGAGGCCAATATCCGGATTGAGCGCTTCAGTGGCGCAGGCATTGATCAGGAATTTAACCTGAGTCATGGCACTGTGCTGGTAGTTCCCTTCACAAGCGGCCCATCCGGCACTGTGAAAAAGATTGCACTGGGTGAACCCGGTCGGGGTGAGCACTTTAAAAAGACCGTGATTATCAGTCAATGCCCCGGTGTGTTTAATCCAGGCGCGTATGATTTTAAAAGCTCAGTGGATATTTGCGTGATCACTGGCCTGGAATTGTCCTTCAGTGTCATTGCAGGCCACAGCCGTGGCGATTTTCCACTGTCCAGATATCGGTGTGTGCTGATTCCGAATCAAACCTACCATTTAACCGTGTTTCAACATGATGCTGGAAATCGACCTCCGTTTAAGGCCAATACCGATAACACCTGTCAGTCCAATCAATGCGGGGTGCGTGTGTCAATTCGCTGAGATTCGCTATGACCTGTTTTTAAACGTGGCAACTGCGTCTCAGTTGTACTTTTAAGTCACACCCACAGCTGCATATCGGTGTGACCGGCAGCCTATCAGGTGCCGTGCAGTTTGTATCAACCCATCAGGGCAAACACCCCTGATGTCAGGTGTGTGTTGCTCTTGAACTATAAGGAGACACACATGCCACAGTTATATGTTAAACAACCCACAGGACGTTATCGAATCGCCGAGACGGCTTGCATCCTCGATGCGGCCAGCCAGGTGATTGATGCGTCGTTTGCAACAGGACAACCCATTACATCACCGGAATCTGCTGAAACGTGTTTGAAAATCAGATTGGCAGCGCTTGACCATGAGGTCTTTTATGTGCTGTTTCTGACGACCCAGCACCGGGTGATTCAAGGTGAGGTGTTGTTTCATGGCACCATCAATGCATCCAGTGTGTATCCCCGTGAGGTAGTGAAGCGTGCATTACACCATAATGCTGCAGCGCTAATTCTGGCGCATAACCATCCCTCCGGTGAGGCATCGCCAAGCCAGGCGGATGAAGCCATCACCCAGCGTTTAAAACAGGCGCTGGGTTTGATCGATGTCTGCGTGCTCGATCATCTCATTGTTGGAAAGACAATCTACTCATTTGCCCAAAACGGCAAACTGTAACACTTGCTGGATGGTTATCCAGCAATAAACCCAATAGGGAGTAATCCCCTGTTGGGTGATTGCTCCCTTTTTTAAATAAGGAGAATGACAATGGCTGATTATTTTAATCTCACAGTGGACGGGCTTGGCTATCTGAGTCAGATTGAACTGAAATCAATCAACAATCAGGAGCCAGTCTGGGTCTGCCGATTGGCTGCCTTACGCGGTTCGACTGACAAGGCTGCCTACACCTATTTTGAGTGTCAGGTGGTTGGCAAGAAAGCCAAACAGTTGTTTGAACTGTTGCACCCGTCATCCGATGCAAAACAAAAGATACTGGTTAGTTTTGTATTGAGTGACTTACAGGCGAATCCGTTTATTTTTGAGGCAGGCAAACCAGGAGTCTACCTGAATGCCCGTTTGTTGAAGCTGCGCGGGGTCAGAATTGGCCAGGATGAAGTCTATCGGGAACAACCGAAACAGTTAGCAACGCAGGCAGAGCTGAACACCGTTGTGCCGGAATCGATACCTGAATTGGTTACTGATTAAGTACTGGTTGTATGGATTGTGTTTGTTTAACTCAAGAAAAGGTCGCTTTTGCGGCCTTTTTATTGTCTTTAAATTGCACCATGGGTGTCAATCAGCATGCAAAACTTTCCAGGTAACAGCGCCGAAAAGTTTCCACCTGTCGTCGTAGGTTAACCCGTATTGATTTCCTTTTTTCGGTGTTTAAATCGATAAGAATCATTCCCTGTTTCCAGGATGTCACAATGA
>JAHZJL010000105.1 GCA_022600935.1 Gammaproteobacteria bacterium
CAAAAGCCAGTTTCATTGTCGGCATATCCCACCACTGTTATTTTTTTGATCCTGTGTAGTGTCTGTTTATTTAAAGCAGCATATGCCATAGACATTACAAATAACTTAAACTCCCCCCAGGATTTTAAAATAAACTATCACGAACCTCTGGATTACAAATTTCAAGGTACAGCCAACCAATCTTTAAACTCCAACCAGAAATCTTCTGCTCAAGCAGCTAACCTGGATGCTGAAGTATTGGAATTTGAAGCGTTTGGAAAACAATTCAAATTAATGTTGCAATCAAACCCGGGTCTAATTGCAAAGTTACCAGGCAAACAAAAATTGAATATAAAACAATTTATGCAGTTATACCGTGGGGTTATCGAGGGTATTGATGGGTCATGGGTACGGATATCACGCATGAAAAACGGCATATCGGGAATGATTTGGGATGGTTCAGAGATGTACGTGATAGACAATTCCAACGCAATCGCAGAGGCACTGGGTGGTAAAGCAGGAGAGCACGAAAACCAGTATTCATACCCCTTGATATACCGTTTGTCTGACACAACAACAAATAGCCACTGTGGACTGGATTCTGAAGCAAAACCATTGAATGACTATACAGAGCTTGTTGAAGAACTCAGTAACAACAACCTTCAATCGCTACCTCAGGCGTCAAAGCAGCTTGATATCGCCATCGTTGCAGACACTCAATTTATCAGCAATAACCCAAATACTGACGCTGCAGTGGTTGCACGGATGAATGTGGTGGATGGAATTTACGCTGAACAAACTGGTGTACAGCTAAGCATTTCTGAAATTCGGTCTTTACAAAGTAGTGCAGGTTTAACATCGACCAGTGCCGGGAGTTTACTCGACCAATTCAGCCGTTTTTCTGATTCATCTGACTTCAACAATCCAGGACTGGCGCATTTATTTACAGGTCATAATCTAAACGGCAGCACTATTGGCATTGCATTCATCAGTGCACTGTGCAGCAACCGATTTGGTGTTGGTATTAGTGAAATTCGAGGCACAGGGACTGCTGGTGCCTTAACCGTAGCACACGAAATCGGCCATAATTTTGGTGCTCCTCATGACAATCAATCCGGGTCGGTGTGTGCCAGCACGCCCCAGGGTTTCATCATGAACCCCTTGCTTGATGGTAGTGATACGTTTTCTGCTTGTAGCCTGGCACAAATGCAGCCGAACATTGAAAATGCAGCATGTATTAACGATATTGACCCAATTGACCCAACGAGTGAAGCTGATATCAGTGTCGTAGTTCCAGTTAACCCAATTACAGCGCCTGTCAACACATCATTTGAATACACTGTAGAATTGAATAACAGTGGTCCAGAAATCGCAACCAATGTATCAGTGCAAATCAGCATACCAGATGGAATAACAGCCGAGTCTGGTTTAGCGAGTGATGGTGACTGCACAATCAATACGAATGGCTTGAACTGTGACTTGAATGACCTTGATCCAGGCAGCACAACAACCATCAGTATCCAATTACTGGCTACTCAAGAAGGCCGGTTCACCAGCTCTGTCAACATCTCCGCTGACAACGATACTAATTCGAGTAATGATACTGGTGATATTGAATTTATTATCGATGAAACAATAGAGAATAGCTTGATCAATGCAAGTTTTGACTCCGACTCAGAAGGGTTTACTTACAGTGATGATGCATTCCTGAACACCAGTCAACCTGACTATGAGCAAGGAAACTTTCAAGCAAACAGAGGATTTAGTGGAGGCGGATTGCAAGTCTTGCTCGGCGGAATAGACAATCGACGTATCGACAATATGTCAGCAGGTTGGGAACGCGGTTTTCAATTGACAGAAGCAACAAGTATAACGCTTTCGTTTCGAGTTAAATTAACCCAGAGTCGACACTATGAATCTGATGAGATTAGCGAGGCGCTTGCAGCCATTGATGGCGAGTTTATCTCCCCTGATAATACTGGAAATCTGCTGTCTATCAGTGGTGATGGTAATGGTGGGCCAAGAATAACCAGTGGCTGGCAGCAGATTGCTATTACTATAGACGAACTTGCGGCTGGACAGCATACGCTGACACTTGGTGGTTTTAACAACAAAAAGACTTTTTTCAATGAACGAACAGAAGTATTGATCGACGATGTTGTCATATCAACCGCAAACACACCGGATGCTCCAACGCCGACCGGAAATTGCCCTGAACCAGCACAATTTGATACAAATGGTACAGATCTTAATTTCTGCTGGTTTGAACTGAGTTCAGTCCCCACAGGAGCAAAACCCTATTGTGGCTATCTAAACAGCCATCAAACGCTTGGTTATTATTACGATATTAATTTACCAATGGAATGTCCCGAGCATTCCCGAGCAACAACAAATGGTGATAATTTAAATTTTTGTTTGTTTGAGGATATCCCACTACCACAAGGCGCAGTCGCACAATGCGAGGGACTGGAAAATGATCGCCGTATAGGTTACTCGTTTCCAGCATCTTAAGCAGTTGTCGTGCCTTGCTGAACTTAATTTTTATATGTATTGATCTTAAGTTCGCTGTAAAATTGAGACAAAGCTATTATTAGCCTTGTCTCAATATAATTTCACAATTCAGTCAGACAAGATTCAACCGTTATTGGTCTCTTAAACCTTCAGCAGGCTCAATCAAGGAGTAGCGAACCCCGGCAATCAATGTAACTATTAAAGCAGATAGACAGGTTAATAGAAATGAGAGTGCATAGTGTTCTGATGCAAGATAGCAAACTTGTCGGCCTGCTTCTAGCTGAGCACGCATCAGGTTGTTAATAATTGCGCCAACACCATGAAAAATAACAATTGCTAACAGCCAGCCAATGATTGCTGTTAACAGGCTCTGAACCAGGGGGAAACAGACAATGTCTTTTGTTGAATATCCGACCAGGCGAAGTACAGAAAGCTCTTTACGCTTTCTGTCAATATCCACCCATAAGCTTGCTCCTAGTGCAAGAGAGAAGCCAATGAGTCCGATCACAGCGATAATCCAGTAGATCGAAGTCAGATTCCTGTTCATCTGTTGCACTGTGGATATTTCATGAGCACGTGTGCTGACCTCGATTCCTTGTTGGTTAAACCAGGTTTTGAGTTGTGCAACGTCATGGATAGATCTGGCAAACAGTCGGAAACCAGTATAGATTTTAGGGCTATCTCGCTTATCGCCCGCCCATCCAAGCGCTTTAACAGCAAGCCCATCGCGATAGGCTTCAACAGACTCGAGAAGTTGTATTGAAGCAAACGCACCATCGCGCTCAAAAGCATTAATCGGTGCGATTGCAGCAATTTTTACTGGTATATGCACACGTTGAAGTTGACCCTGGTAACGCCTGGAAATGCTCGCATCAACAATATCTCCAATTTTGACTGAAAGCTTTCTGGCGGCAGACTCTGAGACAATCAACCAATCGAACCCAGCATCCTGAATAGCTA
>JAHZJL010000106.1 GCA_022600935.1 Gammaproteobacteria bacterium
AAACCCGGTAACGGGAGTTCGAAGCCAGGAGGATCAAGTGTCAACAGCAATGTAAAACTGACCCGTTTAGCCTTTAAAAATAACACTAAACAGGACACCCTAATATTAGACATTAGATTCAATGTCTGCTAATCTAGCTCTATTATTGAATGAAGAGAATATAGAAATGACCAAAGCCCGTACCCAACAAGTCAGTCTTGAGGAGACACCGTTTTATCATTGTTATTCACGCTGTGTCCGACGAGCCTTTTTGTGTGGGTTTGATCGGGACAGTGGCGAGGATTATTCGCATCGGAAGCAGTGGATTGTGTCACGATTACAGCAATTAACGTCGGTGTTTTGTATTGATGTGTGTGCTTATGCAGTGATGGATAATCATTACCATCTGGTATTGCGGGTCAATGTTGATGAAGCAAACGCGTTGTCTGTGAATGAGGTCTTGCAACGCTGGATGACTGTGTTCTCGGGGAATGTGCTGGTCCAGCGGTATCTGTCAGATGAAGCCCTGTCCAAGGCTGAAACACTAGCTGTGTTGGAGCTTGCTGACACGCTTCGTGAGCGGTTGATGGATATCAGTTGGTTAATGCGCTGTTTGAATGAATACATTGCCCGGTTAGCGAATAAGGAAGATGGCTGTCAGGGACGCTTTTGGGATGGGCGGTTCAAGTCACAAGCGTTGCTGGATGATGTGGCATTATTAACCTGTATGGCGTATGTGGATCTGAATCCAGTTCGGGCCGGGTTAGCGAGGACACCAGAGCACTGTGCGTTTACGTCGATTCAGGAGCGGATCAGAGGGTATGTGCAGGAAATACAGTCTAGTCACTCTAAATCGTATGTGACGCATGCTTTGAATACTGGGCAATCGGAAACATCAATCACATCTTTTCAACCTAAACCATTACTTGACTTTGTCGGGGGTGCTCAACAGGATCAAAGCATTGGAATTCCTTTTGCACTGGATGATTATCTGCATCTGGTGGATTGGACAGGACGGGCGATACTGGAGACCAAGCGCGGTTCGATTCCGGAGGATGTGCCACCGATTCTGGAGCGTCTGAATATCAATGACCAGCACTGGTTATCAACTGTACAACATTTCCAGACGTGTTTTCCACGAATGGCGGGCAGGTTGGATCGACTTAAGGCGGTGTGTGAGCGGTTTGGGTTGAGCTGGTCGCATGGGGTTGGGGTGAGTCGGGTATTGTTTCAATGATTCAAATCAGCAGGGGACAGAGAAAATATACTGCAACCACGTTTTGAATTCGGGTGATTCATACACTAATTGCTTTAATTGTATTCTGACCTCGATTAATCTTTTGAAAGAGATCGACTCAAGTAAACTGACATCCGAACAACGGTATGCGTAACTTTTTTTTAGATAGAAATCTGTAAAATTGTTATGGGATGTTGGGCCAGGCTTAAAAACTCAAATTAAATCCGTCGATCAGAATTCCAGGCAAGGTCATGCTTGATGATGAGCGGCGGTAATACGTATCTGTGCTTGCCAGGCATTCTGTCTCTCGTGTAAGGTCGATCAGTTTATCACCCAGAATGTCATACAAACTCTGATCAAAACGCATGACGTTAATAGGAGCTTTTATGGCCCCGTTTTCTACAAAGAAACAGGCAAACCGGGTCATGCCTGTTATCCGGCAGTTACTCCGGTCCGAAAAATTGGTGTACCACAGATTGTTAATTAATAACCCGGTATCGATTGCTTGCAGGATATCAGCGGAAGGCAATTGTCCAGGGGCAAGGTGCATAGATTGAGGTGATTCAGCCTGGGCATTGACACTGTGGTTAAATTCCCTGGCGCTACGTGCGTTGACCAGATAATCGTTTCTGGCGCCTTCGTCGATCAGTACAACCTCATCTGGTTTGATAAACCCTTGTGGGGTAAATGCTGGAGTAAATCCATTGGCATGAGATTCTGATAAACGAATTGATTGTTGAAGCCTGGTTTTATGTTCATTGAGTTTGATCAGCGGCGAGCTTTTGGTGTGGTGACTTTTCAGGCTAAAACCACCCCAGGCCGCAATTTCGAGTATCGATGACAATGCTGTAGGGCTCAGGTAACACCGGTATTGGCCGGGTTCAAGAGTTAGTGCGGGAGTATTCAGTAAATCCAGTTGCTGGCGGATTGATTCAAATTTTCCTGCAAACTTTGCCTGATCCCATCGAGTTCCTGCATAACGTGTTTTGACAGCTTTATCAGTTTTCAGATAACAGCTCCAATCCAGGTTGAACTGATACCGAGTTTGCCAGTTCTTTTGTCCCAGCGAGTTGGCAAACCCCTGGTATAACGCACCATTGGAAAAGATTCCGACCTGATCCAGAGATCGACCACTGGAGAATAATTGGTCCATAACGAGCTCTGATTCAAGTAATTCCGACTCAGGGTTGAACTCGGTATTTTCAGGAATGGTTGAGTAGTTCAGGAAAGGATCTTCCGGTATCTGATGATTTTGCACACGCAGTGTTACAAGCAGATGAGATAATTGTTCCAGATCGGTTTCATGCTGGCCTGAAATGGTACAAGTAGCCGAGCTGTGGTGCTGGCCGTTGATCAGTTGTAAGCCAAATTCATACTGATGGACCGAACCTGCCTGGCGGATTCTTGAGTTGTTGAATCGCACGAAATCGGTTTGTTCACCTTGCAAGGTGCATAACAGGACTTCATTGGCAATCAGAGTCTGGTTTAACCCTGAACTGAGTGTAAAAAATGCATCCTTGATGTCCATCAGCCGCCTCCAAACACGTCGACATTCTGAAACTGACAAACCGGTGAAGCGTGACCAACCTGAATCGCCTGATTTGGTTCGCCCTTGCCGCAGGTTGGGACTCCTAATGCCTGATAAGTCGAGGCATTACAGACAGCACTAAGGTTGCGCCAGAAATGACTTGAAATCCCTCTGTAATTGGGATTTTTGACAACAGTTGTCAATTCGCCGTTTTCAATGAGCTGCGCATATTCACACCCAAACTGAAATTTATTGCGACTGTCATCAATTGACCAGGAGCGATTAGTGTCCATCAGAATACCGCTTTCGGTATTTGCAATGATTTCCTCCAAAGTACTGTTGCCAGGCTCGAGATTGATATTTGCCATGCGATCGATTGCCGGACGATTCCAGTCACAGGCACGGCTGTTGGCAACACCGGGTTGGTTGCCACGCTGCTGTGACAAATGACCAGCCAGCGGTCGTAACAGAACACCATTTCTGATGAGATACTCATGACGGGCCGGAATGCCTTCATCATCAAAGCCGTAACTGGCAATTTGCTGCGGATCCCGTGGATCATAACTGATATTGAGCAGGTCGGAACCATATTGATAAGTGCCGAACATGTCCTCAGTGACAAAGCTGGTTCCTGCATAATTGCGCTCATCACCCAGTATTCTGTCAAGCTCCAGCGGGTGTCCGATACTTTCGTGTATTTGCATCGTCATCTGGCTCGGCATCAACACGAGTGAGCGTTTGCTGTTCGGACAGTTCGGGGCATCCAGAAGTTGTAATGCCTGTTGTGAAATCCGGCTGGCCTGTTCCGCAAATTCGATTCGCGCCAATTGTTCGAGTCCGTTTTGAGCACTGAATTCGATACCATAACTGCGCTGTTGTGATTCAATTCCGCGATTTGCAAGAGCAGACAACATGGAGGTTAATTGTGAAAAATTCTGTTCAATGGTGACATCTTCTGTGAACAGAATGCTTGTCGTTTGAATATTCTCAAGGCTGGCCCACCAGTCGACAATTGCGTCATCAGAGCGCAACGCATGGTTGATATCGGTGAGCAAAGTAATCTTGTCTGCAACGGTCAAACTGTCCCAATCCTGTTCGACAGGAGACTGCCATTGGCCAGACTCAGAGGGTCGCGGGTATTGACTGGTATCGATCAATCCACATGCAGAACTGTACTTAGCCCAGCGGCTTGCTTGCTCGATAGCCAGTTGAAGTCCATTGCTGGTCAAATCCGATGTTGCTCCATAACCTATGCCGCCGTTTTGAAGCAAGGTGATGTGAACCCCCTGGCTTTGGTTAAGGGTTAATGGTTCAGTCCGGTTTTGTCTGACCATGATCTGCTGATAATCAGTGTTCACATAGCGTAATGACCAGAAATCAACAGCAGGTAATACGGATTTGAATGTTTCAAGCAATCGGTTATTCATGTTCAAAGCCTATCAGCGACACTAGGAAAGTCTAATTAATGCAACAAGTTTCAATTCGATCTTCCAGAGTCATAACACGTGTCAATCAAATGAAATATCATCAGATTTCGAAAACGATTTTAACTGTAAAGGTGTTCAACAATTACATCGGTATTGAACAACATGGTTGCTTTGCGAGTATACACGGCATGACCAAAGATGGTTTTCATGCAATGCGGTACACTGAATGGATTTAAAAAGTATATTGAAAACGGAGCGTTATCTTTGTAATCGATTAGTAAGGTGTCACTGACCAGTTGATCATCGATATATCTGGATTGTCGACGCTGTTCATGTTCCAGGCTGGCAATAACCTTGGGTACATCACGCCCTTTGTCGAGAATCGTATCCAGAGCGTCATTGGCTTTTAACAGGTTGAGCGGGGGAATCATGTCTGTTCCTTCAATTCCCCAATGCTGGAGATAATCTCCATCTCTGGTATTCAACACACCAGACAAACTGACATTGGAACGATGATTGACGATTGCCAGCAAACGCATCTGTTCATGATAACTCCAACTATAGCGAATCGGTGTGCCAAATGTCACGCAATCAAATTTGATCTCAGATAGAAGTGCAATGTTTGATTTGAACAGTCTTACCTGGTCTGGTAACAGTTTAAATTCAGCCATGTATTCGTGTAAGCGAAGGGCGCGCTCATCCAGCGCCAGGAAGCTACTCAACAATGCGAATAATTGACCGGCATGACTGTGACCAAGTAACAATACATTCTGACCTGAATTGATGTATTGCAGTTTGACTTGTTCAGCTAAATCATTGACCAGGTCAAGCAGGCCGCTCAAACGCGCTAGATGAAAGTTGCCACTGCTCCAGGTAAACAGTCTACAGGGTATGCCGGTAGATGTGCTTAATAATTTGGCATACTCCGGAGTGAAATTTCCCGCATCATCTGAAAGCGTGTTGACCAACTGTTTTTTTTTCTTTTTTAACGCATCAGACAAGGATTGACTGAATGGTCGAATCAAATCGAAAATACCCAGCGCATCATTACCGGCAAAGGTACCATGCACCAGATAGATCATGCCGACTTGATTGGCTTTCAACTGCTTGCCAAAGCTCGACATCTGTTGAGTCCACTCCGGGGTCTCGAGTGCTGGTTTATCCATGATTGTTAAATCAGACATCAGCAAGAGTTTTGAATTCTGGTTGTGCTGTTCAGCAAGTTAACCAGTGGTTTGTCGATTGATACCTTTGGATATTGGTCTGTATTGACATTGTGTAGTATCAAAACTGGTCGCTCAGTCTCGATAATTGATTACGATGTCGCAACACATACCAAAGGGCCGCAGGCCAGAACGTGAATAAAAGCAACAGGAACAGGAACAGAGAAAAAGTTTTTTTCCCGGATTGAGGTGCTGTTAGACCTGAGTCTGGAGTTGATAATTGGGCATTCGATTTTGAGATAAATTCCAGCGCATTCAGTTTTAACTGATTGATGGTATCAGCAGGAATAGCTGTCTGACAGTAGGGGCAACTCGGAGATTGATCCATTGCTGCACTGAGTTTGATATTGATTCCTGCGCCACAAGTCGGGCATTGATTAATGCCCAGGAATTCACTGTGCAACCGTCCATCTGAAATAACACCGGTTTGTTCATTCAAGGTAAAAAAACCGATACCCTTGGTATTAAGAACACTGATTGCTTCCTTGATTTCAGCTCTGGAAAACCCGGAATTTTGAGCCAGTTTTTCAAGATGAATCTGTGGACTGTGTTGCAGCAATCGTTTAATCGCCAGAATACGTTGTTCCTTGCGTCTTATTGAATAACCGGGAATCAGCAAGGCAATCGGACACAACATCAAGACAGCAATCAACCCGAACCCTGCACCATGTTTGATGACTGTGATGACAACCACTGAGACAATTACGGCAATCAGTGTTGCTAACCAGCCACTTCGGATCAGTAAATCATCTATACGGTAAATATTTTGTTCCATCGAAGTTTGATTTCACGTCAACATGTTTTTGTTTAATCATAAGTCTAGCTCAGCACCAACTTAATTTGTCTGACTGATGTCTATAAATGACTAAATGATCTATGCATGGCTGAATTGATGGCTGCGTTTTGTCTAAATGGATGCCATATTGGCACTGACTTTACATTGCAGTTGTTATAACGAAAACAAGAATTGGATGGATAATGTACAGCCAAAATCGAATAAGAACAGAGCGAGTAAAAAATTAATCGAATATTCGTGTATTTGAATAAAAAACTATAAAGATTATTAAGTTGTCTATCTATGGCTTTAATTTTTTAAATTATATATTTGGATTCAACGAGTTTGTCCTGGTTTTAAAAACATATTTGTAACAATTATTTACCTTTTTTTGTAATTTAATGCATAATGCATCTATGTAAATCGGGGGGCAGGATATGCATCCAAAAAGCAGCTTCAGATCTTTGCTGTCATTGATCAATGATATCTTAACTGAAATGCTTTTGACACCGATACAGTCTAGAAGTCAATCAATTCCTGCACATGCCAATCAGAACATATTTTGCATGGTGAATTGTTTTCATCGTTTAGTCGATAACGCAGCATAAATGCTTGTTTCATGCTTATACATCAAGTTATTAGGGCATTTTTCTTGTATTCCCCAACATTCTACTTACATGATTTGATAATTTCTGACCAGGCACTAGGATTTATCATTCTATTTGCCACACACAAAACGGAGCAATTATGAAACTGAATGCTTTTCTCAAAATACTTGTTCGTCTGTTCATTTTGATGTGTTTTATCAGTTTGTTAGGGAGTTGTAAGCAGAAAGATAAATGTAAGACTTTATCTCCAGTATACCAAACCAAAGGAGTGCATAATTCTTGTTATTGTGGACCTGATAAGTGTATAGAAAAGCGAATGCTAACTGACCCTTCTGATCCTAAATATCCTGAGCACTGGGTCAGCAACTGGACGATGTTCCGGGTTTTCAACAATTACGAAAATAATCTTCCACCTTATGCCAATCCTCCCGAGGGATTAACGGAAGGCGAGGATTACGAAGTTTCATATGGAACGACCTATTTTGATAATGGTTTCGTTCCAAAAGACGGTGATGGATATGGGGCGATGATGGAGCATTACCAGAAGCGATGTTTGCCAATTTTTCCGATTAGCAATCATTTCACATGTTCATTTATTTCCCTTGGAAACAAGGCTTATTTTCTGACTTATGAGCAGGATCGTCCGGCGAATATGCCGCCCTGTTGTTTATTCTCACCTCTAAACCATCCACCCAGGACTGATTTTATCAAACATCTGCCATATAGTGCGGAGGATAGTACTCATCTCAATAACAGTTTACAGGCATATCGTTATATCGCGAAAGGGCCGGGAGGGGCAGGGATTTGGTTTGCTTACGGGTTTTTCAAGGATCAATGGTTGGATGCAGATAAAAAATTTCTTAAACCTCAATCATTTTATTTTTCGGGGTCACCAGCCAATCCACCAAATGCGCCATTTGTCAGCCAAAACTATACAGACTTCAGTATAGAAAAACCCGATCCTGAAAAGACCTGGGATCAAGTGGCTGCTATGTGTCCATCTGATCCACCTCCTTGTCATTTGTTTAAGCCGGTTACTTCAGACAATACTTCTGATAAAAAGAGCACAGAAACAATTCAAAATACTAATTGGAGCAACCTCAACTTTGAAGGAGGTAATTCTCAATGAGCTATCTCGGTTGGCCGCGCCTGCATTTTAAGGGGCGCTTTCAGGCCGATACGTCTACTGTCAATAACGACGTTCGGCATTACAAAAGTGATACATTTGAACCACAGTTTCAGGAAATGATGGTTGGACAAGGGCAAGGTAATAGCCGGCGTACCAACGGTTATTGGAACCCGGAAGGTACAGGTGCCTGGCGCATGCTGGGTTGTCGAATTACTGGTGTCGCCCGCCAGGCTGGATTACTCACCAAGGAGCAGGACGATGCAGCGATCGGGTTGTTGATAGCGGGTTCAAATAACCAGGTTGCCGGTAAACTGGTGGATTTGGATCCCCAACAGCAGGCAGTGTCACAAATATGGGGATTGAAAATTGCGCTCGATGATGTTCAGGGTCATCGTTTGTTTGATAGCGAATACATGGTGTCCACTTTCATTGATTTGTGGAAACGGCAACAGATTCCTCAAAACTTCGATCAAACGCTTGCCGCTGCATTTCAATCAAAGCTTGGGAATGTCACATGGGGTGATTTGTCCGGTTATCCAGTATTAAAAAGTTTGAGACAAGCCAGTGAAGATGGTCTGTTATCGATACGCTTCAGTGTCTTTGGTTTTGATCGTAGTCCTGAAGCAGGTGATTACACAACAGGTGTCGTGATCGGAAGTATCGGTCCCTCAACGCAGTCAGAACCCAGCCATTTTGTTTTAGGTCGTCAGCTGGTTGCGAAATTAAAAGGCCAGAATCCGACCGCCCCAGCTAATCAAGTATACAGTTTCCAGTGTCTGGATCATCCTGACCAGAATACAATCAGCGTTGATCTCGGCAACAGTTTGCCAATTCTTCACGCCAATGGAGATTTGCAAGATGTCGGTGAGCTATACATGGCCGTGGACAAACAAGGTCAATTAAAACAAGGTCATTGTTTAGACTCTTCACAGATTGAATTGCTTGGTCAAGTGAATTATCAGGATCAAAACTGGTTTCAGAACTGTGCTGGCATCGTTGATTTCAATTATTCACGTAATACTTGGCTGGAATCTAATCTGGCAGACCACAGATTGGTGTTGCTGAAAAAAGACGATTGTGCGGATTATAAAGTTTTGATTGCTGAAACTGACAATGGTTTGTATGTCAGGGCAGACAATTATGTTTACCGGCTTAATCCTGGAGAGTCAGCGACTGTTGACTTTTATGCAACACGTTTTGGTCAACCAGTGGAGTTGAATTTAGCGATCAATGCCAATAATGCTATGTTGGGGGGTGCAGGTACCGGTGCCACATTGAATACTGAAAAATGGCCGGTACCTGAAGTGGGTGAACCGGCCTCGGCGATTCATTACCCCGATAGTCTGGAAATCGATACCAGTGGCCACGCACAATTGAGATTAACGGCTGATTCAGCGGGGCCGGGTAGACCCAGAGGTTATCTGGATGGTCAGGTTTACGGTGTGGGGTATAGTATACAGAATGCTCCAGCTGATTATATCTACGATCCCTGGAACTTTATCAGTATTTTAGTTTGGGATGCATGGCAGATACCCGAGCAGCCGACGTGGTATAGGGATATCCAGCCCATCCTGGAGCAATACGGAAATCTATATCCGATAATGAGTAGACACCTGGTTGAACTGGGAAACTATGACAGTGTGGTTAAACATCTGAATACTTTGAAACTGAGTTTTTCCTTGCCAGTGTCTGACCCGAATTCGATGCCAGTGAGTCGTGATCTATCCACGAATAAACGGGCCACTATACTGAATTGGCTGGACAACGTGGATGACAGCGGACTTCCACTAAAAGGTCACCCTGATGATCGCCCTGTCTGTCCCGCACCTGTCTTTACCACCGAGATTAAAGAGATTGAAGCCGATATTGTCATGGATCGTGGTGGTAAACAGGATTATCTCATGCAGATTCTGGCCAGAATTAATGCCAGAGATCAAGAGGATGAATCATGTTAAAAATTGATCCTAAAATTGTTGCAGGAATCGAATCCTGTACAAGTAAAACTGATCTTTACCCGTATTTGCAAAATGCCATCGAACTGGAGCACAGTACGATTCCTCCCTACCTGACCGCGTATTACTCACTAATACCAGGGCTTAATGATGAAATTGCCGGATTGATACGTTCTGTTGTTATAGAGGAAATGATACACATGACGATTGCTGCCAATATTTTGGTGTCCTTAGGAGGCAGCCCCAGTGTCAACAACCCGGATTTTGTGCCTGATTATCCTGGATCGTTACCGATGGGAATCGGTGGTCGTGACTTTACCGTCCATATCTCAGCATTTTCCATGGATCTGGTAATAAACACGTTTATGGTCATTGAAGAGCCAGAAGATCCAATTGATATAGGTGTTTTGAGGAGTCAAGAGGTCACGTACCACACCATTGGCGAATTCTACGGTGCATTGAAAAAAAAGATCAGTCAATTACCAACCAGTGATTTTGGCCATCAGGAAAGACAAGTCCTCAGTGTATTTAGTCCAGAAGTGATTTTTCCGATCACAGATTCAACGACAGCCAACAATGCTATCGATATCATTGTCAAACAGGGCGAAGGGACAAGTACAGATCCATTTGAATCAGCGGGAGAACCGGCTCACTTTTACAGGTTCGGAGAAATCTATTACGGCAGTCAACTTATTGAAGATAAAAACGGGCAGTGTAAGGGCAAAAAATACTGTTATGGGGGTAATCCTATACCCTTTGTTTCGGAAGGCGTATTCCCTATGAAGCCAGATCCAACATCGGAGCAATTTGCCGAGGGGAGTTATGGCAGGGTCTTATCAGATAATTTTACTGAAGGTTATAGCAGCTTACTCAATGCCCTGCATGAATCTTTTAATGGTTCACCGGATCAAATTGATACGGCTATTGGGTTGATGTATCAACTGCGATTTATGGCACAGAAACTCATGAGCACCCCTCTTAAAGAAGGAGAAATTAGTACAGCTGGGCCAGTTTACAAGTACCAAAAAACCTGAGCACAATTTCCAACCTGTTTCGTAGCAAAGAATCGATAACTAGTCATACCCAAAAACACGGATACATCAGGTTGATCTGAATTTACGATACCAGTTGTTTGTATAACACTCTGGAGTTACGGTTTGCATTGAATTCTGCCTGGCGTTGTGGTGGCAGGTCTTCGATTGTACCGGGTACAAATCCTTGTTCCCTGAACCAGTCGCTGGTTTGAGTGGTCAGTATGACAATGCGTTTCATGGCGTTATGTTGGGCGTGTTCGACGATATGGTCAATAAGGCGCTGAGCGCGTTTGCCTTTTCTGTAATCCGGGTGGATGGCCAGACACGCCAGTTCGATGACACCAGTTTCGATATAGGAATGGGCTGCTGCACAACCGACGATGTGACCGTCCCTGTCGAGTACCAGATAATCGTTGATACTGGTTTCAAGCATATCGCGTGTTCGAGGTGAAAGGATTCCTTGTTGTTCAAGCGGGTGGATTAACTCGATAATCCCTGGGATATCGTTTAAATTGGCAACTCTTAATTCCTCAAACATGGCTGAGCTGATCAGGGTGCCAATGCCATCGCGAGAAAATAACTCTTGTAAGATTGCTCCGTCAACTGTGTGGTTAAGCAAATGGACGCGCTGAACGCCATTGCTACTGGCTTGAATAGCTGCAGACAAGTGTTTTAGTTGTGCTGCATCAAGATGGTCAGGATGGGTTTTAATAAACTCGTTGGCTTCGTTTGTCGTCATTTGTTTAATCAGTGCTTCGCTATCTGGCCAGTACAAATTCTGTTCAGTCATCAGAATCAGTTTTTCCGCGTTTAATGAAATGGCAACTTCAGTAGCGACTGATTCCGAGCTCAGGTTATAGACTTCACCAGTCACTGAATAGCCTATCGGAGAAATGAGTACAATAGAATTTTGTGCAAGTGCCTGGTTGATCGCATCACTATCGATTCTGCGTACCTGACCGGTGTATTCGAAATCAACCCCGTTATGTACTCCATATGGCTTGGCGATGACGACATTTCCGGATACTACCCGGATGCGTGCTCCAGCCATTGGTGAGTTACCCAGACTTGTGGTAAACAGCGCTTCCAGTTCCACCCTGACATGACCGGCTGCTTCCTTGACGCATTCAAGAGCTGCCTTGTCAGTGATGCGCAAGCCGTTGTGAAATTTAGGTTGAATGTGTTTTTCGGTTAGTCTCTGATTGATCTGGGGGCGAATGCCGTAAACCAGAACCAGTCGAATACCCAGGCTGTTTAGTAAAGCAAAATCATGTATATGGTGGTGAAAATCTTTTCTGAGAACAGCATCGCCACTGATCGCTATCACGACTGTTGTGCCACGATGCGCATGGATATATGGAGAAGAATGGCGAAACCACTGAACAAACTGATCTTGCATGATCCTGAGTGACTGCAATTAAAGATTAAAAGCTAACAATGGTCTGGATTTTAACATCCAGTTTGTGGTTTGCGTGTAAATCTCTGCTGATGACAAGTGAATTGGAGTGATGAGGTTTAGCAGTCGTGGTGACTGTTCATGCTTAATGATAGGGGATGAGAGTGTTTTTCATCAATCGCATGGTGAATTTCAACGGTGTTTTATCCCAGGGTGTGAAGCGTGGAAGCTGATAAAAATCAGAGTTGCTGGTTGCTGCGCCGTAACTGGTGGATACTGCACCTTCAAAGCCCAGACGTTTGACTATTTCAGCATGGTCTATGTTGTAATCCTGTCCTGGTTTGCCGTTGGGGTAAGCAAAATAGCGGATTGCTGCACCATCTAACCTGGACGATAATTGTTGTCTGCCTTGATAAATTTCATGTTCAGCTTCTGCTTGACTTAAACTGGACAATATCGGGTGATTGACTGTGTGACCGCCAATTTCCATTCCGGAAGCATGTAATGCTTGTAATTGCTCAGTCGTCATCATCAGATTATCGGGTAAACGCTGGAGGGTTTGTTCTTTAATAAAACTGGTGACTTCATCGCGTTGTGTTGATGACAGGTATTTGATATCCGCTAGTAAGTGTTCAGCAAGTTGGCGGCGTTGAGCAACATCTCCCATTTCATAACGCTTCAAGCCAACTGGTGTCAGATCGAGATGATTTTCATAATGATGACGAATTCCTTCAAGGACAATATCGTTCCACATCATGCCGCCATCGAGAAAACCGCTGGCAACAAAAAAAGTTGCCGGGATATTCCATTGTTCCAGAACTGGAAGCGCGTTCAGATAATTATCGGCATAGCCATCATCAAACGTGACACACGCTGATTCTGGTTGCAGTTGATTTGTTTGCAATTGCTCCAGCGCTTCTGAAAGAGGAATGACATTGTAATAACGATGCAGCAATTCCATTTGCCAACTGAAGGCGTTGATATCAGGAATTTCGGTATGGAAAGCATCCGCTTTATCCAGAACACGGTGATAGATCAGGATAGACAGCCTGGATGTTCCACTTGCACGGGTCAACAGTTGTTTACTGAGGCCCAATGTCTTGAAAAACAGAGAATTAACGGGCATGACGCGATGGGTCACGTTTGACAAATGAAGTACTGGCAGGTTTGACCGACATTGGTTTTTTAATAAAAGATTTTGGCTCTTCTGCACTGAAGTTCTCGTTGTCAGCGTTCTGCTCCTGTTCTGGAACACCTTGTTTGACAAGGTATTGCAACAGAATCAGTACGGCAACCAGCTGGTAGCCGATATCTGCATAAGCCAGTCCCAGAAATGCTCCACCGGTTGCATAGGCAATCAGAGCTACTTGTATCATGCGGGCAAGCAGGTTGGCCCAGGCAAAATAGTCTATTTTTTGAGTCCGCCTGATGATATTGCTGGCAGTGATAAACGCAATAACTCCATACAGCATGAACAAACCCAGGCCGATATATCCATGCTCACCTAAAACTTCAAAATAGATACTGTGTGCATCATGAAAGTCTTTCGGATTAGGCGCATAAATCAGAAAACTGTCTGGTGTCCAAAAATCAAAACCGCCACCAAAAAAACGGTCTTTGGCGACATTTAATCCAGCTTTCCAGGCATTGATCCGACCCATTGCTGATGCATCCTGCTGATAATGTATAGTGGTCATCATTTTTTCGTGCCAGGCTGGCGGCATGAAATAATACAACGTTGTCAACAAGATGATACCTGCTGTTCCTGTCAGGATTTTAGTATTGCTCTTCATCCAGAAAAAACCAGAAACCGCTAGAGCTGCAACCAAAGCTCCTCTGGAATGAGTGCCGATTGCCGCGATAGCCATGAGCAGCATTCCCAAAACCAGCCCGTGTTGTATCCAGCGGTTTTCTGTGGTTTGATGCAAATAATACATTAACGGAAGTGTCATCAGGATAATCAGTCCAATTTCCGTATTCCCTGTAAAAAAACCATCCGAAGGTCCAAGTACCATGAACTGACCTTTCGTGGCAATGGTAAAAATTCCACCTTTAATGCCATAAAATCCGATGGAGCCGACGATAACCCAGATCAATTGTTGAATACGCTCGCGGGATTGCAATAACATCATTGTGATAAAGATCATCATCTGGATTTTGATGACTCGTTTGTAACTGTCCCAGGCAACATCCGGGTACATGGCCTGGGTACAGGTAATTCCCATCCAGATAATGAAAATAATCAGGATGATTGTCGCCGGATGCTTGGGAAACAATCTGGTATCCTTGGATACCACCATGCTGATCACTGTGACAATGCCGATCAATGCTGCAAACGGGAAATTGTAGGCAAAGCCGAAGGTCAACCGATGAGGGTTCATATACCCGATCCATGACCATACCAGTACGCCGATATGCGGGCGTTTCAGGATGAAGGGAATCGACCCGAAGATAAGCAAAGTGACCAGTATGTCACGCACTGATCAGGCCTCGGTGGTAGCCGTAAAGTGAAATATAGTCGAGCACTTGAAACAACTCTGTTGAATGGACCATATCATGGTGTTGAAGTTGGGTAGTCACCATCTATGACGTACATCCATAACCGTTTTGTCAACACAGAAACGACAACCAATTGATTACTATTCACTTGCGGTATTCAATCACTTATTCAACCTGTTGAATACCATCCACAAACCACATGGTTTTACTCTGACTGGCAGGTTTTACAAAATGCCAGACTTCCTGGATATTTGAGGTCGTACTTTCAGGCAGTTCATGAATATTGGCATCAAACAGAACCTGGACCTCATATTGAGTGCCGACTTGTCTGGCCGATAATAATTCGGCACTCAAGGACATGATTTCAGTATGATTGGTGGTCTCGTTGTTTTCCAGTTGTTGCTTGATTTCACTGAATACCTTGTCAGTCGTCATGCGTCTGATTTCAGGTTGGTTGCCGTTATCCCAGGCATGTTGCAACAAGTAAAAAGCTCGTCGGGCACCCTCCAGAAAAGTGGCTTGATCAAATTGATCAATTTCAATAACTGCTTCTGCACCATCGTCTTGCTGATTTTGAAAGCGTCCGGATTCAGCGTTTTTGAACATCACATCTGTATTAAATGCTCGTTGTTGAGAGGGGTCAGATTTGTAATCAGGGTAGGCTGGTTCTGTATCCTGATGGTTTGAGCGCGAACAGGGCTGGCTTGTTGCAGGTCGATGCGCGCGCGACATGAGTTTAAACAACAGCCACAGCATTGCACCGATAACGACAACGTCAAGAAAATTGAAGTTTTCAAACGCACCGCCAAACAATAATGAGCCCAGCAAACCACCCATCGCCAAAGCACCGAGCATACCCCACATGCCTCCACGTCGATTCAGGTTGTTACGAATAGACTGATTTTTTTGTGTGGCTTGTTGCTGTGCTGGTGTCATTTGTCGTTTGACCGGTGCACGTTTGAATGATCGATTAAACGAGGGACGGCTGCCAAACGATGCTCCGCCGCCGAAGCGTTTAGCTTGTGCTTCACTGGCAATAAAGTGTGTTGCCAATAAGATAGCAAACACACTAAAAGCAATGTTGAGAAAAGGTCTGTTCATGGTGTTTTCTCCAGGTAATCAGTAGTTAAAACTGGACGTCGTCAATGTACAATTGACTGATAGACTTGCAGATAGTCTTGTGCAGGCTGGTTCCATGAGTAATCACAGAGCATGGCATGGCGACTGATCTCCAGGTACCGTTGCGGCTGGGTTTGATAACAGTGTATTGCCCTGTTTAATGCTGAATCCAGACCGGTTTTATCAAAATCCTTGAACACGAAGCCGTTGCGTTGTGATTCAGGATACTTCGAGTAATCCACATCAAATACCGTATCGGCAAGTCCGCCGGTTTCACGGACGACAGGGACGCTGCCGTAACGCATGGCCAGTAGCTGTGTTAAGCCACACGGCTCAAACCTGCTGGGGACTAGCATAAAATCGGAACCCGCATAAATCTGGCGTGACAACGATTCGTTAAAACCGATTTCAAGATGGATATCCTGAGAATCATCATAATGATTGGATAATGACTTGAAATGCTTCTGGATCATGGGGTCCAGACTTGAGCCTAATAACACAAATTGTGCACCCAGTTGGACAGATTGCTGAATCGCATGTTCCACCAGATCCAGTCCTTTTTGCGGGTCCAGGCGGCCGATAAACGCGACCAGAGGCTTGTTCTCTTCATTGAGTGAGAACAGTTTCTGCAGCGCCAGTTTATTGTTTGCCTTGTCGGTTATTGAGTCAGCATCATAGTTTATGTCAATGGCCGGGTCTGTGAATGGATTGAAAAAATCATAATCCAGTCCGTTTAAAATGCCTGTGAATTTTGCCCGATGGGTTTGCAGGACTGGTTCCAGCCCGAATCCTTGTTCTTCATCCATGACTTCGATCGCATGGCTAGGGGACACAGTGGTAACGAAGTTGGAAAACACGATACCGCCTTTGGTTAAATTCAGGACATGCGGATTTTGTGAGTCGAGCAAACTGTCAGTTCTGCAGAAATAGTCCTGGCGGTGCAAGCCTGTGGTTTCCAGCAAATCTCGTCCGGTCAGGCCTTGATGCTTGAAATTGTGGATCGTAAAACAGACTCTGGACCTGGTCATCCCCAGTTGCTGATAAATTTCAAACAAAAAAACCGGAGCCAGTGCAGATGGCCAGTCGTGACAGTGAATGATGTCCGGTTGACGATCGGATTGCCACAGATATTCGATAGCGGCGCGCGACATAAATGCAAAGCGCTGAATGTCATCGACCTGACCATAGACCGCATTACGGTGAAAGAATCCTTCATCTGATTTTGGGTCGATGAACAGGCATGACAAGCCATGAACCTTGCCTTTCCAGATCGCACAATCCACCATGCCGTGGTCCCAGGGAACCTTGAAGTCATCCACAATCATTTCCAGATCGTCAATCTGGTCATAGAGCAAACAATCGTATTTGGGGAGGATGATTTCAACTGATTCACCCATTTTCTGATGTTGTGCTGAGAGCCCTGCAACCACATCGCCCAGTCCCCCGACCTTGGCAACAGGTGTCAACTCTGCTGTGATATGTACAATATCCACGATTGTTGTTCCTTTTGTTAAAGCGTTAAAAACACGTTGTACAGAGATAGTCTTGAGTGATCAGACACTGATACTGTAGAGTCAGGACTGTTGTGCCAGTTGACGTAACACATAATGCAGAATACCACCATGCTGGTAGTAATCCCATTCTTTCGGTGTGTCGATACGGACATTGGTCTCAAACTGAATCATCGAACCATCGGTTCTGGTGGCCATTACAGAAATGGATCCCGCTCCGGCAGAGAGTGGTGCGATGTCGTAGATTTCAGTTCCATCCAGACCCAGCGCTTTGGCGCTGTCACCTTGCTTGAATGTTAAAGGCAGAATTCCCATTCCTACCAGATTGGAGCGGTGGATGCGCTCAAAACTTTCGGCGATGACACAGCGTACCCCTTGCAGACGTGGTCCTTTGGCGGCCCAGTCTCTGGAAGAACCGCATCCGTATTCCTTGCCGGCAATCACGATTAACGTCACTCCCTCATGCTGGTATCGTTCGGCAGCATCGTAAATCGGCATTTGATCTTCCGAGGGTAAATGTCTGGTCCAGCCACCGACGATATCCGGCACCAGTTGATTGCGCAGGCGAATATTGGCAAATGTGCCACGCATCATCACTTCATGATTGCCGCGTCGTGCACCGTAGGAATTGAAGTCTTTCTGCTCAACGCCATTCTCACTCAAGTAGCGTCCAGCCGGGCTGTCGGCTTGTATCGCTCCAGCTGGGGAGATATGATCTGTGGTAATGCTGTCCCCCAGTAACGCCAGGCAACGGGCATTTTGAATGGGTTGGATAGGATCAGGTTGCATTCCCATTCCGCTAAAATAAGGCGGATTTTTGATATAAGTTGATGCCGCATCCCATTCAAACAAATCGGTAGCAGAAACATCCAGTGATTGCCAGTGTGCATCACCATCGAATATCGTGGCATAGCTGTTCAGGAACATGCTGGAGCTGATTGAGTCATCAAGTACCTGGTTAATTTGCTGCTGGTTGGGCCAGATGTCTTTCAGAAAAACAGCTTGCCCATTCTGGTCTTCTCCCAATGGCTCAGTGGTTAAGTCCAGATTGGTTGTTCCAGCCAGGGCATAAGCAATGACCAGAGCAGGGGATGCAAGGTAATTCATCTGAACCAGGGCATGGACCCGGCCTTCAAAGTTGCGGTTGCCTGACAGGACTGAGGCAACGATTAAATCGTTATCAACAATCGCCTTGCTGACCGGTTCAGGTAACGGCCCGGAATTACCGATACACGTCGTGCATCCGTAGCCGACTGAATGAAACCCCAGCTGGTTCAGAGAACTTGTCAAATCGGCATTATCCAGATAGCGTGTCACCACAAGAGATCCAGGGGCGAGACTGGTTTTGACCCAGGGTTTGACTGACAATCCTCGTTCCACCGCGTTTTTTGCCAATAAGCCAGCTCCGATCATCACAGAGGGGTTGGATGTATTGGTACATGAAGTAATCGCTGCGATGACAACATCACCATCACCCAGGGCAGCAGATTGATTAGCGATATTCAGTTTGACAAGGCGGTGTTCTCCAGATTCTGAACGTGTACTGCTTAGCAGCGACAATTCTTTTTCTGAACCGGATTTCATGTTATCCAGCGTAATGCGGTCTTGTGGTCGGCGTGGTCCCGCAAGACTGGGTTGCACGCTGGAGATATCCAGTTTCAGCACTTTAGTATAACGAGCTGTTGGTGTTGAAGCGTCCCGCCACATGCCTTGTGCTTTGGCGTATGTTTCAACCAGCGCGGTTTGCTCGGCGCTGCGACCAGACAATTGTAAATATTTGATGGTTTCTATATCAATTGGGAAGATGCCACAAGTCGCGCCATATTCAGGAGCCATATTGGAAATTGTTGCACGATCTGCCAGGGGCAGGGAATCCAGACCATGGCCAAAAAATTCCACAAATTTACCAACGACTCCTTCCTGACGCAGTAATTCCACTATGGTCAGTACCAGATCGGTTGCCGTAACGCCATCGGCTAATTGCCCGCTCAGATTAAAACCGATGACCTGGGGAATCAGCATGCTGATCGGCTGACCAAGCATGACCGCTTCAGCCTCGATCCCACCAACTCCCCAGCCCAGAACACCAAGGCCGTTAATCATGGTTGTGTGCGAGTCTGTGCCGACTACGGTATCGGGATACACCAGAGATTCAGAGCCACTGGTTTCTGAAAATACTCCACGAGCAAGGTATTCCAGATTCACCTGATGAACAATGCCGGTATCGGGCGGGACAACTCTGAAATTTGAAAATGCCTGACTACCCCAGCGTAAAAATTGATAACGCTCTTTGTTGCGTTCAAATTCAATGTCAGCGTTTTTTTGCATGGCATCAGGACTGCCGAAATAATCGACTTGAACAGAATGATCGATAACCAGTTCTGTCGCAGACAGTGGATTGATTTTGGACGGGTTGCCTCCCAGTTGTTTCATGGCATCGCGCATTGCAGCCAGATCAACAACTGCCGGTACGCCGGTAAAGTCTTGCATCAGAACCCGGGCAGGCATAAACGCGATTTCTGATTGATCAGTTGATGCGGGTGTCCAGCCAGCCAGAGTTTCGATATTTTTACGGCTGACATTGAGTCCGTCTTCATGGCGTAACAGATTTTCCAGCAGGATTTTCAGAGAAAAGGGCAGGGTGTGAATATCAAATGACTCATCAAGTGCTTTGAGTGAATAATATGCATAGTGCAGATCATTGACTTGAAGAGAAGATTTTGCTTTGAAACTATTCATGAATGCTCCTGTGAAAATATCGTGTGCTTAATGTTCGGTTACTCAGACTGTATATTGGCTGCTGATTTGATGACAACTGATCTGTGTGTTCGTTGTTGTCATCATTGTCAACAACGGATAATTGCCGTTGATTGTTGGAAAATCTGCCTGGTATTTGCTGTAAAAATGGTTTCCACTACATGGTTTTTGCTGCAATTTAATTTAGAATTGCTCGTGACCAGACTACTCTGGGGAAAGTTGGAATGATCATGGTGTTATTTTTGGTAATCTGGATAATTTTGAGTGAATCATGGCGTGATGTGTGTATAGTGTTTAAACAGTCTCATTGGATTGGTTGTGGCAGAGTTTTTAAATAATCTGAATATTTTACCATTCCTTTGTCATTCCAGCTTCACTAACACATGTATTGATTCTAAATATGCAGATCCAGACCGGTCTCCAGCCCATTCTGATGTGCTGGAAAATTGTATTGAGACTGTCTACAATGGGTCTGGTTAAACGTGGGTTGGACGATGATGTCACATCAACAAAACGATCTTTCAAGAGTTTGGGTTGTCAATTAAGCTGTTGATTAAACAAAGACTATAACTGAGTTGTTTTATGACCCGAGACTATAAGAACAGAACTTCTCTCAATAAATCATCAGTATCTGACAAAAAGACCGGAATTTCTATCTGGAAATGGATGTTGGCAGGATTGATCGTGATGAGTTTTATCGGTGTATTGTTGTGGTTGAAATCCAGGGTTGATCATCCTGAAAAACAACCTGTGCAACCTCAAACCAAGAAAGAAGCATTCAAATACGAGTTCTACAACGTATTACCTGAGCGGGAAATGATTATTCCCGAGTATCAGATTGAAACTCGCAAACGCTTGGAACGCCAGGCTGCTGCCAAATCAAAAGGTGCTTCGCAGCAAGCCGGTCAACAATACCTGATTCAGGCTGGTGCATTTAAGTCCTACCGGGAAGCGGACAAGCGCAAGGCCCAGTTGATTTTGATTGGGCAGAATGCGTACATTGAAAAGGCGATTATGGATGAAAAAACCTGGCACAGGGTCAAGCTCGGCCCGTTTTCTTCATTGAACCAGGCAGACCAGGTTCGACAACGATTGAATGGTGAACAGATTCAGTCAGTCATCATGAAGCAGAAATAACTGTTGTACCCAGGTGATTATGAACTGAAATGAGTATCTGTTGCAGAATCCCTGACCCGATCACTTGTATCTGATCGTGAAATGTCGTCCATCATCGCTTCAATTTGTTGTTTTGCCAGATCATTGAGTTCCCGCACGGTTTTATCGCCGGGGGCAATCTCGTCACCGATCCTGATTGTCACTGTTCCAGGACATTTAAGAATACTGTTGCGAGGCCAGCAGAGTCCTGAATTCAGAGCAACAGGGACTAATGAATACCCTGATTGCTTGGCAAGCATGGCTCCACCAGGCTGATATTTACAAGTCTTGCCTGGATCAACCCGGGTGCCTTCCGGAAAAATCAGAACCCATAAGCCTTCATTGAGACGATCTATACCCTGGGAGATGACTTGTTTTAAAGCTTTTCTGGCATCTCCACGATTGATCGCAATCGGTTTAAATGCATGCATACCCCAGCCAATAATGGGTAGACGGAGAAGCTCCTGTTTCAGAATGAAAGTATTGACAGGCGGGAAGTCTTTTTTAAACATTAACACTTCCCATGCCGATTGATGCTTGCTGTAGATAATCGCATTTTTTTGCGGTAATTTGTCCAGTCCTTCAATGCGGTAATGGATACCACATACATATTTTGCAGCATTGATTACAAACGTAGCCCACATCCGTGACATCACATCACGACGGTGGATTGGAAACATCAAGCCTGTGTATACAACCGGCGCCCAGGTTAGGGCAGACAGCAGAACAACCAGATAAAACAGAATGGAACGAACATAATTAAGGAACATGGCTGGTTTTAACAATGGAGCAACTCGCTTCATAGAGATTTTGATACGTTGGAATGGAATACTTTTGCAGTTGAGCAGGAATTTTCTCATTTTTTCCTGTTTTAACCAAGACAGGTTGACCATGCACCGATATTGCGGCTTGTAAATCACGCACTGAATCACCGATCATTGGCACCCCTGTTAAGTCAAATTCATGATCCTGTGCACATTGTTTAAATAATCCGGATTTTGGTTTTCGGCACAGACAACCATCATTTGGTCCATGAGGGCAAAAATAGATGGCATGAATCATTCCCCCGGCTTGTTCGACCTGGTGGATCATTTTCTCATGTATGTTCTGCAATGCTGTCTGGGTCAGCAAACCACGTGCAAGCCCTGACTGATTTGTGATGATGATCACCCGGTATTGATGCCGGGTCAGGTGGGCAATGGCTTCAAGACTACCTTCGATGGCCTGCCATTCATCAGCGGATTTGATGAATTCAGTTGAATCCCTGTTAATCACTCCATCCCGATCCAGGATGACATAACGGTCAGTGGCCAATGACTAACCAGTTCCTTGAAGTTTACCGATATCTGCAATTTGCAGGAATAGTTGTTGAACAGATTGCAGCAATGCCAGACGATTGTTTTTTAAATCGCTGTCATCTGTCATCACCATAACGTGATCAAAAAAACCATCGACCGGTTCTTTAAGCGATGCAAGTTGTTGTAACGCTTTAGAATAATCAAATTGTTTTAACAAGGGAGATGTGGATTGCCGGGCTTGTTGCATGGCAACATGCAGTGATTGCTCGTGGCTGTCAGCCAGTAACTCGGTGTTGACAGTGTCATCCAGAGTTTCATCGAGTTTGCGTAGCAGATTACGAATCCGTTTGTTGGCAGCAGCCAGGCTTTCTGACTCCGGTAATTGCCTGAAGTCCTTGACTGCTTCTAATCTGCGGATAAAATCAACCGGCCTGGTGGAATTTACAGTTTTGACGGCCTCAAATTCATCTGCCAGATAACCTTGGTCGATACAATAGCCTCTGAGTCGCTCCAGCAGAAATTGAACGACAATCTGCTCAGTGTCTTCCGCAATATTGTCATGTGTGTGTTGTTGCAGTGCCAATTGCACCATTTCGCTTAAATCCAGATCCAGATTGTTCTCGATCAGAATACGCAGAATGCCCAGTGCAGCGCGCCTCAAGCCGTAAGGGTCTTTGACACCACTCGGCGTGATTCCGATACTGAAAAACCCAACCAGAGTATCGAGTTTGTCAGCCAGGGATAGAATTTGCCCAGTGGTTGATTGCGGCAGGTCGCCTCCTGATTGACGCGGCATGTATTGTTCCTGCAAGGCATTGGCGACAGACACTTGTTCGTTATCGTGTAATGCATAATAACGTCCCATTACTCCTTGCAGGCTGGCAAATTCACCGACCATATCAGTGAGTAAATCGGTTTTGCTCAAATGCGCAGCGCGGATAGCGAATTCTGGATAGACCTTGAGTTGTCTGGACAGAAATTCACAGATTGATTCCAGCCGTTTGGTTTTGTCCAGAAGGCTGCCCAGCTTGATATGTTCGATGACCTGACCAAGATCATTGACGCGGGCAGCAAGTGGTTTTTTAGTGTCTTGCTTCCAGAAAAAAGCGGCGTCACCCAGGCGTGGCCTGATAACTCGTTCATTTCCCTGACGCACGACATCGTGGTTACTGCTGTCAATATTCATGAAAGTGATGAAATTGGCAAGTAACTGACCTTGATTATCTTGTACAGGAACGTATTTCTGATTGGTTTGCATCGTCGTAATCAAAACTTCAGCAGGTAGTTTCAGAAATTCCCGTTCAAAATGGCCGACAACAGCGACAGGCCACTCCACCAGGGCAGTGATTTCGTTGAGCAAGGCATCGTTATAATGAGCAAGACCACCAATTTCTGTAATTTTTTTCTGGATTTGTGTTTGGACTGATTGGCGTCGGGCTTCAAAATCGGCAATGACATGGCCGTCGTTCTCGAGGCGTTGAACATAATCGGAAGCTGAATCCAGGTTGATGGGCTCAGGCGCATGAAAACGGTGTCCATAGCTGATACGGTCTGCACTTAAACCCAGTATTTCAGCCTCCATGACAGCGTTGCCAAACAACAGCACCATCCAGTGTGCCGGTCGAACAAACTGGTGCTCTGTATCTCCCCAGCGCATACGTTTTGGGATAGGCAGATTGTTCAGGCTTTGCTGCAGAATGTCTGGTAACAAGTCACTGGTTGCTAACCCCTTATTCTGGGTGCGAAAGCATAACCATTCGCCTTTATCAGTTTTTAAGGTTTGCAGTTTGTCAACTGTGGTGCCATTGGTTTTGGCGAACCCGATGGCAGACTTTGTAGGTATGCCCTGGCTGTTATATGCAGCGCTGACTGGTGGTCCTCGCCGTTCAATGTCCTGGTCCGGTTGCGAGTCTGCCAGTTGTTTGATGAGTAAGGCCAGCCTGCGCGGGGTGGCATAGGCACAGACCTCCTGGTAGCCGAGTTGTGTATCATCCAGGCGTTGACAAACTTCTTTTTTCAATGCATCGCGCAGAGTGAGCAGAGCTTGTGGTGGCAGTTCCTCGGTTCCAAGTTCAAACAGACAATCCTGATGTGTGGTCATTATGCCGCTCCCTTGCTGGCCGCCCGGGTTGATGGATCAAGCATCGGAAATCCCAATGCTTCGCGGCGCTGATAATAGGCTTTGGCAACCGCTGTTGCAATATTTCTGACACGCAGGATATAACGTTGACGTTCAGTCACTGAAATTGCATGGCGGGCGTCCAGCAGGTTAAACACATGCGATGCTTTCAAAACCATTTCATAAGCAGGCAAGGGTAAATCGTTGTCCAACAGGTGTTCGCATTGTTGTTGGCATTCATCAAAATGCTGAAACAAAAAATCAACATTGGCGAAATCGAAGTTATATGCTGACATTTCGACTTCGTTTTGATGAAAGACATCGCCATAGGTGACAATACCTTGTGGACCTTTGGTCCAGATCAGATCGAACACGCTTTCCACACCTTGCAGATACATGGCAATCCGCTCCAGACCATATGTGATTTCACCGGAAACCGGTCTGCAGTCCAGTCCACCCACTTGTTGGAAATAAGTGAACTGGGTGATTTCCATACCGTTCAACCAGACTTCCCAGCCTAGCCCCCATGCCCCAAGGGTAGGTGATTCCCAGTTGTCTTCGACAAAACGTACATCATGTTCGAGCAGATCGAGACCCAGATATTGCAGGGATTGCAAATACAATTCCTGAAACTGTTCCGGAGAAGGTTTCATCAGCACCTGAAATTGATAGTAATGCTGTAACCGGTTGGGGTTTTCGCCGTAGCGACCATCTGTAGGTCGCCTGCTAGGCTGGACATAAGCTGTATTCCAGGGCTCTGGTCCAATTGCTCGGATAAACGTAGCCGGATGAAATGTTCCAGCTCCGACTTCCAGATCAAGCGGTTGCAGAATGGCGCAACCCTGATTGCTCCAGTAATTTTGCAGAGCAAGGATTACTCCTTGAAATGTCGAAACATCAGGTGTCAACTGGTTTTGAGAATTCACGTATGTTTTTGGATGTCGTTGTGGTTGATGGATGTCGAGTTAATGAGACGGATGCTTAAAGTTGCCCTTGTAAACTGTTTGGTTTAAACAATTTCCGCTGTAAATACCTTTAGATACCGGAGTATTTTCCCAGACAGCTTCGTTAGTTCAACACAAGTGATCTTATAATGAAGTTAAAACGCTTGCTGGAAATCAGTCAATCGTATACAACAAAACAACAAGCGACAAATTATATCGGTATCGTGATTGCTTTGAAATAAAAAAAGAATTTAGTGAGTCACTGATGCAGTCGTGTTACTGGATTGTGGGTTGATCACTTTTTGTTGATAACATGGCCAGTCGTTGTTCAACGACTGGTAGTCTGGTTCCTGAAACAGCAAGTTTGTCCTGAATCATTCGATATAAATGAGCTGCTGTGTGTGTATCACCGGTGTGTTCTATAGCAATTGCCTGACCAAGCTGATAATTGTAGTTGCGGGGGGCGATATTGACCAGTTGTTGAAATAACCCTGCGGCTTTTTGGTAATCACCCAGTTGCCCGTCCACAGAAGCGGCCAGAACCAGTAGTTCTTCATCACCATGAAAACGAGCCAGTGCATCTTCCAGGATTTTGGATGCATCTTGTAAATGTCCGTCCTCTACATGCATGCGAGCACGCAATGTGACGAATACCGAAGTGTCTGTGTGCTGTGCAAGTGCCTGGTCAAGAGTCTCGCCGGCCAGGTTGCGCTGACCGTTATGCAGGAGGTTTTTTACCAGGCTGAGTCTGGCCTCAGTATAATTGGGATCAATCAATAATGCCTGCATCAGATACAGGATGGCTTCGTCTATCTGCTGGTTTTGACTGGCTTTGTTGGCCAGCACAAAATGCTCCAGGGCATCAAGATTTTTTGTGCCTGCTGGTTCGTGAATCCTGATTCGATTGCCTGACATGTCTACGGACCCTTGGGGGTCGGCAAAGTCTGCTTCGAAGCGATCAGTCTCCCTGGAATTGGCTGTCTTGGCTTTAGCGGTTACTGCCTGATTTTGCAGCGGAATGACTATAATTTCGTCATTCAGGAATATATTCAGGCCGCTAAATAATAATACCCCTGAAATAAAGATAAAAATAAAATTCAAACTCAATCTCCACGTAATAACGCTTTAATTATAGGTCCAACTTGGAAATCTTGTTTTCGGCGTGATTATTTTTGTCGTTATTGTGAAACAGAACAGTTACGATAGAGTAATCTGTTTATCAAAGAATCATGTTTATTGTATCGGTTAACAGGGGAATCAGGCAATACTTGTTGTTTATGTTGGCTATCATGGACAGTCAACATAAACAACCAGTGCTATGCGGTCATACTGTCGGATTTTAATCACTCAGAATAAACGTGACTTTCAGACGAACCTGATAGCTCGTTATTTTGCCGTTTTTTACTTCGACTGACTGATCCGAAACCCAGGCACTTTTAACATTTTTTAAGGTTTTACACGCTCGCTTTACACCTTTTTCAACTGCATCATTAAAACTTTTATCTGATTTGCTGATGACCTCAGTTACTCTGGCGATTGATGACATATTTGGTCTCCTTATGCGTATCTAAACAGATTGATTCTACGGTTTGTACCGAAAAATTCATGCAAACAGTTACGTATTGATTGAGGCAATTCGACAGTGTGCCGTCGATCGATACTGCCATTCAGTATCATAATTTAATCGATATAATAACATGTAATACCAAAAACTTAGGAAGATTTTCTAAGAATTCTTTTTAACATTTTGTTTCAATTGACGGTCCCGGAAACATCTTCAATATCTAAAATTTGATACAATTCGCCTTCTTTTTAGATTGTTTTGAAATAACATAATGAACAAAACTCCAAAAGCAATAGCATTGATATCCGGTGGTCTGGATTCCCTGCTGGCGGCTAAGATAATTCAGGAACAAGGTGTTACAGTTGAAGGGATCAATTTTTTCACCGGGTTTTGCGTGGAAGGCCATACCCATGCAATTCGAAAAAAAGACCAAAATAAATCAAAGCGAAACAATGCGTTATGGGTAGCTGAGCAATTAAATATTCCACTACATCTCGTGGATATCATCGAAGAGTATAAGGACATTGTGATCAATCCCAAACATGGTTACGGCGCCAATTTGAATCCGTGTCTGGATTGCAAAATCTTCATGGTTTCCAAAGCCCTGGAATGGATTGAATGCAGTGATTACGAGTTTGATTTCATTGTCACTGGCGAGGTGATCGGCCAGCGTCCCATGTCTCAGCGCAAAGAAACCATGCCTGTTATTGCCGAACAGTCGGGTGCTAATGATCGACTGTTGAGACCACTGTGTGCCAAGAACCTGCCTGAAACATTGCCAGAACGAATGGGATGGGTGGACAGGGATCAATTATTCGATTTCAGCGGGCGAAATCGCAAACCACAGATGGCATTAGCCAGACAGTTTGGTTTTGACGATTATGCCCAACCGGCAGGTGGTTGCTGTTTTTTAACAGACCAGAATTACGCGACAAAGCTTGCCGATTTATGGCAGGCCAGGGGCGAGAAGACTTATGAATTGGACGATATCATGTTGCTGAAAGTTGGTCGGCATATCCGTCCCAAACCACACTTTAAATTGATCGTTGCACGCGAAGAAGGTGAAAACCGTTTTTTGCAGGGCTATAAAAAACAATTTACATCGATGCAGCCGGTCAGCCATGGTGGGCCTCTCACTTTGCTGGATGGTGTTCCCACAGACGATGATCTGAAACTGGCAGCACAGATTACCGCACGTTACAGTCAGGGCAGGGATGCAGATTCAGTGACAGTGGAAGTGATCATGAACGGGCAGAGTTCTGAATTACATGTCAGTCCATTACCGGCACAAGACGTGATGTCAGAATGGATGATTTAATGGAGACACAGCATTCTCTGGATACCCGAAATTTGCTTTGCCCGTTACCTGTGATTCGAACCCAGAATCTGGTTAAAACATTGAATCCTGGTGAAACTGTTGAAGTCGTGGGAACCGACCCGGGGATTATGAATGATATCCCGGCCTGGTGCCGGATCAATGGCCATGAAGTCCTGGAATCAACAACCATCGAAAACGAATACTTTGTTTGCTTGAAAGTTGGCGATTAACCAGCCACAAAAGGGAAATATTCACTTTGTTCAGACGATACAAGAACCTGGATTGAATTAGAGTCTTTACCTTTCTTTTGTATTACTCTATATAACAGCCAATTACATCCTGTATCGACTGTCGTGACTGAACTGGCAGAAGCTTGACGAGATTGAGTAAATCGTGATTTGAACAAGATGAAGATTGTCAGTTGATATCACAACACAGTACAATCTTCTGTTGTATTGATAACCGGGCCATAAATTATAGTCTGATAGATTTCTATAACACCTGTAATACACCTTAACTGGAGTGTCTTGACTTGTCTTGTTTTTCTGGCAAGTCCGGTTGCTGTGTCGAGTCTCAGCGGTATGAATTGCTGAGTGTCTCATTCCAAAACGACAATAATACAGGAAAATTATTCATCAATACGTTAAAACAATGGCTTAAGTGCCAATTGTTTGCATGTTTACTGCACAAATTATTTTCAACATTACCAGCCAAAGAGGAGGCTTAAATGTCGTCACCAGCAGACGTTCTTAAAATGATAAAAGACCAGGAAGTGGAATATGTTGATTTCCGCTTTTGTGATACCAAGGGGAAAGAACAACATGTCACAGTTCCTTCACATACTGTGGATGAGGAACTGTTTACAGAAGGTAAAATGTTCGATGGGTCTTCAATAGCCGGTTGGAAGAGCATTAACGAATCCGACATGATTCTGATGCCAGACGCAAATACTGCGGTTATGGATCCATTTTTTGAAGACAACACCTTGATTCTGAGATGTGACATTGTTGAACCTGCTACCGGGCAGGGTTATGAACGCGATCCAAGAACTGTTGCCAAACGCGCAGAAGCTTATCTGGCGGAATCTGGAATTGGTGATACAGCATTTTTCGGTCCTGAAAACGAATTCTTTGTGTTTGACGATGTGAAATTCGGTACAGATCTTAACAAGACCTACTATGAGGTGGATTCATCAGAAGGTTGCTGGAACTCAGCCAGTGAATTCGAAGAAGGCAACATGGGTCATGCACCGGGTGTCAAAGGCGGTTACTTTCCGGTTCCTCCTGTCGATTCGCTGCATGATATCAGATCAGCGATGTGTAACACCTTGCAAGAGATGGGTATTTCCACTGAAGTTCATCACCATGAAGTGGCGACAGCTGGCCAATGTGAAATCGGCGTATTGTTCGATTCACTGGTCAATAAGGCTGATCAGGTATTATCGCTGAAATATGTGGTTCAAAATGTAGCCCATTCATATGGTAAAACTGCGACGTTTATGCCTAAACCACTGGTTGGTGATAACGGCAACGGTATGCATGTTCACCAGTCAATCAGTAAAGACGGTAATAACCTGTTTACCGGTGATGGCTATGGTGGTTTGTCTGAAACTGCATTTCATTACATTGGCGGCATTATTAAACATGCCCGTGCAATTAATGCCTTTACCAATGCTTCAACCAATAGTTACAAACGTTTGGTCCCAGGATTTGAAGCTCCTGTTATTTTGACTTACTCGGCACGAAACCGCTCGGCTTCTGTTCGTATTCCGTATATTGCCAATCCAAAAGCACGTCGTATCGAAGTTCGTTTCCCTGATTCGACGGCTAATCCTTACTTTGCATTTGCAGCGATGTTGATGGCAGGAATTGATGGCATCAAGAATAAAATTGATCCAGGCAAACCAATGGATCAGGATTTGTATGAATTGACTCCGGCTGAAGAGGCTCAGCTTCCAACTGTGTGCCATTCATTCGACCAAGCCTTAAAAGCCTTGTCTGATGACAGAGAGTTCCTGAAAGCAGGCGGTGTGTTCACGGATGATATGATTGATGCATATATTGAACTGAAGATGGAAGAAGTAACATTACTTCGCCAGTCTACACATCCTGTTGAATTCCAGATGTATTACAGCTTGTAAGCAACACCTGGTTTGTAAGAGCAGTTCACAAAATGCCACTGACGAATGTTTCGTTTCAGTGGCATTTTTTATTGTGGAATTTGCTGTGTATATTCTGTGTCGGTGATGTTTCTGGTAAAGATAACCTGATTATTTTCGATACACGAGATTGAATTGATATTTTTTAAGGCGATGGATAAATATTTCATGCCAGATTGCGCCGTATTTTTATTCATCTTCAAGGCGAGACAGACCGCGCCACCAAGGGCTTGTACAACGTCGAAGACGGATAAAAAGACAAGCAAGATGGTATGAGAATTTTACAAATCGCTTAACATCCTGGGGTTAACTTATAAAAAATCATATCCGGATGTAGGAATGGGTTCTACCCGTTTGACTTCAGTAATATAGAGATATTCCAATACTACGTAACCTAGTCCAAGGTTATTCATTTTAGTCACAACCGCACCCGATGATCGTTCCTCTTCATGTACAACGATCATATCGCTCATTTTGAATCCACGAGATTCCACCAGTAAATAAAGCCGCACTGAGTCATTGATTCTTTTATGGAATGCCAAGGCAACATTTTTGGTTATTTCCGGTTTTGACTCTGTGGTCTGATTGTTATTAATCGAGGGTTTTTCTTTTTCGACCAACTCAATGGTCACTGCTTGAACTGAATTTGTGACATTCTTGAGTTCAAACAATGTGGCACCATCTGTGCCAGGGACCAGCATTCTGGAAATCAACCCGATGCCATATTCATTTGTTTCACCATCGGCCTTTCTATAACCTACCAGACTGCCTATTGCAATCTGGTTGCCGGAGTCAAGTGTACATTTAAGACATTTTCTGGCGGTCACTTCAGCCTGGAACAGTGATGACGACTGCTCATCATCTTGATGTAAAATTGCTTCTGCAATTGCATTAAGACCAATTGCTATTTCCCTGTGCAAGCTTGAATCGAAAATGACCGGTTGTCGCGCTGGCTCACCCTCCCATTGTCTGTGAATATGCTTAATGACCTCAGGGTCAAATGAATTTTCTGTAACAGGAAATGCAGTTGCTGCAAAATAACGACCCAGATTGGATTCCATTGGTTCAGCTTTCTGCAACAATACTTTAATAGCATCATCCATAAAGAGTTGAAAGGTATCACTGTCTTCGTCAATATCAGCATCTATTTTTGCCCATGACGGAGCTTTGTCAGTATCCATGCAAATGAAATAACCTAATGGAATCTGGCCAGGGGCTATTTTTTCGAGTTTAATCTTTGTTGCCCAGTCATTCAGGAAATGATCGAGACGCATGATTTCCCGGTCATACATGCCATAGGGGTCAGCCATGCTTAATGCGATAATTTTTTTATAGGTATCAGCTATTGTCGTTGTTGCATCTGCTGAACTTGAAAAAAACTTAATTCGTGTTGATTCACTGGCTTTTTGAGGAAGAATATTGAACAGCGAATGAATATCCATCCAGATCCAGGTTGGTTCTGCGACATGAGCGATATAATGTGTTTTAAGAATATTGCCCAGCAGGGTCAGAATTCTTTGTATCAATATCGGGCAATATTTGGAAAATGCCCGATTACCAAGCTGCTCTTGACCTGTTTTAAGCAGATACCAGTAAGCATTGGCATATTCCCTGATAATATCGACCTGTAAACTGACAATTTTTTGAGTTTTTTCAGAGAGAGGAAGCGATTCACCACAAATCTTGAAGTGCAAAAATTCTTCAACACCCAGGTAGACCGACTGAAATGCTTCCAAGGTATTAAACTGATCCTGAAATGCAATAGTGGAATTATTGATTTTAATCAGTTTTTCATGAAACTGACGGGTCACCATCCCGGTATTGACAGTCGGCAGATCATCCAGCCATTCTCTAATCGCATGTTGTTTATATGCAAGAGCATTGACTTGCTTGTCTTGTGGTTCGACAAGCTTTAAATAATAGAGATTCCTGACTCTGGGTTTATTAGCCATCTTTGCAAATAAAATCGGATACTGTTACTGTTTGCACCGTGATGTATTACACCGTCAATCAAATATTGGTTCAACCATCAATTTAAATTGATTCTGAGAACCTGAATTTTAAAAGGGACACGTCAAGACACGATTGAATCGGTTAACATCACCAACAAACAATTGTTCAAGTTTGAGGTCACAAATTGATAGTATGTCTGGAACTCCCACCTTCAATCAATGCCGAGCATCATTCACAAGTATAGGATATTTTGACTAATTTGCTGATTTATTGATGATCTCTAAAGCAAAAATCAGAAGATATCAAATTTAATCGTTGTTCGTGTCAATGAAAAGTTCAATCACAAGGTTATACAGCAGGAGCAGTATTAATTAAAATAGCCTGCTCGACCAGAAATTCCCTGCAACCGAATGTAGACAAATACACAAATCAGTACAAAATTAGGCTGGATTTACACTTAAAACTACCTTAGAATAATCTGCTGTTCATTCGCCGGGGTGGTGAAATTGGTAGACACGCCGGATTCAAAATCCGGTTCTGGCAACAGAGTGAGGGTTCAAGTCCCTCCCCCGGCACCATTTGTTACTTATTCATATTTTCTCAATTCCTACTATTTTTATTGAATAACAGTAAGTTAATCTGGTTTCATGGCTTATGGTGACTTGCATTTTCACCCATAAATACCCATTTTTTTGATAAACTTTACGCCAAAATTACGCCAAGCGAGGTGGGATGATGGCAACATTCAGAAAACGTGGGAAATCGATTCGTGCAGAAGTGTACAAGCATGGTGAACGCCGATCTGCGACGTTTGATACGATGGCAAAAGCCCGTGAATGGGCTGTCGTCACAGAATCGGCAATTTTAGAACACCAGAACACCGACATAATTCCCAATAAAACCGTCGGTGATGCGTTTGAACGGTATGCACGAGACGTCTCACCGTCCAAAAAAGGCGCCCGCTG
>JAHZJL010000107.1 GCA_022600935.1 Gammaproteobacteria bacterium
ATGCATGATATGCATGGGTTGGTTTGGAATCACGATTCTTGATAATCTTGCCATCTTGATAGTGTATGGCAAGCAGGATCAATAATCAAGCTGGCTGACCCCTTGACGATGACGAGACCTGGTTGGCGTAATATGAACCCCGGAACTTTTGTGACTAACTTAACCTTGTCCAGGTGCAGACCGGAGCCAGCTGGAATTTGAAGAAAGGTTGCCATTCGTTGTTAACGCCGGTTATTAACTGGTTGAATTGCTCTTTGGTGTCAACGCTTAGCCAGAACTGGGCGGGTGGGTATTCCTGACTGGGTAGTGGCGTGTAGGTGTGTTTGTCTATAAAAAAGGATTCAGCGCGGATAGTGGTGACATCCATGTCTGTTGCCTTGAAAATGGTTTCATTTGTGATTCTGATCATTTCGATGAGACGATTAACCAGTTCGGTGTTTTCCAGATAAAATCCGGTGTAGAGCATTCTTGAAGCAATTTCATTGGCGATTTGGTGAAAGTAAATCCACACAGAACGTGTCTGGAAGTTGATGCTTTCTGCGAGATGCATATACCAGGCATGTCTGGCCTGATCGTATCCAATCGACTCCATGCTGCCATCGGCATTTTGATCGACCGCCCAGGTCAGTATCTTAATCGCCTGTTGCTTGAGCAATTGCCTGTATTGTTGCTCGACGACTTCGGCTTCGCTGAAAGCAATCAGTAACCATAACCAGCGAATAAAGGCTCTGAAGTAAAACTGGCCATAATTGAGGCGGTATCCGCCTTGGCCATGCAGTGTGTCATGAATCAGCCATTTGGCAAATTCGTTGATCCATTCGATGTTTTCTTTTGAGGGATCAAGGCTTGCCAGAGCGATAGTGTAATCGACCAGGCTGTGTTCGACATACGACGGATCAAAAATATGTTTGGCTGATTCCGAGCCATCACCCCAGCGATCAATTTTCCGGTCACGAATGCAATGTGTTTGGGCCGGGTCAGTCGGATCATCTCCATAAAAACAGGGCAAGTCGTTGTGAAGATGGATTGAGTGTTGTTTGCGTAACCCTTGAATAGCAGCTTGTCTGATACTTTCATCGACACCAGAATCATCTGCTGTTGCAAGCAATATTATGGCCGGATCAACATAAAAACGACGGCCATCGGTTGGCTCTGCAGGCCATTCGTTAAAACGCGCCAGGTCTGGTTGTAGATTGCTGCATTGTGCAGCGATGTCAGGAAAAACCGGATCGCTTGGGAAACCCGGAAGGGTTTTGGCAATGTCTTTTAAACTGTGCATGATGAATGTGTTTGCGTGATTGAATCGAATTTACGCTTGATTCTACGCTGTTTTTATTCCCGGTAAAGCCATCAATCTGTAACACAAGGTAATAGATGCGTTATCAAACGATACCGAAAACTGCTTTCCTCTTGCAGAAATGATCAGTAGAAATCCGCAGCAAGCCTGTTAAGGCAACTGTCTTTGAACTTGGCTAACACGGACATAAAACTGTGGGGGACACCAGGATCTTTTTACCCGGCACACCAGTGTAGCGTGACACCCGCTGTCAGCATGATAAAAACGTAAACGTTGCCGCAGACGAGCATTAGTTTTGGTATGAATGCTCAATGGAGACTGTTTTTTTGATTCTCAACCATACGTTCAAAATCATGGTCCGCAAGAAGCATTTTTCAGGGGTGATTAATTAATATAGTGGGCCGTCAGAGATTCGAACTCTGGACAAATGGATTAAGAGTCCACTGCTCTACCAACTGAGCTAACGGCCCGTGCAGAAATTATGACGATGAACAGGCAGAATACCTGTCTATCAGTTTCATCAATGTGAAATTATAACAGTTCGTTGGATAAGCTTTACATTAACGTATTTCGACGGTCTACAATTTCATTGATCAATGATTGGGTTGATGAATCATGCTGATTGTTGACGTTATCTGAGCTCAATTCAGGCAAGATTGCATTGGCCAGTTGCTTACCCAGTTCCACACCCATCTGGTCGAAAGAATTAATATTCCAGATGATGCCCTGGGTAAACACTTTATGCTCATAAAAAGCAATCAGGCTGCCAAGTGTTTTGGCGGTCAACTTGTCATAGATAAACATTGAGTTGGGTCGGTTTCCGGGAAAAATCTTCGATTGTATCAGTGTTTCGCTGGGGTTTTTCAACCCACTGGCATGTAATTCTTCGATAACCTGCTCACGGTTCTTGCCGCGCATCATGGCTTCTGGCTGGGCCAGAAAATTGGCTAACAGCTTTTCATGTCGACTGTGTACTTCGTTATGATTAACCGCTGCAACCATAAAGTCACATGGCGCTAACTGTGTTCCCTGATGCAGTAACTGGAAAAACGCATGCTGGCCGTTGGTGCCTGCTTCACCCCAGATGATCGGTCCGGTTGCATAATCGACAGGATTACCATCCCGGTCAACATATTTACCATTACTTTCCATATCCAGTTGTTGCAGGAATCGTGGAAAGATATCCAGATTCTGATCATACGGCATGACCGCATGGCCGTGAGAGTGGAAAAAGTTATTGTTCCAGATGCCGAGCAGGCCCATCAAAGCTGGAATATTTTGCTCGAATGGCGTATCGCGAAAGTGTTCATCGACTTCATAAGCGCCTTGTAGCAATTCCTCGAAGCGATACATACCAAGCCCGACTGCGATAGATAAACCAACCGCAGACCACAGTGAATAGCGCCCACCAACCCAGTCCCAGAACTCGAACATGTTTTCTGGGTCGATGCCGAATTGTTTTACAGCATCGTAATTTGTAGACATTGCAACAAAATGCTTGCACACAGCGCGTCGATCCTGGGCAGTTTTTAACAACCACTCTTTGGCTGTTTCTGCATTGGTCAAGGTTTCCGGTGTGGTGAATGATTTTGAGGCAACCAGAAACAGCGTGGTTTCAGGATTAAGACCACTGATGGTATTCATGATATCGGTAGGGTCCATGTTGGACACAAAGTGACAGCGGATATCCGGGCGCGTATAGGGTTTCAACGCATGTCGGACCATTTTCGGTCCAAGATCCGAACCACCGATTCCGATATTGACGACGTTGGTGATTTTTTTGCCACTGTAACCAACCCACTCACCACTACGCACCTTATCAGAGAAGTGCTGCATTTTGGATAATTGCAGGTTCACTTCGTGCATGACATCTTTGCCGTTAAGCTTAATTGGTCGATTGGAACGATTGCGCAAAGCGATGTGCAATACAGAACGGTTTTCAGTGTTATTGATCGGTTCGCCCCGGTACATGGCCAGGGTTTGCTCTCTCAGGCCATTGGCATCGGCAAGCTGGACCAGTAAATCGATAGTGGTCTGATCGATATGATTTTTTGAGTAATCAAACAGAATATCATTGAAGCGACAGGAGAATCGCTGGAAGCGTTGTGGATCGTCCTCGAATAACTTGCGCACAGGTATTCTGGCAATGTCTTTCTGATGTGCTTGTAACGCTTTCCATTCTTTCGATTCTGTCAGTTTGCTCAATTTACGGCCTCCTGTTGGGGGGTGAATAAGAATTACGAAACAATTATCGCTTTGATTCTCAGGAATTAATAATGATGGATGATGCAGTCATTTGCTCTGGTTGATCCAGTCCAAGCAAATCGAGTACAGTCGGGGCAATATCTGCCAATCCGCGCCCTGTTCCCAGTTGTACATCGTTCTGACCCAATACCAGAAATGGAACCGGGTATTCTGTGTGTTGCGTGTGTGGTTCGCCGGTAATCGGGTCAACCATTTCGTCGCAGTTTCCATGATCAGCTGTCAGCAATACTCTCACTCCGTTGGCAAGCGCAGCTTGAATAACGCGGTGGCTTTGTAAATCAAGACACTCCACAGCTTCGATAATTGCTGGTTGTATGGCGGTATGCCCGACCATGTCGCCATTGGCGAAATTAACCATAAAAAAGCTGTACTCACCGGATTGTATTGCCGCGATAACCCGGTCAGCAACTTCAGGAGTACTCATTTCAGGTTGCAAATCGTAGGTTGCAACATTCGGCGAATCGATAATGACTCGCTCTTCTCCCGGATATGCTTGTTCTTCACCACCATTAAAGAAATATGTCACGTGTGGATATTTTTCCTTTTCAGCGCAGTGGAACTGTTTCAGGCCGTGTTCGGCAACGACTTCGGATAATACTTTCTCAGGCTTGATGGTCGGGAACATGACCGGGAACGGGAAATCCTCGCTGTACTCAGTCATGGTGACAATTTTTCGTGAACCCGCCGGTTTACGTCCGAATTGTTCAAATTTATCCATAGCCAGGGCAGCAGACAATTGCCTGACACGGTCACTGCGGAAGTTAAACAGTAATAACAATTCATCGTCATTGACCAAAATATCTTTAGGATGACCAATGACTGTAGGCTGTATAAACTCATCAGTTTCACCACGTTCATACGCTTTGGTAATGGCTTCTCTGGCGTTCTCGGCTTCAAAACCCTTACCCATGACGATGCATTGCCAGGCTGTTTCGGTGCGATCCCAGTTACCTGCTCTGTCCATGGTATGATAGCGGCCACTGACCGTGGCAATAGTGCCGACACCATAGTTGGCAAAAGCCTGTTCCAGTTGGTCAAGATAGGTTAATGCTGATCGTGGCGATGTATCACGGCCATCGGTGATCATGTGGATTACCGGCTCAACGCCGGCCTCCTTGAGGATAGGCAGCAATGCAATCAGATGATCGATATGGGAATGCACACCGCCATCTGAAACCAGACCGACCAGATGCAGCCGTTTGGTTTGTTGCATCAGATTCTGCCAGGCCAGATTCTCCTGAATCTCTCCGCTGTTGATGGCATTCGTAATTCTGACCAGGTCCTGCTCAATAATCCGCCCGGCACCGATTGTTAAATGTCCTACTTCGGAATTACCGAACTGTCCGTCAGGTAATCCCACTGCCAGACCGGAGGCTTGCAATGTCGTATGCGGGTTGCTGGCAAAATAATGATCGAGATGAGGGGTATTGGCCAATGCCCAGCCATTGTAGGCAGTGCTGGGGTTAACGCCGAAGCCGTCAAAAACAAGTATCATTACTGGTTGTGGCTTAGTCACAAAAAAGCTCCTGTTGGGTGAAGTCGACTGTGTAACACAGTTGATTGATTAAATGGGAATATTATATTTCTTCTCTAAAACAAAATGCTGAATCTGGTTGAATACTGCATGGAAGGCGTCATTGTCCTGTTTAATTTAAGTTTTGAACAGCAGATATTGCTATGCCATCCTTGCTGTATTGCTTTAACCTTTCTATTCTAATTAAGCTTGACGGTTTGATAAAGTTTATGACCCATAAAATCACCGATTTCCTGCAATTGTACACTGGGTGGCTTTTCGGTTGTCTTGATTCAGCCGCCAATGATGACACAGTATCATCAGGATTAATTCTTGACTGTCGGCTATTCGCTCTGGTTGTTTGCAGCAGGGATTTACGAATCTGTTCTTAAGAAGCAGCGCAAAAATACACCGATTTCAAGGGCTTTGCAGCGGATATCTTTTTTAACCAGCTTAGCTTCTAAGCTTGAGTTCATCTATACTCAGTTAAACTATTGTATGCTAGTTGCGACAGTCATTCTTGTTTAAACAAGCATGACATTAGATAAACACTGCTCATTGTTGAGTTTGAGAATTAATTGACAATCCGCTGACTTCAGGATTTTCACCCATGAACTGTTTAGTCAATGTGATGTCCATCATGGATTGCACTGTTGACAGAACAGTAAACGTCTACCCTTAAAATTGACGCACTAAACATAATGCCTAAATCAAAGCAACGCCGAAACGACGAACTCAACATGGACTGGTTATCAGGCCATGAGCTGCCCGGGAGTAAAGACACCCGGCTGCTGTGCCGTCTGTGGGTTTTTCGCATGTTATTTGAGTGCGGCGGTATCAAAATGTTTCTGAACAATTCAACAATTCATGATGAACCCAAGGTGTACATCGGTTTTAATGATGATGAATTTCGCAAGCTGAAATCTCATCAGACTTATGCTGTGTTAAAAGAACGTTATGATCAGGTGTCTTGTTTGGATATCAAGCGCAAGTCATGCCTGTTTAAAAATATTAAACAGATTCGTCAATTATTTGGTTTGTCTAAAACGGATACTGAAATTTTGACTTTTGCGTGCCTGGTCACTACGCATGAATTGTTCGGTCGCAGCTTTGATGTCTTCAGGTCAATCAACAACAATCAGTTGTATTCGGTTTTATCCGGGACACTGAATATTCCCAAAGCCAAAATCACCAAAGCACTGCATAAGGATGGTTTGCTGAACCGTTGCGGGCTGGTTAAAGTCATTAACTCCAATGAAGATCTTGAATTCAAGTTCGATATACTGGATGGACTTTGTCATGCATTGGAGACAAAACAATCAAACGTGATGGACTTGTTTTCTGCATATATATCCCAGGCCCATCCTGCAAAATTGAACATGCAGGATTATTCTTATATTAAAAAAGACTTCAAACGGCTTAAAAAATATCTGAAGAAATCTGTAGCAGATCAGCGCCAGGGTGCCAATGTCCTGTTGTATGGCCCACCTGGCACCGGCAAAACAGAGCTTGCACATACCCTAGCCAAAGACTGTGGTATACAACTGTATACGCTTTCAGTGGAAAGTCCGGATGGAAATACCTTAACAGGTAAACAGCGGATTTCAGTCTGTCAGCTTGCGCAACGCCTGCTTCGAAATGATACCCGGTGTTGCCTGTTGTTTGATGAAATTGAAGATCTGTTTCCGAATGACTTGTTTGCGTTATTGAGTAACAGTAAAAAATCCGGTCGTGATAAAGCCTGGGTCAATCAACTCCTGGAAAACAATCAGGTTCCGACATTCTGGATCACCAATTCTATCAACAGTCTTGATAATGCTTTTGTACGGCGTTTCGATTATGTACTGGAAATGCAGGTCCCGCCTCGCTCAGCCAGACGACGAATCCTGAGTAAAGCGCTTGAAAATATGCCGGTTAGCGAGCCCTGGCTGGATAGCATTGCAGCCATCGAACTTCTCCCGCCGGCTGTTATTGAACGAGCAGTGCGGGTCAGTGCGATGATTGAGTACAATTGTCCACAAGATCTTGAAAACAACATTCACCAGGTGATCACTAATACATTGAAAGCGATGGGTATATCGTCGAAATCAACATCGTTGCTGGATACCAGTTTTTATGATCCTTCATTGCTGCAAACTTCCGGCAACCTGGAACAGATCAATACCGGACTGAATACAAGCAAACAAGGCCGATTATGTTTTTATGGCCCGCCAGGGACAGGTAAAAGCGCTTATGCTGCGTATCTCGCAAAATCCATCGATAAACCACTGCTTGCCAAACAGGCGTCCGATATTATTGATTGTTACATCGGTGAAACCGAAAAAAACATCGCCCGTATGTTTGAGCAGGCAGCAGATGAAAATTGTTTGCTTCTGCTTGATGAGGCGGACAGTTTTTTAAGAGATCGTGCGCGCAGCAGAAACAGCTGGGAAGTAACCCAGGTGAATGAATTGCTGGTGCAGATGGAGCGTTTTCAGGGAATTTTTGTGTGCTCTACGAATTTGATGTCGAACCTGGATAATGCTGTATTGCGTCGTTTCGATTTCAAGCTGAAATTCAATTATTTGAAAACTAACCAGGTCTGGAAGTTGTTTAAGCGTTATATGCAGGATTCTGACAAAGAATTCGATCAGTGTTATGAAGACATCAAAACAATGAATCTGTTAACACCGGGTGATTTTGCAACCGCGCATCGCAAATTGACGGTGCTGGGGACAACCAACCAGCCTGCCGAGCTGATCAAAGCATTGAAAGAGGAGTTAAAATTTAAGCAAACGCTGAGTCGGCCAATCGGTTTTACAACAACGCACTGATTACCGATTTAGAGTCAGACCTTTATTCAATCTGCCAGGACTCAGCGGCGAGAGCACAATACCCTCGCCATCGAGAGAGTAATATTCTGTTATTGAGCTGGTTTTGCCGCATTCATCGCAGCAAATTCCTTGGCGATTAAGTAATCCATGACCTTAATCATATTCTCATAACTTTTCGCAGTCGATCCGGATATTCGATATTTTCCGTTAACCACAACTGCTGGAACACCGGTTACACCATAGCGACCAGGAATTGCCTCGGTCTGTTTTGTCTTGGCGTCCACCAGAAACGAATTATACGTGTCGTCAAAATCTTTTTTATCAACGCCATGCCCAACAAAAAATTCAGCCAATACATCTTCCTTGTCCAGACGTTTTTTGTCGACCTGTATGGCATCAAAAAAGTCTTTATGCATTTTATCCAGAACCCCTAATGCCTCGGCTGTATAAAATGCTCGGGCGTGTTTTGCCCAGATAGAGCTGAATGCAGCAGGCTGGGGAATATAGTTCACATGATCTGGTTTGGTTGTCAGCCATTTCTGCAAAACCGGCTCAAAACGATAGCAATGTGGACAGCCATACCAAAAAAACTCGATCACCTCGACTTTATTGGGGTCATCAGTAGGTTGAGGAGGATCGATGATTTCATAACCCTCGCCTTTTTCGATATTGATTGCTTGTGAATCAGCCGCCAGTGCATTAAATACACATAGTCCCAAAAGACATAGCAACAGTGTTTGTAAACGCATACAAGAACTCCCTGCCAAGACAAAAAAGAGGTTTGGTAAAACAAGAACCGATAAATTTGGTGTTTAAATGCAGAATCAATCAGAGCTATAAGCTAAGCTGCAAGACCTGAATTTGAACTGAAAACAAGCCTAAAGGTTCAACTATAGCATTGGACCGACTTGATGAATATCTAGTAACTGCCCGGTTTACCCATTAATACGGTGTGAAAAATTGTCACTGGATTTTAGAAGCTGCCTGGTTAAATATCAAGGCAATCCACGCTGTTATTAATAGTTGCGGCGTGGATTGCTTTTATTCGGTCTTGCTGATTAATTCTAAAGCTGCGAATTACTTCAAATTGGCAAGATAAGCCGAAACAGCATTGATTTCCTCTGTCGACATGTTTTTGGCGGACATACGCATCATACTGTTTGTATCGTTACTTCGCTCACCTTCGCGAAACTGCTTCAACGCAGCGGTTAAATACGTCGCATGCTGATTTTTTAAAACAGGAAATCCAGCCAGAGCGTTACCCATGCCGTCTCGTGCGTGACACGCTGTGCAAGCGGGTACATTGGTCTCCAGGTTGCCGTACAAATAAATCTTGCGCCCTTTTGCAATTAATTCTTCAGGGTTTGCATATGCTTCTGTATTGTCCTCATCATCCTCGTCGTCTTCATCATCATCATCGTCATCCGGCTCTGGCAAGGTCAGTTGAACTTTCTGTTTGGCATAATATGCAGCGATATCAGTAATTACATCATCACTCAAACCTGCGGCCAGTCCTTCCATGGTTGGATTTTTTCGGCGATGTAGCTTAAAGTCATGTAACTGCTTGGCAACATATTTTTCATTTTGACCAGCAAGTTTCGGAAAAATGGGAGCCATACTGTTCCCTTTATCTCCATGACAGGCAACACAGGATGCAACGGCACCAGCTCCACCTGCAGCAAAGACTGTGGCTGGATTGAGACCCAGCATGAGTAAAGCGAATAAACACACAACCAGTTTTCGCATCATAGAAACTCCCAATGAATTACAGTAACGTCTTTTTCAATATCCAATTAATTTTACGCGAACTACCGAGCCTAAGCGAGCAATAGTATGCGACTACCCTATCAGAATATGAAATTCATGTTAAGTGTCGTCAACATGAATCACGCCCCGCCAGACGATGGCTGGGAAGTCGCTTTTGCCGGGCGATCCAATGCCGGTAAATCAAGCGGACTCAACATATTGGCATCACAAAAAAACCTGGCTCGCACCAGTAAAACCCCAGGCCGCACCCGGGAACTCAACTATTTCAAAATTGACGAGCAACGTAGAATTGTCGATCTGCCCGGTTATGGGTACGCGAAAGTATCCCGAAAAATTCAGCAACAATGGTATCGATTGCTTGATGATTTTTTACAAAACCGGCAATCACTTCAAGGAATTGTCCTGTTCATGGATATCCGTCATCCATTGTCCGATTTCGACACCAAAATGATCGACTGGTGCGAATTCAAACAGCTTCCAGTCCATATTTTACTTACCAAAGCAGACAAACTCGGTTTTGGCAAAGCCAAATCAACATTGCTGAATACCCAAAAAGCACTGCAAGCAGTGGCTGTACCAGCGACGGTGCAAACTTTTTCTGCATTGAAAAAAACCGGATTGGGAGAAGCATACCAAACCCTGGACCAATGGTTTCAGCTGAGCCCACAGAAAATTAATTCCTGACATGAGACATAAACTGCTTGACTGAGCAGCCCAAGAAAGCTTTAATAGAAGAGATACAGCCCACCTTATGAGGCCAGGTAGCTCAGTCGGTAGAGCAGGGGACTGAAAATCCCCGTGTCGGCAGTTCGATTCTGTCCCTGGCCACCATAATATCCCCACCTTAACTTATTCGTACTGGTTAGCAACCAATGATCTTTAGTTTGCGCTAAGATTGTGTCAGCTTTATTTATTCAAAGCTTCTCTGGCGAATAGTATTAAAATGCTCATCTCGAAGCAGTCTGCCATCCCTGTAAACGGTTTGAAGCAGATTGACTGAATCGCCAATGTCGGCTTCACGAATGGTATGAAATTCGCCATCCGTGTTTTTTATTAAAGCCAATCGACCTCGCTTGGATTGTTTTCCATTGTCTGTGACCGGTTGTTTGTATACATCCCGCCATTCTCCATTTATGCGAATAGCAGATGCTTTCATGGCGAATTGCATGGTATCGCGGTTAATGTTCTGCAACAGTTCGCCACCCATTCCGAATGCAATATTTTCGGCGCTGAGTTGATTGTGTTTCATAGCCTCGAGAATTTGCTCAATTGTCGTGGGGCTGATGCCGTCTCCCTGTATCACTCGAATATAATCAGGTAATACCCGATAGCCTTTGTGATTGACATGATAGCCAAATTTTTCCATCAAGCGTAGGATGCTCTCACAAACGATTTCGACCGGGTTACCACTATCCGGGCGTATGACTATGGTGCCACCGTTATGGATGACCTGCTCACGCAGAGCCTCGCCCCAGATGTTATCGATAGCATTGAATAAATCGTAAGAATCACTGACAATGGCAACGAGTTTCTCCGATCCAGCAAACTGGTCGAGCATATTGGCATAGGCGGTTGCCTCGTTTTCTCGCCCCCAGCAGGTAATGGTTGAATGTTCGGTCGCAGGTATCGAAAATCCGGGCATGTCGGCATGATAATAACGTCGCAAAGCCAGTATTGCGCTGACAGTGTCTGTCCCCATGAAGCTCAATAGATGCGCGGCTCCTCCGATTGCAGCTGATTCCATGGAGCTAACTCCTCGGGCGCCAAAATCGTGCAATTTGAAATCCAGTCCATGCTGGCTGCCTGTAGTGTCTTCAAGCGCTGACTGAATAATGTGTCGGCAATATCTTGAACGTGTCGCCACCGTAGTGGGGTACCAAACCGCTCTAAGCAGAGCAGTCTCCAGATAGCTGGTCAGCCAGGCACAATTCGGGTCGGTATTGCAGGCTTGCACCAGTACATTGGCAACCGGTAAAACAGTACCTTCAGGAATTGCCTGAATTTCAATTGGCAAATAGCCTTGATGTGTCTCAAGAATGTATTCCCAACCAGGGCGATTAAAGGGTACGCCATGCGCTGCAAGAATCTGTTCTGCTTCATTGATATCATCACGTGTAATCGGATGAGTCAAATATGACTTGATAAACATTTGCAGTCCGAAAAACAGACTGAATGTGTAATCTCCACCACGCGATTCAATGTAGCTGGAAACATATTCTGCACCGCTAGGATATTGCAGATAATGCGAGGTTTTATACGAGTCGACGTTTAATAACAGGTTGTTGTTCATAGGAGATCCTCCAATGAAGTAAGTATAGTCAGGGTCTGTCCCTTGACTGGATTAAGTTGTTTTTTAGTTAGGCTGACCCAACATGCGTTGAATAATGAAATAGTGATCTTCGAACAGTTTTGCCGGATTCAGCTCGGAGAGCGGCACCCAAAAAGCTTTCTTTGCATCATCGCCACCTTTTACTTTTGGTAATACCGTGTCTGCCAGCAAATGAATCAAGAATGCATGGGTTATGGTCCGGCCACGCTCAGAACGGTGTGGATCATCAAACACAGCCTGGTTTTGAATGCTTCCTTTCAGCACTGGAGCAGGCACTTTTAACCGGGTTTCCTCTCTCAGTTCCCGTAAACACGCTTCCAGTAACGTTTCATTTTGATTGACGAAACCACCTGGCAATGCCCATAACCCTTTTCCGGGCCGGGCGCCACGCTCAACCAGCAGAATATGTGCTGACTGTACAACAATTGCGTCAACAGTCACAAATACAGGTGGATACGGCGCAATATCCCATGCCGATTGATACTTCCTGACAAAATCAAATTCATCTCGGAGCTTTGCAAAAACATCGTCCCGAACAAATTGATTCAAATAGTCCAACACCTCAGTTGGCACCAAATCACCGATCATCGTGTTTGCCGACAATCGCTTATCCTCCCACTGGCCACGATCAGCATGAAACAGCTTGTCACGTACAGTCGATGCACAAATTTTGCCTTCACTGGCGACATCCACAGAGCTCCATTGTGGAAACAGTTTTAAATAGTACGATGTGTGGTCTTTGCTATGCCCAATCAAGCCGATTACAGGGTCTCTGTGCGGTTGTGCATGGTGTGCGGCAATCATCCCGGACACGCTTTTCTGGATAGTTGCAATCCATAACTCATCGCTGTATGTCGCATCCATCACCGGAATAATCAGAACACGCTTGTTGGCTTGTTCTGACAAAGTAGAGCGAATCATTCGCTCGCGCTCATCAAAACTCCAGGGATTGCGCGTGCAACGCGGACGATACGCGGAACCGATCAGAAGAATCAGTTTGTCAGTCTGCTCCAGCGCTTGATTTACAACACGCTGGTGACCGAGGTGGAAAGGTTGAAAGCGGCCTATAAAGACCAGAAAGTCAAAATTAAATTGTTTGTTAGTCACAGTAAGCTCCTTACCGTTATCTGCATGAGAGTCTATCTCTCGTGCTTAATTTTAAGATACAGCAATTTTTATTATTGTCAATTTAGATACTGTGATCTGCGTTCTATTTCATAATTCTTAAATTTTCTTGTTTAACTACTAATTTGAGTGCTTCTTCATCATCTCGGGAATGGCCTACAAACAAATCAGTTTCATAAGGTAACTATCAAGTTTTTTCTGTGAAAAATTAACATATCTCACTTATTTATTATAATAAGGAACATAAAATAACAAATAATTCTGCTAACTATTTACATTATTTTAAAATAGTTTGTTTTTTTGTGTGTCAAGTAAATTTTACACAGAAAGCATGTTGTTTAATTAACAGATAAATATAACTGTTTATCCTATTATCTTTCGCAAATGGATTTGACTAAATAAATGGATTTATACATATTTTAAAACCATGTGGAGAGTAAGATGAAACATTTAACACTATTTATATTAATGATGACTGGCATTGCTTTTGCAAGCAACGCTCTAGCAGAAAACGGACATGCATATAACGGTAGTTTCTGTAAAAGTCGGTGGGCCAGTCAGTCGTCTTCAATAAATTTTCATGCAAGTGGAATTACAAACAATTCCAATGGTAGTCGTCAGATAACTTGTCCAATCATTGTCGACAATATTCAAAACACACAAGGAACTACCCAGGTCTGGCTGCATCAAACCGGATCAGGTAGAATTTCGTGTACTTTATATAGTAAAAACGGTAATGGAACAACCAGGGAGTTTAGAGCAGGTGAGCGTAATGGCACAGGGTGGTTTTTAATACCTAATATTACTACCGATGATTATTGGGGTACTTATTCAATGGTTTGCTCAATCCCAAAGGGTAGTATTTTAAATACAATTTGGGTTGGTGAGAAAGGCTAGCCAATAGTATCTAACTAGTATTAAGGAAAAAATCATGAAAATATCCTTCCCCTTGATTCTGACAGGTAGCATGGCATTTATTTTCTTGGGTTTCTATATTTCAACAACTATAGACCTTCATGCCATCAAAATATCGTCTGAAGCTTCTGACGCTAGACAGTTTACTGTGGATGACGGGGGGGGATCTTTGAATGAAATGACATCAATAATCAGAGAATTATCTTCACTTAAATCAGAGCTGGGTGCATTAAAACAGTTAAGCCCAAAAATTCAATATCTCACGCAGGAAATGAGCGCACTAAAAGTCAAACTTGACAAGATCAATAAACTATCAAATCACCATAATGAGGACAATTATTCGGTGGGAAATGATCTTATCAAGTCTGCAGAGATGAAACCACCAATGATCAACCAGGAACAACAAGACAAAGAATTTGAGCGGATAGATATAATCAAAAACGCTTTTCAGGCAGAGCAAACTGATACACAGTGGTCTATGGAAATCACTGATTCAATAACAAGTTTTTTTAACAGCACAAATGCTTCTGGTTCAGTACTTTCACAGGTTAATTGCCGCACAACGCTCTGTATTGTCGAAGTAGAATATGAGAATACCTCAGCAATGGACGAGTTTGACCTTGATTTTCAATTACACATGGCAAGCCAATTACCGCAGTCAAACTACGCTACGGAACAAAATGATGACGGAAGTCTTACGGTGACAATGTATATGGCACGCGAAGGATATGAATTCCCACAAGTAGAATAACAACAAGTTATTTCACTCAAATTTCAAGATAATTGGAGATTTAGATTAAAGACAACAGTTAGATTGAATTCTATTCAGATGACAGTCTACAACCAGCGACTGAATTTTTTTGGTGGTTTTTTTTGAGGAAGTAATTTCAATATCCATCCCAATGGAAACAATGCTGCGATTCCAAGAAAAACCAAACCGGCAACCAACCCTTCTCCACTGCTTTGTCCGGCGAAATAAAAGGCTGAGCAGAATCCAACAAAAACCAGAAAAAATAAAACATTTGTAGTTTTGGATGCCGGTTTTTGTTGGGCTTTGGTTAACAGGTAGTGTTTTGGAACGTTTTTAGCTGGGCCACCCCAGGTTTGATCTGTTGTATTTGACGTAAGACACTTAGCCAACCGGTTCATGGTTTTTTTGGCTTTTGCTTCACTGGTCGTTGTAAAAAATACCAGTTCTGGCTGTTTAGCACTTCTAACCTGAAATTCAATCACTGTTTTTGCTGGATACTTTAATGGAAACCAGATGAGCTCCAATTGTTGCAAAACAGAATTGGGAACTGAATGTCGATCAACCGTATTTGTGCTTTTGTCACGGGAAGGGCAAATATGGAACCAATTATCATCAGCTGGGTTTTTCTCTACAAAATAGCGTGTTCTGCAATAATAAAAGACGCCAAGTGAGAACAGGGCAAATGAAATAAGCAATAATACCGAGTCGATTATCTCGAAATTCAATCGATCTGCGAATAAACTACTGATTAACCAATAGACAGGAAAAACAACGCCTAACATCACTAGCAGCATACATTGACGCCGCCTAACGATTTCGTCATTTGTGATAATTCTTGTACCGTTAGGGCGTTTCATCATTTTTTTCTGCCTGGCTAATCTGGCATTTTAAAAGACCCAACAAACCCATATACAATGACCCTATAGGACTTACATCAGGATGGTCTGCGCTTGGTTATTGAATCCAGTCCCAGTCAGAAAACATTGCAGCCTGACCCTGATAGTTGCCATGTTTATCAATTAAATTCCAGACAGTCGCCTTATGGATGCGAAAGCGCGTGCCGTTTTTGGCAATTCTGATACCTGAATATTGGTCAGTGTAGCCTTGTTGATTAACTTCCGCCAACATCTTGCTGCGCTCTTCGCGGTTCACTGGTTCTGCTGAATAGCGTGAGGGCGTTACCATCAATTCCTGCCAATCATAACCAAATGTTTGCAAGGCAATTTGATTGGCATAAGTAAACAGAGGGTCAGTGTCATTGCTATGGGACAGCACAGCAAATGGAGCGTGAAACAGTTGCTTTGCGTCTTCTATTGATGATTGAGGTGGAATAAGTGACTGTTTACACCAGTGCTGATAGCTGTTGAGCAATAATTGAACATGTTCAGATAAATAGTCGTTTTGATCGGCAGGAAAGGAGGAGTAAGTCATATGATTAAAAGAAAAAATTGAAGACATTCAATGACTGTTCAATGAGTAATGACAGAAATATCCTGTTATAAAACGATTGCTTCGTTATAACGCACTTTCAAGACTGGCAAATAATCGCCACAATACAACAACAAACCCTAGAGATAACAGTTTTAGCATCACTGACAATCCAACAATAATTTGGCCTCTCTTGATACCGGCTTTACCCTCTAAAACCGGTGTATCACGAATGACTCTGGTTTCAGGTGGAGGAAACCGTTTGCTGCGAATACAACTCAGTCCAAACTGAAACAAGTACAAGGCAAAAATTACAATTGGCGCAATCATGATCAGACAAGCAATGATGACAACCCAGACATTGTTGATAATGTCATCAATATTACCTTCCAGCCAGTTGCTGATATTTTGTTGATTAATTTCCAACAGACTGATCATTATCGCTCCCATGACAAATATCAAGACCACTAATCTAATGGTCATGCGGCGTGCTGTTGGATCGGCTTTTTGTATTTGTGTCATGAGTTCAATATTCAGAAGGCAGTTGTTTAAAGTGTAGCAAGAGATAAGATTATTTGAGTGATTACTCTACAAGCCCAAATCTGGCAATGTGAATATTGCAATTTTATGATTGTTGTGATGAATTCATCTCCTGAAGATGCATATCGATCACTTGATTTGCCATTGCGACCATATCTACTGCACAATCCTGGTCGCTGACTTGGGCAATCGAGGACATTCCTTCCAGCAACACAAATAGCTTATAAGCCAGTTTGTCTGGTTGCTGATCATCCAGCTCTCGAGTCAAGCCGCATAACATATTCAGCTCCCAGTGTTTGAAACAAAGGCAGGCTTGTTCAATTTCCTGGTTTTTATTGGCAAATTCACCCATGGCGTTGACAGCCAGACAACCGTGAAAATTGGTATCGCCAAACCAGCTCATGGCATCCGCAAAGATGGCATCGATCTTTTCCCGGCTGTCGCCGTTTATACTGCTCAGCAGCGCCTCGATATGGATACGATACATGGATCGATATTCGTCGATCACCGCAACAATTAAATCATTTTTGGACGGAAAATACTTGTACAGCGTCCGCTTGGAGACATTGGCGGAACGCATAATCAAGTCCACACCGGTTGCGTAAAAACCATTTTCCTTAAATAACTGATAC
>JAHZJL010000108.1 GCA_022600935.1 Gammaproteobacteria bacterium
AGTAACGGACTGGTACTTGTGTTTCATGCAACACAGGCGCATTGACCACATCAATACTTCCAGGCCAGGGTATTACCCAGATGTTTTTCAAGCGTGTAACCTTGACTGGCTAACAACTCACGACTAGCCATTTGATCTGAATGATCCAGGTGCTTGTGCTCATAAACCACAATAGCTGGCTGATATGTTTCAAAATCGACTTGCCTGATGATCTGGTAATCATAACCTTCTGTGTCAACAACCAGCACATCCAGATGATTGATTGAATGACGACTTAGCAAATCATCGAATGAAATGCATTCCACCTGCTGGGTGACGATGTATTTCCGCAAACCTGGTATAACACGCTCATGAGACAGCAAAACATCCTTATAGAAAGAACCCAGACCATGTGTCCACCTGGGTAAAAAATCATGTCCGTCCTCAATTCTGTAAAATTCCCGAATTTCCTGTTTCGAGGAAATTGCAACATTCTCGAGTATCAGATTCGGACTGTTTTTATAATTCTCCCTGAGCTGCTTAAAATAGCACTCTATTGGCTCAACCATAACTCCGGACCAGGAGCCTGATTTTACAAAATCATAAACGGGATCAAACATTTTCCCGTCATTCGAACCAATCTCCACAAAAAAAACACCGTCTTTCAAACGATCCAGTTTGTACAGATGTTGGTCCAGCCTGTTCCACTGTTGAGCTGAGACTAACCAGTCAAATGCCTTAACAACTCTGGGAATAATTGTCTCATATCCCATCAATTTAATACTTTGATAAATGTCAATGGTGACCGCAAAAACATAACCAGGTCAGCAAATAAACATCACCTTGCAGCAAAGTCTATCACCTGAATCAGCATTTAGCGCAAAACAGAACATTATTTCAGTTAACATAAAAAAGATAAAGGAAAACAAAGAAAGACGAAACAGATTGCGATCGAACAAATACCCCCAGCAAATACACATTATCCATATCAACACTTATAACTTATTGATTTTTATGATAATAATAATTCAACAATGATGTTTTTGACACCAATAGCATCTTCTATGACTCGTTACATTCTGTCATATGAAATTGCATGCTGTTCTGGACATTGACCTGCTTTAAAACCTAGAATGTGCTGTTAGACTCAATTGACACTATGACAAGTCAACACAATTTCGATTAAACCAAAACAACAACAAACAAATCACAATGGATCAAAACAAAATCGCCATCATTGGATCTGGCGCAGCCGGAATGGCATGCGGATATTTTTTACACAACAAATATGACATTACTGTGTTTGAACAAAACAACTATATTGGAGGCCACGCCAATACAGCAATTGTCGAAACTGCTGAAGAAACTGTTTACACAGACACTGCTTTTGTTATTTTTAACGAAGAAAACTACCCCTTATTTACACGCATGCTGAAAGAGCTGAATGTTGCCAGCATTCAATGCCCAATGAGTTTCAGTTTTAAAATCATGCAAACCGGCTGGGAATACAACTCCAAAGGCTTCACCTGGTTTCCGACCAATCTAAAAAATCTGGCCAGCCCAAGATTTAGAAGCCTGCTCAAAGAAACCGGTCGATTTTACAAAGAAGCCACTGAAATATATCGGGACAAGACCTATGCCGATCTCAGTATCGCCCAATACCTGGAAGAGAAAGGTTACAGCAGGGATTTCATAGACTTTTTCATGATTCCGGTGATTGCTGTGGTCTGGTCAATACCTCCCGAAGACATGCTCAATTACCCAGCATTGACGATGATTGAATTCCTGGAGAATCACGGTGCATTCCAGGGGGTTTTTGGTCAAAAACGCTGGCGTACTGTTCTCAAAGGCAGTCAGTCGTACAAGCAGAAAGTTACTGCCGGTTTCAAAGATAAGATACAGCTCAATAATCAAGTCATATCCGTCCGCCGCAGCAACGGCAAAGCGCTGATCTCGGACAGCCAGGGACAAACCCATGAATTCGACCGAGTGATTTTTGCCTGTCATGCCGATCAGGCTCTGGCGCTACTGGCAGACCCCACTCCAGACGAGCAAAAAACCCTGGGTTCGTTCCGTTATAACCCGTCACACGTGATTCTGCACAGTGATGCAGCGGTTCTCCCCGCAAAACGATACATGTGGGCAGGTTGGAATTACCTCACCGAGACAGACGGACGCTCATCCTTCACTTATTATATGAACAAATTGCAGCGGGTCTCCAAGAAACAGGATTACTTTATCACTCTCAATGATACCGGGCGCATCAATCCCGATAAAATCATCAGGGAATACGATTACGAACATCCGATTTTCGATCATACAGCAGTGACAGCACAGACTGATGTTCCTGGCCTGAATGAAAACGGTGTGAGCTATTTTTGCGGCTCTTATACCCGTTACGGATTCCATGAAGATGCATTTCGTTCCGGCGTGGAAGTATGCCGAAAAATTACTGGCGAACCAATCTGGGAATCCTAACCTCAACCATGCGAGCCAGTATTATCGCTAACCCATAACAACGACTCAGGAAATAACATGTGTTTTTCAGCAACCGCCAGTTTTACCGCCAGCGCTGTCCTGACAGCAGCAGGAGTCGTTACCTTAAAACAGGTAACACGCAAGGAACAATTGCCTCTTGCTGCCATTCCTCTGACATTTGCTGTTCAGCAAGCTGTGGAAGGCTGGATCTGGCTGTTGCAAACACAATCGACACCGGCATTGCTGGAATCAATTTTGTCACACACATTTCCCTTGATTGCCTATTCATTCTGGTCAATCTGGGTGGCCTTTGCAGTACGCACACTGGAA
>JAHZJL010000109.1 GCA_022600935.1 Gammaproteobacteria bacterium
CTCAACTGAATATATTATCGAGACTATCCATAATGCCGAGCCAGGTACGCGCTGGTTGGTAGCAACCGAGCTTAATCTGGTTAACCGTTTAAAGAACCAGTATAAACATCAGGATAAGAGCATTCATTTTATGTCTCCCATGGTCTGTATGTGTTCAACCATGTTTCGTACTGACCCTCAGCATCTGGCCTGGGTTCTGGAAAATCTGGTTGAAGGTCATGTGGTTAACCAGATCAAGGTGGATAAGGACACAGCGCATTATGCAACACAGGCTTTGGAAGGCATGTTGAAACTGGGCTGATCAGACTGGTATCGAGTAATTTTTGATCAGATGTCTGGATTAAATCAACTTTTGAAGGCTGTCGAATCAAGAGTCAACATTAAAGAAAGGGAATGAGTCAATTTGACGCGCAAGGTAATTCTGCATGCCCACATTTTTAAAAATGCCGGGACATCGATCGACAACATACTGAAACACAACTATAAATCGCAATTTATCGATCATCGCGACTCTGATGCCATTGCCGCTGGTAAACAGGTGTATCTGGATGAGTATTTGCGTCAGCATACCAAAATTCGGGCGTTTGCCAGTCACCACCTGCCTTTACCGTTAAAGCCATCGTCAGAATTTGAATACCATATTATCTCAATGCTGCGCCACCCTATTGTCAGGGCGGCATCGGCTTATCGCTTCGAACGAAACCAGAGAGTAGACAATCGCAGTGCTGATGCGGCAAAACGCCTGGATTTTGCAGACTATGTGCGCTGGCATATGGATCTGGGTTCAAAAATGTTCATTAATTATTTTATCCGTTATTGTACTTCGACAATTCTGGAGCCGCTAACTGAACAACAACGTCTGGAGACTGCATTGCAAGTCAGTCAGGATTTCAGTGTTTTGGGTATTGTGGAAGAATTTCAAGCTTCAATGCGAATTCTACAAGAGACATTGGCAGCTCAGCAGATACCACTCAAACTCATCGAGTCCAAAAAAAATGTCACGGATACTTTGGATGATGACAATGAGAAAAAGCTGAAGCGTATTGAATCTCAGCTTGGTTCGGAATTATATGCCGATTTGTATGAGCAGAATAAGGAAGATTTGTTGTTCTATGAAAGTGCACTGAGCGGACTCAAAGAGCGTTTGGCGATCGAGTAATGAATAGTTGTTTGATCAATCTGGAGCCAAGTCTGCCTGAGATTAATGGTGGACAATCCCCTGTTAAACCTTGTTTCCAATACCTTCAGTGAAACTGTCAATTGTTGTTAATTTCTTCAATATGCGCCGCGAAGCCGAGCGCACCTTGTATTCTATGTCGAAGGCATATCAAAGCGACATTGGTGAGCTTGATTATGAAGTGATTGTTGTTGACAACGGTTCGCTGTTGGCGTTGGATCAGACGCTGGTCGAAGGATTTGGGCAGGAATTCAAATATCTGTATTATCAGGCAATCAACGGGTCTCCCTGCCGGGCGATGAATGCCGGTATTAACATGGCGCGTGGTGACTATGTGATGTGTTGTATCGACGGTGCGCGCATTTTGTCCCCAGGAATCCTCTCGTATGCTCTGCGTATTGCTTCGGTTTATAATGACCCGTTTATTTATACACTGGGGATGCATTTAGGATCAGATCCGCAAAATATTTCAATTGAGCAGGGATATAATCAGGCGGCTGAAGATGCATTGCTGGATTCTGTTGACTGGCGTCATAATGGCTATGCGTTATTTGAAATTTCCAGTGTTGCATTGTCCAGTAAAAACGGCTTTTTTTCCGAGTTGTCTGAGAGTAATTGTTTTGTCATGAAAAAAACCAGCCTGGTTGAGATGGGTGGATTTGATGAACAATTTACAAGCCCCGGCGGTGGGCTGGTCAATCTGGATATGTTTAACCGGGTTAATGAGAATAACAACATGACGCCGATCATGTTGATGGGAGAGGCAACATTTCACCAGTATCATGGTGGGGTGGCAACCAATGTACCGATAGATGCTCACCCCTGGCCGATCATGGAACAGGAATACCAGCAGATTCGCAATAAACCTTATCAAACCATACGCCGCTCCCCGGTGTTCTTCGGGCATTACCCGCAGCAATGCCATCGATTTTTGAATGCGTGATGCATATGTGTATGATTTTCTGCTGGCCAATGGAGGTGCCGAACAGCTGGCAATCACACTGACTGAAGCAATTTTGGATCTGGAGTTACATGCCGGTTTTGTCAATTACAAGCTGTTTCCTGATAATCTTGCACATGTGTTGACAAAGCCGGTGTTTCATCCTGTGCATCAGGCAATTCTCATGATGTATCTGTTCCGGAACCGGACCGCTTATTTACAACATTATCGTCACGTCATTTTCAGTGGCAGTTATGCGCCGCTGGCAATCAGGAATCGTACATCAGGTCGAAATATATATTATTGTCATACCCCGCCCCGTTTTGTGTATGATTTGCAGGATTATTATCTGCAACAGCTACCGTTTTGGCAAAAACCACTGCTGAAAGCATTGATCAGCTATGTAAGGCTTTACTATGAACCGGCGATACGGAAAATGGATACAATCATTGCCAATTCACAGAATGTTCGTCAGCGCCTATTAAGGTATCTGGATATACAATCTGATGTGGTCTACCCCCCGGTTCAAACAGAATGTTTTAAATGGCAGAGTTCCGGTCGCTATTATTTATCGACTGCCCGTCTTGAACCTTACAAGCGGGTCGATCTGATCATCAAAGCATTTCTGGAGTTGCCGGATAAGCAATTGATTGTTGCCTCAGGAGGCAGTGATTTGACGCGCTTAAAGCAGCTGGCGGGCGATGCCGAAAATATTCGATTCACAGGCTGGATGAGTGAGCAACAGTTACAGGAATTGGTTGGCAATGCGATAGCTACATTATATTTGCCTATCGATGAAGATTTTGGGATGTCGCCAGTTGAGTCAATGGCGGCTGGCAAACCAGTGATTGGCGCGGCTCAAGGTGGTTTGCTGGAAACGGTTATCAATGGTGAAACTGGTATTCTGTTGGAGACAGTTGATGTCGATTCAATAAAGCAGGCAATTGAGTGCATGACGCCCAGTCGATGTTTGCGATATCGAGAACCCTGTGAGCAACAAGCACAACAATTTACGGTGCGGCGATTTATCAGTCAAATGGGTAATTATCTTCAGTAAACATTAACAAAATCAAGTGATCTTGGCAGGGCTGGGTTTTTTCCAGGCAGCTACCAAATTAAATTCGATAATGATTTGACCCAGTTAATGAATGGCAAGAGTGTATAATTGTTTTCCGGTAGCATCATTAATTAAGGATTGTCTTGGTTGTTGTGGCAGATCTCAGTAATTGTGTTGGCATGATTGAGGCATCTGTTGGTGGCTCAAAATGATAGTTTTGTAAAATGTCAGGAATGTTTTAAAAGCAGAGATCTGTACGGCCTTACTTTGAGACTATATGAAGCTATACCTGTCAACAAAACAAGCAGATTAAAATCGACAAGTGTTGAATGTCAGAAACAGGCAATTCTCTCAAGCCATTCCAGGCTTAAGAGTGAAACAGTTAAAGTAACAGTGGAGTAAAACTATGAGTGCAGTTAAGGAAGAAGCAATCAATTCGGAGAGTAAGCACAGTGTTGATATGACTTCCTACCCTTCATCGGAAAAAGTTTATGTCGAGGGGAGTCGCTCGGATCTCCGTGTTCCCATGCGCAAGGTTTCACTGAGTGATACTCCACACAGTTTTGGGTCCGAAAAAAACCCGCCGGTTTTTCTGTACGACACATCAGGTCCTTACACTGATCCGAACGTACACATTGATTTAAAGCAAGGTTTGCCGTCTATCCGTTCAGCATGGATTACTGAGCGGAGTGACACCGAACAATTGTCACAATTATCGTCTCAATATGGCCAGCAACGGCTGGTAGATTCCAAACTGGACGCGATTCGTTTTCCGACTTTACATCGTTTGCCTTTACGTGCAAAGGCTGGTGCCAACGTCAGCCAAATGCATTATGCACGCAAAGGTATCATTACTCCGGAAATGGAATTCATCGCCATACGCGAAAACCTGAAGCGTGAAGCCTTGTCCGAACAACTCAAATTTCAACATCCTGGAGAGTCATTCGGGGCCAGTATTCAACAGCAGATTACTCCTGAATTTGTCAGAGATGAAGTGGCGCGTGGGCGGGCGATTATTCCTGCCAACATTAATCACCCTGAACTGGAGCCAATGATTATTGGCCGTAATTTTCTGGTTAAAGTGAATTGCAATCTCGGTAATTCGGCTGTGACCTCCTCAATCGAGGAAGAAGTCGAGAAAATGATGTGGGGTATTCGCTGGGGTGGCGATACCGTGATGGATTTATCAACCGGCAAAAATATCCATGAAACCAGAGAATGGATTCTCCGTAATTCACCCGTGCCGATTGGTACGGTTCCCATTTATCAAGCACTGGAAAAAGTCAATGGTAAAGCTGAAGAGCTGACCTGGGAGATTTTCCGCGATACATTAATCGAGCAGGCCGAGCAAGGAGTTGATTACTTTACAATTCATGCCGGTGTCAGGTTGCAACATGTTCCTCTTACCGCTAAGCGTGTCACCGGGATTGTATCCCGCGGTGGATCGATAATGGCCAAGTGGTGTCTGGCGCATCATACCGAAAGTTTTCTATATACTCATTTCGAAGACATTTGCGAGATCATGAAAGCGTATGACGTGTCATTCTCGCTGGGTGATGGTTTGCGTCCTGGTTCAGTTGCTGATGCCAATGACGAGGCTCAATTTGGCGAGCTTGAAACATTAGGGGAGTTGACCAAAATTGCTTGGAAACATGATGTTCAGACTATGATCGAAGGGCCGGGTCATGTTCCCATGCAATTGATTAAGGAAAATATGGACAAGCAGCTGGCGGAGTGCGACGAAGCCCCGTTCTACACGCTGGGCCCGCTAACCACTGATATTGCTCCTGGGTACGACCATATTACATCCGGAATCGGGGCGGCAATGATTGGCTGGTATGGTTGCGCAATGCTCTGTTATGTGACTCAAAAAGAGCATTTGGGACTGCCGAATAAAGAAGATGTTCGGGAAGGGATTGTGACCTACAAGATCGCTGCACACGCTGCTGATCTGGCCAAAGGACATCCTGGAGCGCAAGTGCGCGATAATGCTTTGTCCAAAGCTCGTTTCGAGTTTCGTTGGGAAGACCAGTTCAATCTTGGTCTGGATCCTGAAAAAGCCATGCAATTTCATGATGAAACACTTCCTCAGCATTCTGCCAAAGTGGCGCATTTCTGCTCGATGTGTGGCCCCCATTTTTGCTCGATGAAAATCAGTCAGGATGTGAGAGATTATGCTGAACAACACGGTGTCAGTGAAAACCGCGCCTTGCAACAGGGGATGGAGGAAAAATCCAGAGAATTCCGGGAAAGTGGATCGGATATCTATCAGAAAATTTAGCAGCAAGTGTTCTTAATAGTTGCCTGTGCTGAAACAACTGATAGATTAACTTTGCAAACATTCAGGTCAATGTCCGTCAGTTGATTATAGTGGTAGCAAGCACAGAAATTATGACTGACAATCTCATCCTGAACGATTCGAGATAGACTAAAGACTTGTGTATATTTTACGAATCTCTTACTATTTGTGTGTTAGAAATACCGGTGATACTGTGTATCCGGTGTCCGAATAATAATCCAGGGAACAGGAACATATTATGGCAATAGCAACATTAAGAGCCAAAGCGAACTTTTCTAAAGGTATGCGCAACCTTCAGATTGCGCACAAACTGATTGACTCAGAATCCGCGCGTCACCTGCGTGAAGCATGCCGGAATTTTGAAACGGCAAACAGACTGAATCCTGAAGATGACAACACTTTGCACCAATGGGGGCTTGCATTATACGAATTGGCATTGGTTTCAGAAGGGAAAAAAGCCAAGGAGCTGTATAAAAAAGCCGGGGATAAATTTCATGCGGCGGCAATTAAAAATGTCGAAAGTTCAGGAATTCTCAATGACTGGGGTGCATCATTACTGGCTCAGTCTAGAAATGCCAGTCCTGACAAATCAACTGAACTGAGAGCTGAAGCGCTTGAGAAATTCAAGGAATCTGAAGCCAGAAATCCAGGGCTTGCCGCGTATAATCTGGCGTGTATTTTTTGTACTCAGGGCGATTTGAAGCAGACTCAGGAATATCTTGGTATTGCCAAAGACAAAGGGTTTCTGCCTCCTAAATCTCATGTTGAAGCAGACCCGGATATGGCTAATGTTCATGAACAAGCATGGTTTCAGGAGATGCTTGCAGAAATGGATGGAAAGTGAAGTGATAGTCTTCACTTTCTCTTGCATGTTTTTCAGTCAAGAGGGTGTGTCAGTGCAATCCTGATATTCGACCATATCAAGGGTGGCTTTATTCAATCACCGTTTTTTTAGTTATATATCATGCAACGCTGATTTGACAGTCGGCGTTGTATTTCACTGTTGTTTTCGTCGTGATGCATTGCCTGCTTGTAACCGGTCAGTGATAGCCAAGCTCAGGTGATAAGCGTTCTCTCATCAGTTCGTCGATGCTCTGAATTTGTTGAGCGTCAAAATAATCTTTATAGCCACCGACTTTGGCGCGTCGAACCTTGCTGGAGTCGGGGTTGCCTTTCTGTTTCTCGCCCAGACGCCCGAGGTTGTTTTTTATGGTTTGTTGGGATTCATGTTTTTTTAAATTCTGAAACGCTGCGAATTCAACAGTATCTCTGATTTGTTGTGTTGTTCCAGAAGTTTCAGTGAAATCAAGAATGGTTGAAAGGGCAGTTTCTGTTTTCGATCGCATGTCTTCATATCTGACGATAAGCAAATCGTTCATATTCCCTTTATCGTTGAGCCAGCCATTAAAATAATCAATTACTTTAGGTAAGCCACACTCGTTATTCATGACGAAGTCAAATATTGAAATGTCCGAACCATGGGCTGGGTATTCATTGAGTGCTTTTTTACGTGGGCTCATTCTGAATTTCCACTGGAAAAACTGTGAGACAGCGACATCACGCGGGTCTCTGATGAGCAGGACTACTTTCTTGGAATAAAAATCAATCTTGCTTGTTTTATTTCCAGTGTAGTCTTTTAAATAGTTACCATGTGTAAAAAAAACAGACGGTGCATGAGGGTTCATGCGTTTAAAGTTATCAAAATCAAGCAAATGCTGCTGGGGGATCTGGAACTGTTGCTGATAATAATGCGATAACATAACACGCAACCATGTTCTCCCACTTTTAGCCCATGACACCAGGACCCAGTCAGCTTCTTTTAATTTTCTGAGTTCTTCTTTACCGCGAATTTTTCGTTCTATTTGCTTCTTTTGCTCATAAGGGAGAAAAAAAACGGCACCTACAGTGCCATACAGCCTGGCTTTGTACCAAAAGTCTTGCATTGAGAAAACGCTTGTGATCAGTAAAAAATTGGATAAATGGATATAATGCGAGAGATTCACATCAGAGAATATAAAAATAGCTGACTATTCTATCGATTATTCAAGATACAGTCTAACCGGGTTTCATTCTGGCGAGTTTCGATGTCTTATCATGCAGTGCGAGGTATTTAAACCACTCAATTCGGAGCCTTATTTATAAAGGGCTTGTTGGCCTGTTTGGAAGTGCTCAAAGCGAATAGAAAACTGGTCTTGAATAACTGTATTACAACGTAATCATGTCTCAAAATCGGAAAATTAAAGAAACTCTATTTGATCTTGACTGTCTCAACAGTTTATAATTTGCTGCTTGCTTTTCAATTTTGGCTCTTCGTAATCCCGTATAACATATGTCATCAATCGATCAAGAACAACAACTCGAACTGAAAGAACTGATTGCCAAAGGGAAGTCGCAGGGTTTTCTGACGTTTTCAGAGGTCAATGATCACCTTCCCAGTGATATTGTTGATCCCGAACAAGTCGAGGATGTCATTGGCATGATCAATGACATGGGAATTGAAGTGCATGATTTTATTCCCGATACTGAAGCACTGAGACCGAATGCTGAAATAGCTGACGACGACGATGATGATGCGGCAGAAATGGCAGCAGCAGCATTAGCGTCTGTTGACAACGAATTTGGTAAAACAACTGACCCTGTTCGGATGTACATGCGTGAGATGGGCACCATTGATCTGCTGACCCGTTCGACCGAGTTGGGTATTGCCAAACGCATCGAAGAAGGAAAACTGGAAGTTATTGGAGCATTATCGCGCTCCAGCCAGGTTGTTACATTTATGCTTGACGCTTTTGAACAGGTCAGGCAGGAAGAGCTCAAGCTGACCGATTTACTGACCGATTTTCTGGATAGTGTTGATGATCAGTCAATTGAATCACCGGAAGTTTTGACGGATGGTGAAAGCGTAGACGATTCTGATGATGAGGATGACTCTGCTGTTGAGGAATCAACAGGCCCGGATTTTGAGACTGCGGTTTTAAAAATTGAAGAGATCGAGACACTCTACAATGAAACTCAGAGGTTGCTTGACAAACATGGTTACGATTCAAAACAAGTCCAGGGTAACTATGACCGACTTGCAGAATTGTATGCAAACATTAAATGGTCACCTCTGTTTTTTAAATCAATGTCAGGCCTGGTCAGGCATACTGTTGAGCAGATTCGCGCCCAGGAAAAGATCATCATGGATATCTGTATTTCACAGGCAGGTATTCCCAGAGCGGATTTTTTAAAGTCATTTTCCAAACAATCGTTTGATGATAGTTGGTATAAACGCCTGGTTGACAACTACACGGATTATTCCGCGATATTGAAAACACATAAGCAGGAATTACAACGTTCACAAAGCAAGCTGGCAGCGATTGAAGACGAAAACGGCTTGAGTATTGATAACATCAAGGATATCAACAGACGGATCAGCATTGGTGAAGCAAAATCGCGCAGAGCCAAAAAAGAAATGATTGAAGCCAACCTTAGATTGGTGATTTCGATAGCCAAAAAATATACCAATCGCGGATTACAATTTCTTGATCTCGTTCAGGAAGGTAATATCGGGTTGATGAAAGCAGTTGATAAATTTGAGTATCGACGTGGATACAAATTTTCAACTTATGCTACCTGGTGGATACGCCAGGCAATCACCCGCTCAATTGCAGATCAGGCAAGAACCATTCGTATTCCTGTGCATATGATCGAGACAATCAACAAGCTGAATCGTATTTCCAGACAAATGCTCCAGGAAATGGGACGGGAAGCAACACCTGAAGAGCTAGCCGAGCGCATGGAAATGCCGGAAGACAAAGTCAGGAAAGTCTTGAAAATTGCCAAGGAGCCGATTTCAATGGAAACTCCAATCGGCGATGATGAGGATTCACATTTAGGCGATTTTATCGAAGATTCCAGAGCAATGTCGCCTGTAGAAGCAGCAACATCAGAAGGCTTGCGGGAAACCACAGGGAATATTCTGGCCAGCCTGACTTCACGCGAAGCCAAAGTCTTGCGTATGCGATTTGGTATTGATATGAATACTGACCATACTCTGGAGGAAGTCGGCAAACAATTTGATGTAACTAGAGAGCGAATTCGTCAAATTGAAGCTAAAGCATTACGCAAACTGCGTCACCCGACTCGATCCGAGTCACTAAGGAGTTTTCTGGATTCTGATTGAGCGTTTGGTTTTCCGGGCATACTAATATTTGTTTTTGGAATAAATTCTCTCTGCATTGATATCAATCGCAATTCTTTTTCATCTCACGGGCCCTTAACTCAGTTGGTTAGAGTAGTGGACTCATAATCCATTTGTCGAAGGTTCGAGTCCTTCAGGGCCCACCATCTTGGTCTGAATTTGATAACAGGTTTGGGGGCAGATTCTTTTTTGTTTTTGCTCCTAGTTGAACCAGTGAATCGGCTTGCCTGATCAGGTTACCTCTGCCGGAGCTGAGTTTGTTCATGGCGGCATCATAAGTGCGCTGCATGGTATCGATTTGAAGACCGATTTTTTCCATGTCCTCCAGGAACCCGCAGAGTTTATCGTGCAGGCTTCCGGCTTTGTCCGCAATTGATCGAGCATTTTCATTTTGACGCTCGAATCGCCATATATTTTCAATGGTTCTCAGTGTTGCCAGTAATGTTGTGGGAGTGACTACGATAATTTTATGCTCGAATGCGTCGCTGAACAGTTGTTCATCGCATTGAAAAGCAATCATGAACGCAGCTTCGATCGGGATGAATAATAAAACAAAATCCAATGATCGTAGACCTTTCAGAGAAGAATAGTCTTTTTTGCTTAAATCCTGAATATGTTTGCGCACCGACTCGATATGCTTGTTTAACTGAGTGGCTTGTTGCTGATCATCTTCGGCTGAGCAATATGCATCATAGGCAATCAGTGAAACTTTAGAGTCAACAACAATGTCTTTTTTTTCGGGTAAGTGGATAATGACATCTGGTTTTTTAATCTTGTTATCATCATCCCTGTATCCGCGTTGAATTTGGTATTCACTGCCTTGACGTAAACCGGATTGTTCCAGTACCCGTTCCAGAACCATTTCACCCCAGTTGCCCTGAACTTTATTATCGCCTTTAAGCGCTTTTGTCAGGTTGACAGCTTCTTCATTCATGCGTTGAGTTTGCAGTTTCAGATTGGATAATTCGGTTCGCAGGGAACTGCGATCTTTTGAGTCATTCAGATGTATGGTTTCAACCCGGGATTTGAATTCACCAAGCTGGTCTTTCAGAGGCATTAACAAATTACTGATATTCGACTGGTTTTGTTCGGTGAAGATTTTCGTTTTTTCATCGAGAATTTTATTCGCGAGATTTTCAAATCGTTGGCTGAGTTGTTGCTCGCTTTGCTTCAACAACTCCATTTTTTCTTCGGTTTGCTTTCTTTCCTCCTCGAGTAAGGTGTTTAATTTTGTTTCGCTGGATTTTAAATCAGCTAATTCTGAACTGAGCTTGAGCTCGTATTGTTTTTGCAGTTTGAGTTGTTCTTCGATTCCTGATAAATGACGAATTTTTTCCTGGGCTTGAATGCGTTCTGCTATTTCATTTTGAATATGTTGGTTGGCTTTGCTGAGCTGCTGTTCCATATCAGTCAGGCTGGATTCAAGCTGACTGAGTCTGGATGAACGTTCAGTCATTACTGCAATATGAGTTGTGGCTTTCTGATAACTGGCTTGTAACTGACTTAACTCAGTTTGTAGTGATTGTATTTGTTGAAGATTATCTTTCAGCGTTTGACGACAGTGAGATGGGTTGAGTCCACGGTATCTCCATAACATGATCATTGTTGCGATAAGACAACCACTGAATGCAACCAGAATGTGATCAAGATAAATTGTGATGAATTCTGAAATCGAACCCAGAAAATTAACGAGCATAAATGCCAGGGTGTTTGTGTTGGAGTTGATTGATTTTATTAAACAGCGATTGTTGTGAAGGCTTTATGGGCGGCATCGATTGTTTTATCAAGAATTTCCTGAGTATGCGCGGATGAAATAAATCCCGCTTCAAATGCTGAAGGGGCAAAATACACGCCTTGATCCAGGCAGGAATGAAAGAACTGGTTAAACAGCTCGGTGTTACAATTCATAACTTGATCGAAATTTGTGACTTCAGTGTCTTCAGTAAAAAACAGTCCGAACATACCCCCGATTGCCTGGGTAGACACGGCGATGTCAGATTGCTGGGCGGCTTTTTTTAGACCCTGGGTCAGGTAACGGGTTTTTGCTTCCAGCGCTTTGAAAAATCCGGGCCTGGAAATCAGATCCAGGGTTTTCAGGCCGGCTGCCATTGCCACAGGATTTCCAGACAATGTGCCGGCCTGGTAAACAGGTCCCGCTGGAGCCAGGGCTTGCATAATATCACGTTTACCACCGAATGCACCGACAGGCATACCGCCACCGATGACTTTTCCCAGTGTCGTCAGATCGGGTTCAACATGATAGATTGACTGCGCGCCTCCCAGAGCGACACGGAATCCAGTCATTACTTCATCGAATATCAGGAGTGTACCTGATTCAAGTGTTACGGAACGCAGTGTTTCCAAAAATCCACTGACTGGAGGCACACAATTCATATTTCCTGCGATCGGCTCAACGATGACGCAAGCGATGTCTTGACCAATGTCTGCAAAGACTTGTTTTAGACTCTGTATATCGTTATATGGCAAGGTGATCGTCAGTCCGGCAATTGGGTCGGGAACGCCAGGTGAGCTTGGGATGCCGAGCGTCAATGCTCCTGAACCTGCTTTAACAAGGAGTGAGTCAGCATGGCCGTGGTAACAACCTTCAAACTTGATGATTTTATCCCGGCCAGTGTAACCTCGGGCCAGACGAATTGCGCTCATGGTCGCTTCAGTTCCTGAGTTGACCATTCTGACTTGTTCAATTGAAGGCATTAAGTCACAAATGGTCTCTGCCATTTCGATTTCCAGTTCGGAAGGTGCCCCGAAACTCAAGCTTCTTCTTGCGGCAGATTCGACGGCAGTGACAATTTCCGGGTGTGCATGTCCGACAATCATTGGACCCCAGGAACCAATGTAATCAATGTAAGCATTTCCATCGACATCAAACATGTGAGCGCCTTTGGCGTGAGAGATGAAAACTGGTGATCCTCCTACGCCTTTAAAAGCACGAACAGGCGAATTGACACCACCAGGTATCAATTGTTGAGCAAGTTTCATACAGTCTGCTGACTTGGGATGATTATTCATTGGTAAATTCTGTCCTTGTCAAAGTCATTTTCAGTAATCCTTTGAAATGTTACATGGGAAGTAAGTTGAGCGTATCTCTTTTTTTCAAGAAAAATTGCTCGATAGATCATGTGTTGATGCTGACCCGCATGTTGCCGGTTCCAGGAGTCAATGATTGTCCAGATTGCATGCAAAGCCCAGAATCGATGCACTGAGTAAGTATTCTTTAACTGTCGAATTCTATTTTTATGTCAGACAAGCTGAGGATTTTTTCCAAATTATAGGGTTTCCTGAAGCCGGAGAATAGTATTAATCAAGTTTTCGTCTAGACTTCTTTGTACAACCAGTGCGTTTATCCGATGACCTTCTGTTTCATCAGAACTGGTTTCAATGAATTATTTACAACCCTTAACAACAGACAATCTTCTGTAAACTTGCAATTTCAGAGTTGTAAGTAAAAACAGAAAGATAGAATTGGATATTGAGTTATGTCATCTCAACTTGCAACGAAAACAATGACGAATGCACCTTTATCAGGATTTGCGAGGTGTCTGGTTCGTAATGAACTGATTCAGGAAGATAACATCTGGGAACACGAGGAAGCTGCGAAAGAGGCTAAATCGACATTAATCAACTATCTGATTGTGAATCGGATTCTTGAAGCTGAAGCAATTGCCTTGACGTTGTCAAAAGACTTTGGTTTACCATTGTTCAATTTAGATGTAATGGATTTGTCACTGGCTCCAACGGGAATTGTCGATGAAAAACTGATCCGTCAACACCGGGTATTACCTTTGTATTTACGTGGTAACCGATTGTTTCTGGCGATATCCGATCCTACAAATCAGCAAGCACTGGATGAGATCAAATTTCAGACCAGAAAAAACACCGAGCTGGTCCTTGTCGAAGATGACAAGCTGACTAAAGCAATTGACAATGCCCTGGACGCTGCTGATACATCAATGCAGGATTTGCTTGATGAAGATCTGGATAACATTAATCTTGAGGCGGGCGATGATGGTGACCCCGGTGAAGGTGAAGACAACCTGGCGATAGATGATGCACCAGTTGTTCGGTTCGTTAACAAGATATTGCTGGATGCAATAAAAAAAGGCGCTTCTGATATTCATATCGAGCCTTACGAGAAAATTTTCAGGATTCGTTATCGTCATGATGGTATTTTGCACGAGGCCGCACAACCACCTGCCAATATGGCGCACCGGATTGTGTCACGGTTAAAAGTGATGTCCAGAATGAATATCGCTGAACGACGCATCCCGCAGGATGGCCGTATCAAGATGAAACTGTCCAAAACCAAAGCAATTGATTTTCGTGTCAACACATGCCCGACCTTGTTCGGTGAAAAGATTGTATTGCGTATTCTAGATCCCACCAGCGCGCAACTTGGAATTGAAAAGCTTGGTTTTGAAGAAGATCAGCGCCGGATTTTCGAAGAATGTATCAAAAAGCCGTATGGCATGATTCTGGTTACAGGACCAACCGGTAGTGGTAAAACAGTTTCCTTGTATACCGGTTTGAATATGCTGAATTCACCGGATATCAATATCTCCACTGCCGAGGACCCTGTGGAAATCACTGTTCCCGGCATTAACCAGGTGAATGTAACCAATAAAACCGGGATGACGTTTGCCGAAGCCTTGAAAGCATTCCTGCGGCAAGACCCGGATATCATCATGGTTGGTGAGATTCGAGACCTGGAAACAGCCGAGATTGCTGTTAAAGCAGCACAAACCGGCCACCTGGTTTTGTCTACACTGCATACCAATGATGCGCCACAAACCTTGAATCGCCTTGCACAAATGGGTGTCCCGGCATTCAACATCGCGTCTTCGGTTTTGATGATCATGGCCCAACGTCTGGCCAGACGCTTGTGCGAGCATTGCAAAAAAGAAGAAGACTTACCGGAACAGGTCTTGCTGGATGCTGGTTTTGAACCGAAAATGCTTGAAGATCTAACAGTTTATGGTCCAGTTGGTTGTGAGCACTGTGTCAAAGGTTATCGTGGACGGGTTGGTCTCTATCAAGTGATGCCGATCACAGAATCGCTGCACAACTTAATTCTGGAAGGTGCAACTGCACTACAATTAGAAGAGCAGGCCAAAAAGGAAGGCATCAACGATTTACGTAAATCGGGCTTATTGAAAGTGCAACAAGGTATTACCAGTTTGGAAGAAATTAATCGAGTGACGAGAGAGTAACCACAATGGCGGTTAGAGAAGAGTTGATTACATTTGCCTGGGAAGGTAAAAACCGTTCTGGGGCGGTAGTAAAAGGTGAGCTGGATTCCAAATCGGAAGCCATGGCGAAATCGGAGCTGCGTCGCCAGGGGATTCGTCCTAATAAAGTTAGGAAAAAACCGAAATCCTTATTCAGTAAATCTGCAAAAAAGATTATTACCAAGGATATTGCTGTTTTCAGTCGGCAGTTGGCGACCATGTTATCTTCTGGTGTACCTTTGGTGCAGGCACTGGATATCGTTGGGCGAGGCCACGAAAATCCGAGTATGCAGAAGCTGGTTTTACAGATAAAAACTGATATCGAGGGTGGTGATACTCTGGCACAAGCCTTGGGTAAGCATCCCTTATATTTTGACGATTTGTTTTGTAACCTGGTAAACGCCGGTGAACAAGCCGGTGTATTGGAAACGTTGCTAGGTAAAATCGCTGATTATAAGGAAAAAACCGAGTCCTTAAAAGCCAAGATCAAAAAAGCGTTGACGTATCCTACTGCAGTATTGGTCATTGCGTTTATTGTAACCGCTATCTTATTGATCTTTGTAGTACCAACATTTGAAGAACTATTTCAAGGCTTTGGTGCTGAATTACCAGCGTTCACTGCATGGGTGATAGAGCTATCAAGATTTATGCAGGATTGGTGGTGGGCTGTTTTCGGTGGTATTTTTCTTACCATTTATTCATTATTGTTTTTCAAGAAACGCTCCCGCAAATTTAATCACACTTTGGACCGAGTATTTCTTAAGATTCCCGCCATCGGTGAAATTCTTAACAAATCAGCGATTGCCCGATATTCAAGAACCTTGTCAACCATGTCTGCTGCCGGTGTGCCTCTTGTAGAAG
>JAHZJL010000110.1 GCA_022600935.1 Gammaproteobacteria bacterium
TGCCATTGTAGCGCTCTCCCAGCTGAGCTATGGCCCCAAATTAGCCAACCATTATACTGATAATTTTTGATTCAGTCTAGCCACTTCACAGATTTTTTTGCTCTATAAATTTAATTGCTCGCTCAAGTCGCTGCAAGGTTTTTTGCCGCCCAAGTAATTCCAAAGTGGCATCAATCGGTGGCGATACAGCCCGCCCGGCGATGGCAACCCGAAGCGGTTGAGCAATCTCGCCCATCTTTTTCTGCATCGATTCAGCCAAACCGGTTACAACATGGTGCAAGCTCTCCCCTTCCCACGCTTCCACTGCGCTGAATTGCTCCAGCAATGCCTGCAACACCTCCAGTGCTTCCGGTTTAAACTGTTTTTTTACAGCTTTTTCATCGTAGGATTCGAAGTCAGCATAAAAAAACAAACTCATTTCCATCATTTCGACCAATGTCTTGCTGCGCTCCCGCAGCACTTTAACGACATCGACCAATGGCGGACCGGATTCAATATCCACCTCGTTTTTCTGAAAATGCCAGAATAATTGATTGGCTAACTGCTCAGGGTCATCATGCTTGATATAGTGATGATTCAACCATAACAACTTTTCAGAATTAAACGTTGACGCAGCACGATTCACGTTCGACAACTCAAACAGCTCAGTCATTTCTTCGATTGAAAACACTTCCTGGTCTCCATGTGACCAACCCAGTCGCACCAGATAATTCAGTAATGCTTTCGGTAAATAACCTTGCTCCCGATATTGCAGGACACTGACAGCACCGTGACGTTTTGACAGGCGCGCACCGTCTGAGCCCAATATCATCGGGACATGGGCATAGTTCGGTAATTCAGCGCCCAAAGCACGAAGGATATTGATTTGCCTTGGTGTATTATTGATATGATCATCGCCACGAATCACATGTGTAATGTTCATATCCATATCATCGACGACGACAGTAAAATTATAAGTCGGCGTCCCATCGGAACGGGCAATAATCAAATCATCAAGCTCCTGGTTGCTGACAGCGATAGTGCCACGAATTAAATCCTCAAAAACCACCTCACCATGCTCAGGATTTCGGAATCTAACAACCGGATCAATCCCTTCCCTGGGCTGTTGACGATGCCTGCATCGACCGTCGTATCGCGGCTTGATTTTTTGTTCCATCTGTTGTTTGCGTAAAGCATCAAGCTCATCGCGACTACAATAGCAGTAATATGCTTTGTCCTGATCCAGCAACGACTGAATCAATTCTCCATAGCGTTCAAATCGTTGAGTCTGATAAAAAGGCCCTTCATCAAAATCAAGCCCCAGCCAGGACATCCCTTGCATAATCACATCGATGGATTCCTGGGTAGATCGTTCCCTGTCGGTATCCTCGATACGCAACACAAATCGTCCGTTGGTTTTTTTAGCATACAACCATGAATACAGTGCTGTTCTGGCGCCACCGACATGAAGATATCCGGTTGGGCTTGGGGCAAATCGGGTTTTTACACTCATGAGCAAGTCAGTAATTTAATTTATATTTAGACGTTTTTAGTTCAGGATAACTAACTTAGACAGCACTCATCGGCACCGGGTAACATACAGAACATAGTTCAGACTCTTTGGATGTTTCAAGTTGCCTGAGCACCCAGACATGTAATTTACCAATCGACTTTTATCTTGAAGATTTACCTGATTTTAAAAGCTGAGAACAATACCCTAAAAACCCGGTTTCGACAATCTCTGACATCACATGTGAAGATATCTGAACTAGCGATATCGTCGATCGTTTTTGATTCTCAACTATATTTTAAAGACTGTTCTTGTGGCCTGAAAACACTGGGCAGTTGGAATAGATCTGTCCCCCAAAATTTAGATTGATAGCTCAGGAGTCATATTGTCTAAATTTCATGCTATTGTCTTCTGGGGCACTGACAAGTAATAGGAACGAATAAGGCATATGCCATTCATCAAATAATGATTCCAATCTGTAAAATTTCGTCATAAATTGAATACTCAAAACCCTGTCATGTGTTTATTCTGACGACTTCTACTGAAAATATAAAAATTGCTCATTCACCTCGAACTTGCCCTTCAACCTGTATTCAGGTAATTATCATATAACTTTCTTATACAAGGTATTGTATCTGATACCCAATTCATTAGTATTGGAGGTTTGGCTGAATGATCGGTTTCATGCACTTTAAATGTGTTGTACAAGGAATGCTATATGTACTTCTTGGCTTGATGAGTGCTATTTCTCACATACGTGCTGATCAGTCCTCCTCTGCATCAATTGATTGTTCGACCGCAAAAGTCGAATTTACCGAGAACCCCGAATGGACTCGTCAGGAAAGGATTGAGGCGATGAACAAAGCGTTTTATCTGTCTGTACAGCGCTATCAAGTCTGTCAGTTATCAAAACAATCCAATGGGTTAACTGGTTCAGCACAATCGGGTAACCAAGCATCTGATGCGGATCTTCAGTCAGGAGTAGATTCCGGTCAAACTGGAATGAACTCGGTTGCAAACCCTTTGCTGACCGGCACAGAGACCAACCCAAGGCAAGACAGTCTTACAAGCAACTCAACTGTGAAAAATTCGACAGAGAAAACACCTGTTGTTCCTAATACATCAGTCATTGCAAATGGCAAGACGCCTGAAGACATTCCTGTTGCTAATAATGATGATGCGATTGCTGCACAGATTCGTCTTGCTGCTGAAATTGAAAAAGATCCTGACAAGAAAGCCAGATTATGGAATGAGTACCGCAAATATAAAGGACTGCCAACCCAATGAAAATAGCTGTCAATCTTCATATCGCTCTTAATCTGGTTATCTGCACTTATCTCTTTGTTGTTGTCATAACGGGATGTACATCGACAACTGCAAATAATGGAATGATTAAGGTCAGCCCCAAGCCATCATCCGCATTTGAAACAAACCAGCCCGATAACAATGAAATTGCTGTTGCATTACCGAAGCTCGATATCATTATTCCTGTTTTCAATTCGGGGTTGTCAGACA
>JAHZJL010000111.1 GCA_022600935.1 Gammaproteobacteria bacterium
CGCTTCAAGAGCAAAAAGAAATAATTATTCAGGGGTCTATAGCCTACTGGACAATGCTGTCGATATCATGAAAGCCTATCCAGGCTTGGTTTCCAGCTTGCAAAAAACAAAACTCGATATCGAACATGAACAAAGAAAAAAAATTGATACGTTAAATCAGGATTATTTAACAAAAATCAGAAATTGTGATCCCGATCAACGAACAACTCTAGAATTGATTAAAAAACTCAATGGAGATCCACTAAATGATAAAAACATTGATCATAATTGTATCGATTCTATTAGAAATGCCATTATTGATAACAATTCAAACAAAGTAGCAAAACAGTTTGAAAACTGGAAAAAGCTTAATGATAGAAGTCCACCTGAATTAAATGCTTTGACTATCGCAAATCAGATACAATTCGATACAGGAAAACTCCCTGAACTTATTTTGACTTTGATGAAATTACCAGCCGAGTTACAACAGCTCGTCTTGGACATCAACCCTGTTCAGGAGAAGGTTTTAAATTATTTTAACGAAACCGCAGAAAAAAAAATAACCGAGTCAGGTTATCCCAAAACTCTAAAATTTCTTGAAGAAAAAATCGTTAAGATGTCATCTCATCCGCAAACTGTTATCGACTTACAACAATTGAGTCATAACATCCAAAAACAACAAAAACGAGAAATTGTTGCATTACTATTTGAATATCGACGAGAAATACTCCAATGCTCTGATAATATTGCATTCATACAAACACAACTGGACTCAGTTGGAGCAGAACGTGAACCTTTTTTGGGCGTCGATGAAAATTGTTCACAACGGTTGCAAGAATTTTTGGTTAAGGAAGATTTAAACAATGCAGAAAAAACTCTAACAACTTGGAAACAACTTCTACCTGACAATAAAACAAAAAACCTATTGTTGCGCAATCGACTATCCAAAAAAATCGCTGATTTAAAATTACAATTTATTGAATTAGATAACCTGAGCCGTCAGACAAAACTAAGCTTAAGCAGTAATGATGATATCCAGCTCAATAACATCATTACCAAAGAAGTTAACAATTTATCTCCAGTTAATGCAAATCGGTTTTGGACAAAACACGAAAGAGATTTAACCGATTACTATATTAACAAAGCCATCCTATATTTAAGCCAAGATAACTATGACCTTGCTCAAAAATATTGCGATAAAGGACTTTCAATCTATGAAAAGTCCAAAAAATTACTATCCGAGTGCAAACAACGAGTTGAAAGTCAAAGAAATCAGAAAATTTCCAAGCTTGCTAACATATTTGAAGATTACATGGAGAAAGGTTGGCTTGTAACCGGTGTAGAATATCGAAACGGTGTAGTAGACATATTGGACGCAATTTCGAAATTCGATAGAGACAATCATCATTTAAAAAGGCTCGATGTTCACAGAGCTTTCGAAAATGCGCTTTTATCAGCAGTCAAAAAAATGCAGATTAAAGAAGCTAGCGAATTAAACGATAAGTGGGCTGAATTTTTAGCGCGGGAATACATTTCTCAAGAAGCACATAAGCTTCGAGGTTCTGCCAATAACGTATCCGCAAAACAAGCGCTATCGATTTCACGAGACTTAATCCAAGTCAGTTTGGTCGATCAAGCAAAAAAATTACTGGAGCTCGGTTTAGCGCTTAAACCCGAAAGCTCTATTTCAAAACAAATAGAAGACGAGCTGGAAACAATAACCCCAGCTCAATAATAATTTCATACACTAAACGACAATACTGTCTATATCCGGTAAGTTTCACGCGAATAACTAACAACTAAAATAACTTGCGAGTCTGTTGATGCCAAAAAAATCTAATAATTTGTCTGTCAATTGAGTCAAAATGATCACATACCGGGTAACGCATTCACTTAATGAGTTCGGACAAGACGAAACCCTAACAGGCTGGATTTTCCATCCGGGCTAACAAAGAAACGTACCGCAGTACGACTATTTTTGGCACTGCTTCCCCAGCTGCCACCACGATTGACACGGGCCGAACCCTTTAAAGGACCTTGAGGATCATTTGTTGGGCTTTTCGCATAGTAATCATTTCCATATCTATCCTGAACCCACTCCCATACATTACCTACAGTATCATATAAACCAAAGTCATTAGGCTGGTAGGTTCCACCAAGTGTTGTGCCACGATAACCATCCACAGGTTTGTAATAACAATTTGTTCCTTTGCCACCATCATAATTAGCCTGATTACAATTAATTTTTTTCCCCCAGGGATACTTTGTGTGATGACCTGATCTTGCAGCATATTCCCATTCAGCTTCTGTTGGAAGTCGATAATGCTGGTCACTCAGCGCGTTAAGTTGTTCTATAAATGTCTGTACTTCATTCCAGCTTACTTGTTCAACAGGACGTTGATCGCTTTGAAAAAGAGATGGATTATATTCCATTATTTTGCTCCATTGCGCCTGGGTAACTTCATAGATACCTATGTCATATTCTTTTGTCAGACACACTCGGTGTACGGGTTTTTCGTCATTTTCCCCATTATAGCTTCCCATATGAAAGCAACCAGGATCAATGGTCACAAATTGCATACCAGTAACTGGATCAATGTATTGATTGTTCTGTTTGTTTGTTTTATCAACCTGGGGCAGATTGAATTTCTCCTCTTCAAGCACCACAGTATAAATGTTATCTTTATCAGTGAAATCCACCCATTCAAGATAACGCTGATAGCCTGGGTGTGTTACCTCAATATGATAACGACCAGGATCCAAAGCCATTCCATGCTTGTATTTTGATTTGATATTCAATATCCTCACATGAGCATCGTCAGGACTGGTTTTAATTGTTAGAGTCGCATTTGGAAGCTCTTCAAAAAATTTAAAATCACCCAATATCACACCTTCAAGATATGGAGTCTGGAACGAATTAGATGCTGAATTAACAGCTTGAGCCGTTTGTCGGAAAACTTCATATACTGTTAGTCCTGGCTGATTCATTACTTGCAGTAATTTACCGGTAAACAAGCCATTTCGATCATCAGGTTCGCCATCCAGCGCAGATTTACCAGGTGACGTTGCATACAGAACCATAGATCCTGTCGGCGCAGACATTCTTGCCAGACCCCTGGTTGCAGATCGTTTTGAAGCTGGCAATGGGTTATCTCGACAAGCATCCAGAATCATTAAATTCAGGTTATTGTCTGCCGACTCCATATTACTCAATACACGTTCAGCATTAACTGCCTCATATTGAACATCAGCAACAGTTTTAATGTTGGCTCCAATAGGAATCAGGTAATTGATACCATCAACCTGAACACCATGCCCGGCAAAATAAAACAAACCCACTGCATCTTTACGGTTAAGTTTTTTTCCAAATTGAGTAATCGCCTCTTCAATGTTACGCCGGTTTGCATTTTCTAATAATTTGACATCAAATCCAAATTCTTCCAGCTTTTTTGCCATATCTGCTGAATCATTGATTGGATTAACCAGAACAGGAAAACTTCGATAAGCAGAATTGCCAATCACTAATGCAATGCGTTTTGGCGAAAGGTTAGCAGCATGACTGTTAATGCAGAGCATTAAGCAAATAATTAACAGAAAAGATAGATAAAAATGTTTATTCATAAATAATATTGTATTAAAATAAAGGTATTTGAGTTTAGTTAAATAGGCTTATTTAAACCATTATTAACGCCATGCCAGGCATATAAGCACTTGAAAAATTCAGCTCGAGCAATGGCGCAGCAACCTTGTACGAACACGCAGTGTACCCGGCCGGGCACATAAACACTTCAATTGGGCACCAGTCCAGAGCAGACACTATTCTTGTTGTTTCGCTGTCAACGGGTTCAGTTCTTCCACTAACCAGGGTAATAACAAGCCTTGGCTGTTAGTCTGCATACGTGATCAAATACAGCTTAAGCTATTAATTTTCAGACAATTATCTGGGTTTAAGCAACTCGTGTTTTATCATTGATGAATAGGAATTTTTGTTCTTTTGCTGCTTGTACAAATAATTACCTTTGTTTCTTGGGTTTTGCAAGTTCCATCAATCGATTGGATTGTCCAATTGAAGGGGTCAATTTCTATCAACTCATCACAGTATACCTTTCCTCTGCATCAGATCACCTTATAAATCAATGTTAATAGTCAAATAATACCATTATTTACCGGTAATTATTAACAGACGCCTGGTTTGAAAATAAGATAGATTGAAGTTGAAATACACTCAAGACGGAACCTTAATCGATTTTTATGTATTTCAGTTCGTTTCGCGGACAGAATTATTGTCCTTGTGAAAAATAGATTAACAAACCTGGCTACTCTTCGAGTAGAGGAGGATCGTATGACGATCAAATCAATTTATCAATCTGTTACTCATTACAGCAGACAAACTTCACACAACACCGGTTTATTGCTGACAGCGTGTTTCTTTTTTGTGGGTTTCATGTGTTTATCAAAGCCTGCTCAGGCTGAAGTAATCAAAACCCAGTATCAATATGCCGCAAAAGTCGTGTGTTCGCTTTTAACCCCGCATCAGGACGGTGATTTGGCTAAAGGAATTTACCATACCAGTATTAATGTCCATAACCCCACTGATCGAAAAGTGACATTTGCTGATAAGGTGGCCCTTTCAGGCAGTCCCGGAACTGAACCCGGTGAATTTAGCGTGACGCCATTCGAAAAAACCACATTAGCTCCAGATGGCGCGGTTCAGTTTACTTGTGGCAATATCGCAGGGTTTTTCTGTCCGATTAACGGAGTTTGCATCGATTTTGCTTTTTTGGATGGATTTCTGGTCATTAAAAGCCCGGTCAAACTCGATGTGGTTGGGGTTTATACAGCTCGTTCCGTCGATGGTGAGGTTGAAAGCATCGACGTTGAGCGTGTGCCTGCACGCAAGATTGTCAGCAAAACAGATGTCTATAAACGGGATAAGGAAATTAAATCCCACATGCCCTACACACCTGGCTATGGCTTCGGTGATAATCAACTCTGTGGCGGTATCGCCGGACTTCAATGCCCAAAGGGTTTAATGTGCATCGATGATCCAAAAGATAATTGCGACCCCAACAACGGTGGAGCCGACTGTAGCGGTATATGCGTAAAAAAATAACAATCTCCACTGTTCCCTGACATATACAGCACAGTAACCGTTTTCTCAAACTCTGCCTGTTCCTGCAACATGAATCATTCATCGCATGATTCAGCGATTCCCCAGGCAGAGTTTGAGCCCTGATCAATCAATACACTGATACAACCAAGGATTTGTCAGTGTTATCCATCCGCAATGAATTTCACCCTGTAAAACAAACTGTACAGTACCGGTACCAGCACTAATGTAAGCAGGGTTGCAAAGGCAAGACCGAAGATGATGGTGACGGCCATTGTCTCGAACATGGGGTCGTGTGACAACCACAGCGGTAACATGCCACCGATAGTGGTGGCGGTGGTTAGCAGAATAGGGCGCAGCCGTTGGCGGGCAGCGCTGATAATGGCATCAGGAGGACTCATACCGTTTTCCAGTTCGATCTCAATGCGGTCGATGAGAACGATGGCGTTGTTGATGATGATTCCGGACAAGGAAATAATGCCGAGAATGGTGAAGAAGCCGAAGATGGATTGCGCAACCAGCAAGCCTATGGTGACACCGATCAACCCCAGCGGAATGGTGGTGAGGATAATCACCGGTTTGCGGATGGAATTGAATTGGGCGACCAGCAGCAGAATGATGATCATGCCTGAAATCGGCAGTTTTTCAGCAATTGAAGCATTCGCATCTCCGGATGATTCAGATTCGCCACCCAGCTCGTAACTGTAACCACGCGGCCATTGTTCTGCGTCCTTCTCCAGCCAGGGTAGTAATTTGCTGGCGACTTCAGTCGCGGTGACACCGGGCTTGAGCTGGGCGTTGACAGTAATGGTACGGTCGCGATCGCGGCGCTTGATAATGCCGTATTGCCAGGCCATTTTAATATCAGCAACCTGCTTGAGTGGAACTGCATTTCCGGTACTTTCTGAATAGATACTCATGCCATCCAGCTTACCGATATCCTCACGGTCGGCGGCTACCGAGCGCAAGGTGACCGGAATCAGTTTGTCGTCTTCGCGAAACTGGGTCAGGTCCAATCCCGACATCCCGGCCTGCAGGGAAACAGCGACATCCTGACTGGTTACTCCGGAACGTCGGGCGCGATCCTGGTCAACATCAATCAGCAGTTTTTTGCTGCGCGCGCCCCAGTCGTCCTCCACATCCTGCACTTCCGGCAACGACAACAGGTAGTGTTTGATGGGTTCGATAATCGCATACAACTCATCGAATGCATCGCCGGATACCCGAATCGCTACCGGAAAATCGATGGATTCACCATTCTGCAATTGCTGCATCTGCACTTTCAAGTCCGGAAAGTGTTGGCGCGTATAATCTTGCATACTGGCGATCACATCAGGAATCACCCCGTGATCCGAAGTGGTAATAATCATGCTGCTATGATGCGCATTAACCGGATCTGGATTTGTGGACAAGGTATAGCGAGGTGTGCCTTTACCGATAAAACTGGCCCAATGGACGATGCCGTCTTGAGCCGAATCGGAAGCCTGTTGGTTTACAACCAGTGTATCGCGCATAAACTGCTCGATATCATTGATCATCGCTTCAGTCGTTTCAATTGCCGTGCCGCGTGGCATGTTGAATTTGGCGTGAATCACCGGATCTGTACGCTCCGGGATAAATACCTTGGGAACAAAACCTAGACCACGTATTGCCACAACAAACAGAACCAGAATCAGCACCAGGCATATCCAGGGTCGCTTGAGTGCTTTTAACAGCAAGGCATGATAGCGGCGCTGGATAAGGCTGTCTTCATCGTGTTGCCCATTTTGTTTTTTGGTTGCCTTGCCGGACGTGCCTAAAACAAAATGGCTCATGATCGGAATTGCCGTCATTGCCAACACCCACGATGAAAGCAAGGCCAGGGCGTTGACTTTAAAAATATCTGCAGTAAATTCACCGACCGTGGATTCAGCGAGAAAAATACTCAAAAACGCTGCTGCTGTAGTCAGTGAGGAAATCAGCAGCGGTACAGCCAGTTCAGTGCCGGATTCAATTGCTGCTTGCATGGCACTCAAACCCTGTAGCATACGCACCTGGATGCTCTCCATCACTACAATAGCGTTATCTACCAATAATCCCAGTGCGATAATTAATGCTGCAAGCGACACTTCATTGAGTGAAATACCCAGGCTTTTCATCAACACAAAAGTCACGACAATGGTCATGGGAATCAGCGCAGCGACGATCAAGCCGGTGCGTATCCCCAGAAAGCACACCATCACCAGCATCACGATTGCAACGGCTTGAAGCAGATTGCTCATGAAATTGTCAATCGAGGCCGCCACCAGTTGCGGTTGGTAATACACCGGTTGTAAATCGATTCCCCAGGGATAGTCGTTGATCAGTTGCGGAATCACGGTTTGCAGGGTTTGATCCAGATCCATGATATTGCCACCTTTGCGCATGGCAATCGATATAATCAGTGCTGACTCGCCATCAATATGCGCTCGGTCACGCGGAGGATCGCGGTAATCCCTGTAGATTTCAGCGATATCATCTAAATACACCACATCACTTCGACCGGGAAGCTGAATGACGGTTTTGCGTAAATCTTCAAGCCGCTCGAAATTACCGGAAGGTTCCAGGGTAATGCGTTCGCGGTCAATGCGGATCGCACCACCGGATTGCAGTATATTGGCGGAACCCAGTATCTGACTGAGTTGCTGCGGAGACAGATCAAGTTCGGTGAGTCGCGAATTGTTGTATTCGACAAAAATCACTTCATCCTGAGCGCCTTGAATCTCAACTTTGGCGATATCTGGAATTTTCAGTAATTCATCGCGAATATCGTCGGCGATATCTTTAAGCTCGGCAAAATCAAAACCATCGCCAGTCAGCGCATAGACGGTTCCAAATACATCGCCGTATTCATCATCCACAATTGGTTCGCTGGCATCTTGAGGCAAATCGCTGACCACGCCTTCAACCTTGCGCCGCAAGCGGTCAAAAATCGGCTGCATGTGGCGGTAGCTCTCCTGAAAATTGGCGAACACCAGCGACACCCCGGTTTGTGATTTACTGGTGACATTGTCCAGTTCCGGCAACTCCTGCACCGCTTTTTCAATACGGTCGGTAACCAGCGCTTCAACCCGCTCCGGGCTGGCGCCGGGGAAATACGTGGTAATGACTGCTGTGCGAATGATGAAATCCGGGGTTTGCGCTTTGGGCAGGTCAAAATAAGCACTGATACCGGACATCAACAACAATACAACCAGGATAATCACCACCCGGTCGAAGCGAAACGCCAGCGCCGTCAGATTCATGGTGTAACCAGAACCTGCAAACCGTCGTAAATTACCGTGACTCCGGCAGTGATCAGATGCTCACCGCGGTGCAGTCCACTGACAACTTCCAGGCCATCGGCATTGAGCTGACCGACGCTTACCTCGCGCCGCCGCACGACACCTTGTTTGCTGTCAGGCGTGGCTTCCAATACATACACATAACGGCCTGCGCTGTCTTCACCCACTGCGACAGGTGGCACCAGAATACGGTCACTGTGCGCTGCACTGTCAGCGCTGAATTCAAACGTCACTTCAGCGGCTAGCCCGGAGCGCAATTGTCCGTTTCGCATTTGAGCAGAGCGCTCACTCAATTGCACCGTCACCGGGAATGTCGAACCTCCGGCAGTAGATGCCACACCGACTTCTGTCACCACTCCGTCAAAGTGTTGTCCGGGCAATACACTGAAGCTGACTTGCGCATGCATACCGCGCTTCATCCATGCAATATAGGTTTCGGCAACCGACAGCTCAATTTCCAGGTCATCACCACAAGTCACCATCACAATCGATTGTCCGCTGGACACATTTTCATTGTTGGAAACCGGCACATCAGCAACCTGGCAAGTTTTGTTCGCATTCAAACGGGTATAGGACAGTTTTAAACGGGTGATTTGCACAGCTTTTTCCGAAGCCTTGACCTGGGCTTGCGCTGATTCGGCAGCGGAGCGCGCAGTATCCAGGTCATTTCGTGAAGCATTGTTGTTTTCATACAAGCGCTTGACCCGGTCGTAGTTGGCCTGGGCGTTTCTCAAGGTTGCTCGGGCCTGAGCCAGTGTTGCCTGTGATTGCTGCACCTCAAGCTGAAACTGGGAGCTATCCAGGCTGGCAATTAATTGACCAGGCTTGAGCTGATCACCGACTTCAACCGGCAACCTGTCCAGCGTCCCACTCACCTTGAAACTGAGCTGCGCTTCCTGAGTGGATTTGGCAATTCCCGAAAAGGTACGCTGATCGCCATTGGCAGCGCTATGGATAATCATGGTGCGCACGCTTCGCAACGGAGTCTCTGTGACGTCTGTATCGTCACTACATGCAGTCAACAACAGGCTGACAATCAGCAGTACGCTGTGTCGAAATATGGTGTGAATCATTCGGATTTCCATCAATTAGCCGGTTGTGAATTCAATGTGTGAATCTGGGTCTGATAAAACTGGTCCAGTGCCTGATACCATCGATCAAATCCATCATCAGCCAACAGTAAATCATAATCGGCAATTGCGCGCTGCAAGGCGATCCAGTCAATCACAAATGTATACTGAGATTCGACAGCGGCAAGGTCAGCTGTCAGTGCTGCATCCTGAGCATCGATCAGATTGGTAATGGAAATAGCGCCTTTAACATACGCATCTGCAATCAATTCGTAATTCTGGCGGGCTGCTTCGGCGGCCTGTCGAGTCAGACGAATAGCCGGGTAACTGCCTTTGGTACGCTGAATTGTTGTCAACACCTGGGTCTCAATCAATTGCTGCTGGGCTTGCAGCTGGGTGCGGGTCTGGCGCAGACTGTTACCGGCACGGGAAACTTCCGCCTGACGCGCGCCACCGGCAAACAACGGCAGACTGGCTTGCAGGCTGGCCGACCAATCATCATCGAGCAAACTGGGACTGCTGGCGCCAACACCGTTGCGGGTCAAATTCTGGTTATAGCGCACTTGCACGCTGACATCGGGGACATAATAAATACGCTTGGCGGCATCGAGCTGGCGCTGGCTGGAATTAATCTGAGCACGCACTTGAGCTAACTCGGGTGCGTTATCCACCGCGCGCTGGAGTTCAAAACGGGTAAATAGCCGGAAGTTTTGACGGGTATCGAAAAAGCGTTTGAAGCGGTTGCTGTCCAGCAAGGTCAGCAACTGAGTGATTTGCTCATCTGTCACCCGCAAAACACGATCCAGTGGCAGATTCAACTGCCGTTTCAATTCAGTCTCGGCCTGCTCGCGGCTGGCTGTGGCAAAATAGACATTGCTCTGATCACCGGCTATTTCACTTTCCCAACGTAACACATCGGAGCGGTCGGAATAACCGACTGCAAGCCTGTTTCTGGCCAATTGCAGATTGGTGCGGCTGACTTTCAGATTGGATTGCCGGATCGATTCCCGGGATTTGTTGAGCAGCACTTGTAAATAAGCCGTGGCGCTATCGCGCATGACATCCAGTATCCGGCTTTTCAAAGCGTTATCTTCAGCCTGTTTGAGGAAACGCGAGACATCAAAATCAGACCAAACCCTTTCGGAATACAGCAGTTGTGACAGACTCACCTCGGCATCGGCAGAACGCTCGGCTTGCTGCAATCCGGCGCGTTCCGGATTGATCAGGCTGTAACTCGTGCCCGCGTTCAACTGCGGCAACAAACTGGCGCGCGCTGCAGTCACTTGATTGGCGGCCAGTTGCGGATTGACACGAGCGGCTTGCAGATTGAGATTGGAGGCTACCGCCTGGCGAATTGCATCGCTTAAAGTCAATGCTTCGGCTTCTGAAGTCACATCATCATGCAACAACTGAGCGGACTCCAGATCCAGCCAGTTCGGCGAAAAACCGATAGCACGCGCAGTTTTCATGTTGATGGTCAGTTGAGCTGGCTGCGCCAGCTCCACAGGCAACTCGGCAGCATCCATACCCAGCAGAATAGCCTGCACATTCAACGCAACCCGACGTGCAAAACGCTGAATCTCGTTTTCACGATGGCTGAGTGTTGCCAGAAACCCCAGCTCCAGGTTATCACCTCCCATCATGGAAAACGCAGCGATTTTACGCTTGATCAGCTTGTCTACAAACGTCTTGATGTCCTCGCGGCTGAAGCGCTGAATTGGTGGCGCGTAGACAGCATCGCAATCAGCAGGCATGTGTTGCAGGAATTCGTCAAAATTCCCCAACACTGGCAAAATGCTCAGTTTAAACTGCAATTCATTCTGAATTTTAATGGTAGTATCGCGCAACTCAGGCAAGGCTTGCAAAATCGCACTGTCTACCGGAATCACCAGATGCCTGAACGGCTTAAGCGCGTAAAACCGGCGCAAATCGTCATCCACGCTGCGCCGGTCACTGATATACACAAAATTGTGTTTGCCACTGTGGCCTTGTTGATAAGGCAACTTTTGTACAACCCGATCGGCGATAATCGGAGCGATCACCGGCTTGGCCAGAGCACCATTTTTGCCCGCCTGATGAGACGCCAGCAAACCATTGGCGATAATCAGATTAATTTCAGGATCGGACAATAGTGTGTCAAACGCCGACTGCACACCAGCCAGCGTCCAACCGCCATCGAACTGCTTGTTGTGCGGAAACCGAACGCTAAATTCGCCACGAGTGAGTTCATTGACCTCCTTCTCAATCGCAGACAAAGGCAGCATCTGACGTTGCGCCGGGCCATCTGTAACAACACCTACATTAACTATAGCGTCTGCGTTACAAACTGAAATTAAAGCGACAACGGCTAACAGAAGAAGCCGCAATATTATTTTTCTGCCAAACATTTAATGAAAAGTTTTTGTACAGGGTGGGGTTTTATAGTTCATTTTGCCCTGAATAAACATTATCATCAAATATTTACAGTAACAATTTCTACCTTAAAAATAAGGAATTCTGCAATACACTACATTTTTATTAGTTACAATCACAACATTTAGATTTGTTTTTTTTTTGGCACTCGCTGTTTTCTTTAATTTTGATATCAACAAGTAACCGACTCTGCATTAGCCTGGCATTGTTGCATTTTTAGCTGGTTGCCTAATTGTTCCAGCTTGTTCTGGATCGAAGCCCCGATCACTAATTGAGGGTTTGAGGCATCGAGATTCTCTCGTGCTTCTCGTTCAGAAATATCTGTTTGCACATGTTCAAGTGCTGAAATAATCGAATATTCACTTGAAAGTCTATCTTTAAACAACGCTTCACCGAAATAAGTAAAATCGTTTTCGTTACTACATCCAAATGATTTTTTATCTGCCGCAGCGGCAGTTGCAATCAGGGTATGTTCGTTTTCCAGTGCCTCGATAAAACCGCCGGAATAACATGAGGAGACGATAACAATTCTCCATTTAATTCCTGCTTCATCCAACATTGTGTTCAGTTTTTCAGGGGTCAGATTATTCAAGCGCAAAGGCCAGAATAAAACGGATAACTGGTGGTCTTTTGATCCGTGACTGGTTAAATACAGAAAAATAATGTCTTGTTCGGTATCCATTAACGAGCCTATATATTTTAACGTTGCTGCCAGATTGGTCGCGTTGGCAAGTGCAATCGTTTCCCGAGTACTTAAATGATTGATCAGGTTTATTGAATGACCTTGGGTTAAAAAGCGCGTATCGAACAGGTTTTTGGCAAATGTGACTTCCTTGAAAAACACATCCTGAATCGCGTAGCCGGCGAAACCCACGTAAAACATATCACTTTTATCGTTTTTCCCAGTCTGTAATGATTTCAGGTTTGCATCAAGGATATCTCGTTGCTGATACATCAATGATTCGGCATCCATTTCACGGCATTCAGCCCAAGGGTCATCATCATCGCTACCTTCTTCCTTTGCTTCATTCGACTGATACCAGTAGTCTTGATACTCACCAAATAACGAAATTTCAACATAACTCAGCCCCAAATAGCTAATCACAGCCACAACTGTAAATATTTTTAAGTAACCAGAAGCCATATAAATAGCCCTGGAGAGCATGATCAAACTATATATAATTGTTGCCCAATTCCAATAGTCATCAAAATTGATCTGCTGGTAATCATCTGATCTTACCAGGCCATCAATAATATCGATTGCACTAAAAACAATAATCAAGCATGAAGGAATAATACAAAGTATCAAGAGTAACTCTGGGCTCTTCCAAAGTCTTGTTAATGCATAGATCAAAAGTATAAAGGTCAATTGACTGTAACAATATGTCGGCAATGCATAAGTTATAAAATCAGGATCAGGAAGCTTGTTGAAATAATCAATGGAAATACCTAAAACTAATTCAATTAATATTAGCGTTACCAGCTGATCTATATTAATAATAAAATTATTAATATCAATCTTTCTAAATAAACAAAGTTCTACACCCAGTATAAGATTGTTTTTATATCAATGATTAATTGATTCATTACTATTAATATCTATTTAATCGATAAGTATTTGTGTGGTCTGCTGATTTATTAAAAATATAACTCTGTATTTATATTTTTTTTAGCTTAAGGCCATATCTTTTTTTAAAATAACAGGTTGGTTGCTTTGACACAGTTATTAACATTTAAAACAGGTGGCATTCATTTTAATCTATATAAAATTTAGGCACATATTGAAAAGTTACAATCTCTTTTATGAAAAATAATTAATTCTGAAGGAATTTTTTATGAATTATCTCTTTTCTAAAATGAATTTCATTCTGCTGTTACAATCCTGCATCCTGTACTCTAGCCACGCCTTTTCTTTAATTGCAGTCCAGGCTGCACACTCTGGAGTCTGGTTTAATCCGGAACAGAATGGTCATGGTTTTTTTCTGACGGTTGGAGAGCAACAAGGGCAATCGAATCTGGTGATTTCCTGGTATCACTATGTCCAGGGTGAGCAACGTTATGTGATTGGTTCGCAATTGTTTGATGCGGGTTCTGGTTTGGTGACAGTGCCGGTTCAGCAAACTCGTGGTGCTGGTTTTGGTGACAGTTTCAACAGCTCCGAAGTGCAACGATTTGACTGGGGCTGGTTGACTGTCAGCTTTAATACATGTGATCAGGGAACCATAACCTATCAAACCGCTAGAGGAAACAGTGGTTCGGTTGCCGTACAACGCCTGGCTGGTGTAGGATCGCTGGGCTGTGATACAACCGAGCTGGAGCCACCATCTGTTCCTGTTATTCCTGTTCAGATTGCTGTTCAACAACCTTTTGTATGCAACACAGATAAGGAAGGGCTGGGACAGCCGCTGATTGATAATCAATCAGAGGGCTGGCCGGTATTTGATGATACTGGTGAAATGATCGGGTTTTCGGAAGATTGCGATCTGGACACCACAGTGGTCTATCGTTATCGTTCCACCGATGGCAGCCTCAAGCCATTCGTTCCCGGAAATTCATCACCTTCAGATCTGGCTTTTACCACACTCATCGATGGCAGTTCGGTCCCGTACCTGATGCGCTGGGAACGCGGCACTATTAACCGCTTTATCTATTCTGTTGCGACTCTTGCGCCTGGCGTGCTGGAAGGTAATCTGGGTTTTGATGAATCGAACTGGAATCGGCGTCTGTTGTATTATTTCCAAGGTGGCGTTGGTATCGGACACAGCCAGGGCGATCCATCGAAAAAGCGAATGTTGTATGACGACGCTTTGAAACTCGGGTATGCCGTTATTTACTCGACCGGCACCAGTACCGATACCCATTACAATCTTGCTCTTGGTGGACGCACTGCATTAAAGGTAAAAGAGTATTTTGTCAGCCACTACGGTGAACCGCTATACACCATTGGTATCGGAGCATCGGGTGGTGGTGTCCAGCAGTATGTCTATGCCCAGAATCATCCGGGTTTGATTGATGCCGCAATCCCTCAATATGCGTATCCGGATATGATTACCCAGACCATTCATATCAGTGATTGCGAGCTGCTGGAATCCTACATGGATATCATCGATGTGGATAATCCCAAATGGGCAACCTGGTCGAACCGGTCAATTCTGGAAGGGTTGAATGCTTCTGATCGCGCCCAGAATCGTTTTTTACTGGGCTTACGTGGTTCAACAGAATGTGTGAGCGGATGGCGAGGACTGACTCCATTGCTCATTAATCCATACTGGGGTGAAGCGGAAAATCAGGAGCGCATGCAGCCACAAACTCTGATGGACTCAGTGCGCTGGACGCATTGGCAGGACAGCGCAGAAATTTATGGAATTCGAGCAGATGGTCATGCACCGAATACTATCGATAATGTCGGTGTTCAGTATGGCTTGCAGGCTTTGCTTGAAGAGCAGATCAGTCCCAGCGAGTTCTTGGATTTAAACGACAGAATTGGTAGCTGGAAAGATGTTGCCGATATGGAACAGGAAGGCTGTCCGTATTATCCGAAAATTGGTTGCTTCAGTTTTAGCAACTGGGACCCCTGGAGTCTGCGTAATCAGACCAAAAACAATGATTCGATACCAGCACCGAGAGTCCAAGGTGATATTCAGGCAATGCGAGCAGCTTATTCGAGCGGTATGGTTTTCAAGGGAGACATTGACATTCCCATTCTGGACTGGCGACATTATCTGGAAGACCAATTGGATATGCACAACTCGATTCAGTCATTTGTCAGCAGAAAACGCATGATAAGCGCTGATGGTGATGCCAGCAATCAGATTATATGGTTCATCGATGCCCGGGAAATCACCGAAGATGACGACCGTTTTAACCAGATGCCGGAAGCTCTGGCGGTGATGGATGAATGGATGCTCAATATATTGCAACATCCCGAATTGAGTGTCGCAGATAACAAACCTGATCTGGGAATCGACCGTTGCTTTGATGAAAGAGGACGAGAAATAGCGGCTGGAGAGACCGTATGGGACGGAATTATCGATGATAAACCTGCTGGTGCTTGCAGTGCTTTGTTTGAAACCTACAGCACCTCGCGCATAGTTGCTGGTGCACCATTGGAAGGCTGGATTTTCAAATGCAGTCTGCAATCTGTAGAGCAGGCAATCGAGCGGGGAATGTACGGCTGGTGGCAACCGGATGAAGAACACATCAGACAGTTAAAAGTGATTTTCCCTACGGGGGTCTGCGATTATACGCTTCCAGACCAGGCATTAATCTGATTGACAAAACAAGGTCTGTTCAAGTCAGACAGTCTTAATGATTTGAAAGGTTTGAATCAGGAGCATAATGAGGTAACTTGAGAGCCCCGCTATCTACGATCCAGTAACTCATTGAGATAAACTGTCTGACCTGGTCCTCTGAATCAATTCGATTTGAAAACTCACACTAGACAAAATGAAGCAACAAATACCATGTAAACTTATTGATTGAATCAAAATAATTGACGCGTGAATCGAATTGATTTCCATCAAACAACTGATCTATGCCCTGGCAGTCGAAGAGACACTTCATTTCAAAAAAGCTTCTGAACAATGCAACATTAGTCAATCCGCATTGAGCACCGCTCTTAATGAGTTAGAAAAAGAACTCGGATTACAGATTTTTGAGAGGGACAATAAAAAAGTTCTGGTCACTGCGGTTGGCAAACAGGTATTACAGCAAGCCCGCTCCATTTGGTTACAGGTTGAAGATCTGCAACACTTTGCTGAAAGTCAACAAGCACCGCTCAGTTATCCCTTAACTGTCGGGATGATTCCAACGATTGCTCCATACTTACTGCCAATACTATTGCCTGTATTGAGTAAGCGTTATCCCCAGGCAAAACTCGATATTGTCGAAAATCAATCCCATATTCTGGTTGATCAAGTCAGACGTGGAGAGATCGATACGGCGATATCGGCACTTCCTTTCCATTGTGATGGCTTGTTAACCATGACATTTTGGGAAGAGGATTTTTACTGGGTCACATTAAAAGGAAATCAACACTCGCAACAACTGGAAATTACCAGTAAAGAGCTTGGTCACTGTAATCTGTTACTTCTTAAAGAAGGACATTGTCTAAAAGACCAGGTGCTGAGTGTCTGTAACAGGACGGAGCAATTCGCTTCTCAAAGTTTTAGCGCATCCAGTCTTAATACATTGATTCAAATGGTATTAGGTAATATGGGAACAACCTTGATTCCTGAGATGGCAATAGGACAACTAACGTCACAACATAACTCGTTGTCTGTAGTACACCTTAATGAACCTGGCCCACACAGACAAATCGCTTTTATATTGCGCCCCAACTTTACCCGCCTTGCAGCGATTGAAACGCTGATTCTACTCTGTAAAGAAAAACTCGGGCATCATTCAAAATAATTGAACATCAACTTCAATTTATTCAAATATACTTATCACACTTGCCAGCAGTATACTCAGTATCGATCCATAGATTCATCTGATTCATTATTTCGGAGGATGCAACCATGAATAAATTAACCAAATCACTGATGGCAGCTGTGATCGCTATTACCTTAACTTCAGGTACAGTGTTCGCAGAAAGCCCACTGAAACCACCGGAATTCTGGTGGCCCAATCAATTAGATCTGAGACCGCTGCGCCTGCATGCAGCTGAATCCAATCCAATGGGTGCAGACTTTAATTATGCGGAGGAATTCAGCTCGCTCGATCTTGCGGCTGTTAAGCAAGATATCAAAACAATATTAACAACATCACAAACCTGGTGGCCGGCAGATTACGGAAATTATGGGCCTTTTTTCATTCGTATGGCCTGGCATAGCGCTGGTGTCTACCGGATTTTTGATGGTCGCGGTGGTGCATCAGGTGGTCAACAACGATTCGACCCGCTGAATAGCTGGCCGGATAATGGAAATCTGGACAAAGCGCGTCGGTTACTCTGGCCTGTTAAACAAAAATATGGCCGTAAAATTTCATGGAGTGACCTGATGGTTTTAACCGGTAACGTGGCAATGGAATCAATGGGGTTCAAAACGCTGGGTTTTGCCGGTGGACGAGAAGATGACTGGGAACCTGAAATGGTGAACTGGGGTAACGAAAAAAAGCTTCTCTCGGATGCAAAACGCTACCACGGCGACAGAAAACTGAAAAAGCCACTTGCCGCTGTGCAAATGGGTTTGATTTATGTCAATCCTGAAGGACCGGGCGGTAATCCCGATCCACTGTTGGCCGCTCAGGATATACGCGTCACCTTTGCGCGGATGGCAATGAACGATGAAGAAACAGTGGCGTTGATTGCCGGTGGTCATTCCTTCGGTAAAACCCACGGCGCGCATAAACCGGAAGATTGTCTTGGTCCGGAACCCGCTGCTGCCGGTTTAGAAGAACAAGGTTTGGGCTGGAAGAACAGATGTGGTAAAGGCAACGGAGCTGATACCATCACCAGTGGACTGGAAGGCGCCTGGACCATAACACCAACCGCCTGGAGCATGAACTTTCTGCAAAACCTGTTTAATTTTGAGTGGGTTCAAACCAAAAGCCCGGCTGGAGCAACGCAATGGATACCAAAAAATGCGGATGAAGTTAAATTTGTTCCAGATGCGCACGATTCAACCAAACGTCATGCGCCAATTATGTTAACCACCGATCTGGCATTAAAGTTTGACCCCAGTTATAACAAAATAGCCCGGCGATTCCTGAATCATCCGGATGAATTTGATCTGGCGTTTGCTAAAGCCTGGTTCAAACTGACACATCGGGATATGGGGCCAAAAGCTCGCTATTTAGGTAACGATATACCCAAACAGGCTTTTATATGGCAAGACCCGATTCCAGCGGTTGATTACGATCTGATTTCCGAAAATGATATCTCTGAATTAAAAGCCGAAATACTGGATTCAGGTTTAACTATACCGCAATTAGTCAGAACAGCCTGGGCATCAGCGTCCAGTTTCCGTGGAACGGATATGCGCGGTGGCGGCAATGGCGCACGCATTCGTCTGGAACCGCAAAAAGGCTGGCAAGCAAACAGCCCGAACGAATTGGCAACTGTGTTGAGTACGCTGGAAGCTATACAAAAGAAATTTAACGAAGGTACGCGTGAAGAGTCGTTGTTTGGCCTGTTTTCAGATCCGCCAGGAAACAGGCAAGTGTCTCTGGCCGATCTCATTATTTTAGGTGGAGCAGCGGCCATTGAAAAAGCAGCACAAAATGCTGGTTATGACGTCAATGTACCATTTATTGCAGGGCGTGCTGATGCATCACAAGAGCAAACAGATATCAATTCCTTTGCAGTACTTGAATCAACAGCCGATGGATTCCGTAATTATTACAATGCAAAAAGCCCTCTGTCATCAGTCGAAATGCTCATCGATAAAGCAAATAACCTGACGTTAACAGTGCCGGAGATGACAGTACTGATTGGTGGAATGCGTGTATTGAATGCCAATACTGATGGCTCACCATACGGTATGTTTACTGATCAACCTGGCACCTTGAGCAACGATTTTTTTGTCAATTTACTCGACATGTCCACTCGCTGGGAAAAATCAGCACAAACAGAAGGTGTGTATCAAGGGCTTGATCGACAAACCGGTGAGCCAAAATGGTATGCCACACCAGTCGATCTGATATTCGGTTCTAACACTGAATTACGTGCCATTTCCGAAGTCTATGCGTCTGATGATGCGAAACAAAAATTCGTGAATGACTTTGTAAATGCCTGGGTCAAAGTTATGACACTGGATCGCTTTGATATTGCTGGAAATTAAAGAAGATGAATCGGATTTAGAACTGAAAGGGTCAAACTTGAAGGGCTGGCCCTTCAAGTTTTGGCCCTATTGAACAAGAGAGCAATTCATAATTGATCAATCGGCCCTACTTGAAAAATCAATACAGCAATAGAGGCAAGTAAAGTAAAATTGAGAGGCAGTCAAAGTTCTGGGATATCTAAAGCATCCAGCGCATAACGGGCTTCCTGCTGAATCTGCTGGTTGCTGTCAAGAGCAGCGCTTTTTAAAAAAGCTCTGGCTGCAGGAGTATCAAACGAATTAAGTTGCTCGACAGCTTGCAGCCGCACATCGTTATCTGTTTCACCGTAAAGGATTTGAGCTAGAATCAAACTGGATTGCTGGTTTTTGAGCTGTCCCAGAGCATTAATAATGCTTGTTTTCAATTCTGGTGGGTTACTTCCTAAACCATTGGCCAGCGTCTCTGCGACCTGGTCGCTTTTGAATGAGGCTAAAATTTCAACGGCACGCTGTTTGACAATCAAGGCGTTGTTCCTGGCAGACAAGATTCCAGCAATTTCAGGGAGTGCTTCGCTTTCAGGTCCACTTGCCAGATATTCAAGATAGTCGAGTCTTTCGCCAATGGCAGGGTCATCATCAAGAACCGTTGTTGTGAAAACTTGTTGGCTGTCTAGATAAACCTGTATTGCTTCAACCAATGGGGATTGATTATCTGGCTGATCCGCATATGTAATCATCCAGATTCTGGCGTAATTCGCAATCAGTCGTCTGATCACCTGGTTTAAGGGAAGCTTATCGAAAGCAACGCTGATTTCAGACGCAAATGTTCCGTGTAAAGTGAGCTGAACATGCGCAGCCTGGCAAATATCTTGTAAAAGTGAATCTACGGGTTGATTTTTAGCATAGACGCTGATGAGTTGACCACGTTCCAAATGGCGTTCAACCAAAACAGTCGCTGCAGTTGCTGCTTGATTAAATACAACAAGCCAGCAACACATCAGGCAATTTCGAAAAGTCGGATCAACAAAGCCCGATTTGATCACTTGTTATACTCGGCTAAATGCTGGTCAACTTTTTTATCCAAATCGGCCAACCAAGTCTGCGGCATGATTTTATTGATTTGTTCCAGCATTTGCGCCGCTTTTGCCGTTTCTTCAGGATTGTCCGAAGCGCGTTTGGTTGCACTCAGCCACAAATAGGTTTTAGCCAGATGTTTTGCCGAACGCTTACCGCTGTTGGTTTGAGGCGGGATAAAAAAATAAAGATTCGCAGTGGCAAAATAAGCGGGCAAAAAGCCTTGGCTGGCAGCTTGTTCATACCAGTAAAGTGCTGTGTTCTGATCTTTCAAGTAGTTTTCATAAACCTGGCCGAGGTAGTATGCTGCGTCAATCGATCTGGCTTGTGCAGCGTGTTCAAACCACATTTTTGCTTTATCCGGATTGTGGATGGATGAATCGCCTTCCCAAAAGAAACGACCTATCTGCAATTGAGCTTGACGATTTCCGCCTTTTGCAGCTCTGCGGCAATATTCAAGCCCTTTTTCAGGTTTTTTTTCAACACCGGTTCCGTTGATATAAAGCCTGGCGATTGAGCAAAGCGATGTCACATGCCCTTTATCAGCAGCTTTTTCATACCATGTGATGGCTTCAACTGAATCCGCCTTGCGATGCACACCCTCTACCAGGCAATCGGCAAAAAAATGTTGCGCTGCCACCACTTTACCTTTGGCTGCTTTTTCAAACCAGCGGCAGGCTTCAACACGATTAACAGGCCGTCCCCAACCAATGTTATGAAACAAGGCCAGGCTAAACTGGGCAAAAGGGTGATCGTGCTGTTTGGCGATGCGGCTGTATTCAGAATAGGCTTTATCGTATTTACCAGCCGATAGGGCAGCCTGCGCATTTTGCAATTCAGTTTGCAAGTCTTCACTTGCATAAACCGAAATTGATACCAATAAAATCAACGACGCACGTAAAATCTTTAATCTCATTGTTTCTGTCAAAGCAATATTATTATTTGAGCCAGTTGAGTAAATTTATCTGCTATTCTTTGCGTCTTAGGTTCAAAAAAGTGGCGCTAATGCGCGCGGCCAGTAAAATAGTTATATGGTTTTAATCAAGAAAAACTGTAAATCAAACAGGTCAACATGTAAGTTATCGTTAAATGTTAAAAAAATAGGTGCGCTGCTAACTTCAACATGCTTACTAAACAGCTATGATTGTGGAGGGAATATACCACTTGTCGCAATAATAAAATTAACGACTGTATAAGGCATCATATTGGGATGCCCACCACCACCACCGGCATTGTTAACTGTAGTTGTAATGGACTCAGCCGACATGGTTACGTCGGGTACTTGTGTATTGTAAATTCTATCTCTGCCGTCATCAGCCAACACTGCTCCAGTTGGGTCAATTACTGTGCCGTCTGTAGAGGTGGCATGTAATAGTGATGTCGCTGTATGGGTGTGCACCGGTATTTGATTTGCAGTCAAGGTAACAGTCTCAACACCTCCCTTCTCTCCTAACCTGCGGGTAGTCAAACCTGAACCTGATCCTGCATGCATTGGCGCACGGCCTTTCATATCCGGTACACCGACAGTCGTTCGTCCGTCGCCTCCATATGTAATCCCAAGGACTGCAAATAACTCCGTAAAACTAGATATATCTAATGTTTGACCATTACAAAATACCCAGTTCCGGGGTGCAAACGAGCCGCCAAACATCCGTATTTCCCCGATAAAAGGGGTGTCTGCTTTGAGGGCTGGGCTCCACACCAGGATTGAGCCAAGCAATAAAACACTGAAAAGGGTTAACATGTGAAATGAAAGTTTTAATGAGATTCTGTTATTCATTGCCGAACTCCCTTATTGATTAGGTAAAGCTGGAAAACTTGTTGACGGAAACATTCATGAGAATATCCAACTATCGCGTAATTTCGACAAGTTATCACTCAATTCCCGGTTTAATATTGCCAACATTATGTTTGAGTAGGAATGACACCTATTATCGCGATAATGAAGTTAACCACAGTGTAAGGTTGCATGTTGGGATGTGCTTGAGTCCCGCCTATTGAACTATTGCCGACAGTGGTTGTAATCGCGCTGGCAGACATTTCAACATTCGGCGCTACGACTTCATAAATTTTGTCTCCACCGTCCTCTGCTAACACTGTTCCTGCAGGAGCATTCGTCGTACCGCTTGTTGTGCTCGCTCTCAAAACTGATGTCGCGGAATGAGAATGGGGGATTTCACTGCTGGACAATGTAACCGTCTCTGCACCGCCTTGAGCCCCGATGCTACGATTTGTCAATCCAACACCTTGCCCCTTATGCATAGGCAGTCTTCCTTGAAGATCGGGTAAAGCGAATGTGGTTCTACCATTACCACCGTATGTGGCGCCAATTATAGAGAACAAAGCTGGATTTTGTTCCGTATCAAGAATCTGACCATTGCACAATGCCCAGCCGGTAGGCGCAAAGTTGCCTCCAAACATGGTAATTTCCCCTATATAAGGTGAAATCCCGGCTTTGGCGAAAGGGCTCCAGGTTATACCTGAGCTGAAGAGAAATGCACAGCACAAACTAAGCAATAGTTTACTGATCTTTGATGTGAGTAAATATCTCATATCCATACTCCTTATGATGGCAGGCGTTATATTACAATGAGCTGCTTACGTTTAGTTGCGCGGAGGAAATGTTCCGTCAATTGCAATAATGAAATTGATAACACTGAAGGGTTGCATATTTTCATGTCCCTGGCTGCCGTTTGGATTGCCAAGTGTAGTCGTTACAGCATCAGTTGACATATCGACATTCGGCGTGACAGCCGCGTAAATATTGTCTGACCCATCATCGGCTAAAACAGCACCTGTTGGAACACTGGTGTTGCCGCTGTTCACTGAACTGGCGTGTAACGTTGAAGTTGCAGTATGACTATGGTTCGGGATTTGAGACACATCCAGGGTTACGGTTTCAGCCCCGCCCATCACACCTAGTGAGCGATTGGTTAAATTCGTTCCCTGACCTGCATGAATCGGCACTCGCCCACGCATATCGGGCAAGGCAAAACTGGTTCGGCCATCTCCCCCAAAGTCATTACCCAACAGTGAAAACAAAGATTGATTTAGTTCAATAGAGAGTAAAGTTCCATCACATTGCGCCCAACCACGCGGTGCAAAATTACCTGCGAACATATTGATTTCGGCAAGAAATGGATCAGTGCCAGATTGAATAGTTGGACTCCAGCCTATACTCACAGTCAATAGTAAAACGCTACTCACCGAGCCTATCGATCGCTGTGTTTTAAAAGAAATTTGATGCATTTTGACCCTCCTTCCAGCTAAATAGCGAAGCAGATCGTCCGGTATTATCTAAAACATCTGGATTTAATACCGAACGATTTAATCATCACGACTGGTTACTTAATAACCAGGTGACTTGCATTTTTGGAATTAAGTAACTTTACCTGTTTTCTTACCAAACAGCCTCAAACCAATAAGCGCGGAAAGAAATAAAGGAAAGGCTGCAGGAACAGGAATCGGAGTTCCGGCAATGGTAAAACCATAATCAAACTGAGCAAGTGTTGCTGAGGAGTCATTCTCGAATGACCCCATCTGGACATTACCCTCTATCGCTATTGCCATCAGGTCTGCGAGAAGAGTGGATTGGGACAAAACTTGATCACCTGGTTCTACAAATACTTGCATCGAGCCACCCGGAGTAAGCGTCTCATTTAATTCAACAAACGCATCGCCGCCTATAGTCTGGCTAGTTAAATCCAGAGTTGCCTGGGTAATAGTACGAGTTGAAGGCGTGCTGATTGATGCATCGAAATTAAACGTCAGTTCCAATTCGTCATCAAGCCCAACAACAGACAGTGCCGGGTTAATGACAAAGCTCAAACCAACTGAACCGCCATTATCGACGCCCGTAACAATGATATTATTTGGGTTTACATTACCAGAGTTACCACCAATATTTTGACTCCAGTTATTAAAAAGTACATCTTGCCCTATTAAAATCGTACCGCCATTGTAAAGCTCAGTGAGTGTACACGACATCCCTCCCGCGCAACCGGTGGTTACAACAACAGCATGTACAGGAATAGATATTGTTAGTAATACCAAACCAAAAATCTTGAAAAGTTGTAACTGTATAGAGCTCATATTTCCTCCTATGAGAATTTCTAAGCTCAAGAAATATTATGTGAATGTTACAAACTGTAAAGCCGCCTCTGAGCCTTTATACTCCTGAATAAAAAAACTTGCAATCGCAATTTGTTTGAATTTTTTAACACTTACTTAAAAAACCCGAATACCTTATTGATATAAGGTGCAATTTTTGTAATGCCTAAAATAATCAACACTCTTACAACCAAACAGAAATTCTGGAAAAATGTACAGAACAGAATACGTTATTGAATAATTAAAGACTAAAGATATTTCCACGAGAACAGCATGCCAATGATTATTTTCAACTCATCAATTCACAGTGCTGATAAAAAACACTTTAAAACCAAATAGTTTAATCTGTAAATTAATACTGTTTAGTCACATCATTTCGATATCAGGGATGGGTATCCTGACGAAGTTTTCTGAATTGACTGCATGGTGAGTCAAAGATTTGACAGGTCGTGGAGGTTTTTCAGTGTGACAGTGTTAATGGTGATATCCACTTGTTCTGAAATTTACTCAAACGAAAACAGCAAAGCTAACTGGCAATGACGATTGAGTTTAACTACACTGTGGGGAGTAAATAGTTTATTCGTGACTTAAAGGGATGATTCAGTTTGGACTGGCTTTTAATAAAGGTTTGCCCGGTAAAATTCGTTGTCCTCGATATTCTCTAAACAAGGATAAAGCCCACTGGCCTGCTTTATGATCGCGCAGTTGATGAGCTATTTCTGCCAGTTTTGGATCGACTTCGTTGATAGGAGGTAGATACGCTGCATAACCCTCCTGGACTGTTGGTAACATGAGAATACCACCCAGACAGGCAAAGCTGATATCGGCGGCAGTTAACCTGTTTTCAAACAGAAACTGTCTGCCATCGCTGAGTCTGTCTTCGATATCATCATAAGCTTTGAAGACATGCTCCAGGCTCTGCTCGGCCTCAGCTTGAGTAATCTCCAACGCTTTAGCCATCAAGCGACGACTGAGTGGATACAACAGCTTGTAAACTCCAGCCTGTATAGCACCGGCATTGTTATCCGCCAGTTTGAACATGATTTCAGGTTTGTTCAAGGAATAATAGTAAAGAATACGGCGCGTCGCCGGCCCAAGATTTTCGTTAAATTGATTATCCAGATTGATCACGTCTTGCGATGGAAACAAGCTGTATTCCTTTTTCAGATAACGATCTGATAAATAATGCATGATCGCCGTTGATTTGGCGATTACCTGTCCCTCGTCAGTGCTGAGAATTGGTGTTGAAAACCGTGTAGACTGACTATCCCGATGACCTGAGCCACGGACTATAAATGGTGTGATAAAGAAATGCATAACAGGCAACACATAGCGCTCATGATAAGGAATGCCTAACCTGTCCAATGTCCATCTGACCTTTTCCACATAGTGTGAAAAGCGAATCGAAGTAAGAGTATATTCTCCTTTATGCTGGTTATGCACGTCTTGCCTCTTGTGTATTTAACTGCCTGAATGCTGCTAAAGCACGTTGTCTTGTCACAGACAGGTCGACAACCGGTTTCGGATAATCGATACCTGACTTTAATCCGCAGTCCTGAAGAACTGTATCTGGCGCTTGCCAGGGTGTAAACAGATAACGATTCGGAAGTTGACTCAGTTCCGGAATATGACTTCGGGTATACATTCCATCAGGGTCGAATTTTTGGCCTTGTGTCGTCGGGTTGAATATACGGAAATATGGTGCTGCATCTGCCCCACTCCCTGCTACCCATTGCCAGCTTGCGCTATTGCTTGCCAGATCGGCATCAACCAGACAATCGTTAAACCAGTCCTTGCCATGACGCCAGTGAATCATAAGATTCTTGACCAGAAAAGAGGCAGCAACCATACGCACTCGATTATGCATAAATCCGGTATTCCACAATTCCCTCATTCCGGCATCAACCAGTGGGTAACCTGTCTGACCTTTGGTCCAGGCCTGAAATTTGGGGTCATTGTTATCACGCCAGGGAAACCGATCGAATTTATTCTGGAAGTTGTTATGCGGTAAATCCGCAAAATGATAGAGCAGATAACAGGAAAACTCTCGCCAGACCAGTTCACTTAAAAATTTATCCAGATTTGTATCTTCTCCAGATTGTTTGCTGGTTGTCCATATTTGCCGGGCAGAAATTTCTCCAAAATGCAGATGTGGTGAAAGTCTGGATGTGGTGTGTCCAGATGGAAAATCGCGTGTATCCTTGTAAGTCGACATTGAGTGATCAACAAATTGATGCAAACGTTGAGCAGCTGACTGCTCACCAATTTGCCAACGGGTTTCCAGTTTTTTATCCCAACGAATTTTTGGTAATAAAGACAATTCATCAAGCGATAATTGATTTGCTTTATCCTTGATGCATTCGATATGTAAAGGCGCTGGTAATGGCTCCGCAGGTTCAGGTGCAGCCAAACACCCTTTGCGGTAGTATGCGCTAAATACTTTATAGGGATTTCCATCCTGTTTGCTGATGGTCCAGGGCTCCCATAACAAACTACCGTTATACGACTGGACTTCGGCGTGTCTTGAAAGGCTTGATTTTATGACACAATCCCGTTCAATACTCCAGGGCTCGTAACAGCGGTTCCAGCAGATTGCATCAGCATCGAATCGGTGAACAAGATTAGTCAATATCTCAAGTGGATCTCCCTGGTAAACGTTGAGTGCCCCTTTGAGAGAACGATTCAGTGATTGTAGCGAATAATGTAACCACCAGCGGCTGGCAGATCCCAAATTCGCTTGACTGATCTGGTTGGTATCCAGTATGAAAACAGGGACAACACGGCCTCTTTCTGCAGCGGCACTCAATGCTGGGTTGTCAGCTAATCTCAAATCCTGTCTGAACCAATGAATGGTGGTGTTTGTATGCATGAGGGGGAGATAACAGTTTAATCAATGTCATGACAATATTTTTTCTTCAAGAAAAAAACTGTCGTATTGCTTCTGTTTCTATCCCTCAGCAGTGTTTTGTCAAACCTTCAGGTTTACCTGCACAAGTCTTTGTTCGGTTGAGCTGGGATCAACAATGGATGTTACTTTTGAACGGGTCAACCTGCTGTTTAATTGAATTAAAACGGGACAAAACGTCTGAATGACAGTTTCAGTCGATGAACACCTTGTTCACCGGTGATGCGTAGAAAGTCTTTGGCATGTGGAACGCGCATCTCGGTTTCAGGCCTGATTTGGTTTTCCCAGTTGATGATGGCCACTTCATCGATGCGCAGCAAAGCCTCATCGATAGCTGGCGGCGAATGACGAATAAACAGTCGCACTGCGCGCGCATTATTGGCTTCCGGTAACTGACCCTCTTCCAGTTCGACTTCTTCCGGCATATGCAGCGCTGCACTGAACGGTTGCCAGTCAAACGTACCACCGGGATGGGTTACCGCATTCTCTTCACCAAATTCACGACCTCCAAAACTGGCAAAATAACGAGTCTGCATGGTGATCGCGCCAGCGTTTTCGCCTTTCATATAGCCGAACAGGGACAAGTTTTTATTAGGAACATCCAGTGCATCACCCATCACACGCACCCGGTTACGTACCGCTGTCACTGAATCACTGCTGCTTCGGTAGGTGCGTGTACTGCACAACGCATTGGTACCTTTGTAAACATCATCCTGGCAGATGTAACGCGAACTGCCACTAATATCCCATCGTGCTGCTTCCTGTCGATCCTGATCAGCATCCCAGTCTTCAAAATCACCATGACCGAAAATATCGCGCCCGGTTTCGATTTTCAGATTGCTGTCGGTTGCAATTTTCAGCAACGATTCATCCTGATGCGCCCAGCTGCGTAAATCGACAATAGTGCTTCCTGACTCGGGGATATTGATTTCTATCGTGACAGTATTATCCAATGTTACCGGTTGTGCACCATTGAGTGGAACCCAACCTTGGCCGTTATATGGATAAATAAAACCACCATAATCGTGGGAAAATTCTCCCAGACGCCGAATAAACGAGCTGGCAAGACGACCACTGACAGGAATCGGTGCAAAATTCTCCAGATAGACTGGCAACATCCGTAACTGTTCGACTGAATCAGCATTCATGTCAACACGCGCCATCACGCCCATCATGGTTTCCAGTCGTGCCTGATCAAATGCCAGATTACCCAAACCCAGCACGTTCACCGTACCGTTAAGAATGCCAACCCCTTGAGCAACATGTGGATGATGTGAGATTGTCAGTGGTGAACCATTATCTGAAGCAAGCTGCATTCGATTAATCGAATACTCAGACGGCTCAAACACATATTCATTTCCCATGTGCAATTGAACAATGGGAATCACACCGTTATTCGCTTCACGGGCAATGGATTTGGCGACATTGCTGGTACTGTTCAGGTTGGCAGCACCACCTTTGATAATATCGGCGACATAGGATTCGCTGTGCTCGCTACCGGTAATCGAATTCATCGATAAAAAACCGTACCTTGATTCGCCTAATGTCACCCGATGAGATTTAAACGCTTCCACAACATCAAGACCGGCTCCGCTATGGGCTATCTGATGATTATCCAGATGGTACAAGGTATCAATCAAACCTTGCTCGAGATAATCGTAAGTATGATTGTTACCAAGGGAAACATAATCAATTCCTAACCAGTTTAATGCAGGTACTGACCCTGGCAAGGTATAAAAAGCAAAGTCTTTTTCCAGGTGAGGTGTCGCTGGATTGTCGGTAATCGGTGTTTCAAAATTAAAAATTCCGTAATCTGCTTCCTGATACCAGGGACGAATGGCTTGTAATACTTGTTTTGTCCCCGTTTCCGGATCGGATGCCTGGATCAGCGCCTCTGGATGATCTTCCGGTATCTGATCCAGGGGCGTCTGGTTAGATGGATCTAGAAAACGCCGTCCAAATGCAACATCGCCTCCAAACAACATCCGCACATGTCCCGGCCAACGTGGGTTGATCACAACCGGGTCAATTGTCACGCGATCAACAGAGTCCGGATAACTGAGATAAACCGGCAGATATTCGGTACGGTATTCAGGAGTCATAACAATCAACATGTCATTCTCCCGCGGTAACTCTGAAAATTCAAAATGACCTGTATGGTCAGCAAGTACAGTTGTCCCTGCTATACAAACACGCGCACCAGCAAGAGGGTTTCCAGCATGATCCAGAACAGTTCCTTCAACTGTCAACCAGTTCTGTATATCATCTGTGGGAATAACAGGAAGTGCCGATTGTTGTACTTCAGATTGAACGTCCAACTCAATCTGTTGCTTCTCATCGCGCTGGATGTTGGTCTTCTCAGGATTTGTTTCTTTGCACCCAACAGTGAATAAACAGAAAACCAAAAAAATTAATATCTTGATGTCGCTTGTAAGACTCATCTAAATGTTTAAAAAATTGGGAAATAGCAGTGAAAACGTTTTTAATTAACGATTCGATTGGTTTATCACAAACACAAAAAAATTGCTTGACCCCCAAGGTCAAAGCAAATTTTCGTATCTTGATACTGTTTAATAACGTGTACTTAGAAGTGTAGTTGAATTGAAATTGATGCAAAGCCAGACAGTGCTTTACTTTGTATTTAATGATCAAATTTAACGTGGTGCGTACAGATTTGTTAAAAACGATGGGCTGTTACGCCGCAATCACCTGAAAGGCGAGCTTGGTGATGCGTTACATTCCATTTTGTGCGGCACTGGCCACAACATTCGGTTAACCCTCCGCATGTTGCGGATTGTTTGGCCTGAATTCTGGCATGTGCTCAGGAAATATAGGTGCCTACTGAAAGGATTCAGGTGATTTTAGCTTGAGCAGCCCCAGCCTGGACCGGTAAACACGTTTTTTCAGAGTCGACAAATTACCTGGATTCATAGTGGGTGGTAGTTGGCGGTTTAAACGTGAAGATATTGAGCGTTGAATAACACAAAAGAAAAGTAAAGCAGGTAAGAAATGAGTAAAAAGTATGTGACATACCCAATAATAGATCTGTTTGCTGGCCCAGGCGGGTTAGGCGAGGGATTTTCTGAACTATACTTTTCAAATAATTCAAAAGTATTCAGGTCTGTTGCTTCCATTGAGCAAGATGAATTTGCGCACCAGACTTTGTTATTAAGGCATTTCTATAAATCCTATTCAAAGAATAATGTGCCAGATGATTATTATGCCTATCTGGAAGGAAGTATTGAGAAAGCGGAATTAATAGAGAAACATAATAACCATTGGAGGCATGCTGAAGAGGCGGCTTTAAAAGTATCTTTGGGCGAAGAAACGCATAATGAAGTTCAGAAAATCATTAGTGACAGACTCAAATCATCTAAGAAGTGGGCTCTCATTGGTGGGCCGCCTTGCCAGGCGTATTCTTTAGTGGGTCGTTCCAGAATGATGGGTAATCCTGAGTTTGAAGATGATGAACGGCACTTCTTATACAAA
>JAHZJL010000011.1 GCA_022600935.1 Gammaproteobacteria bacterium
CTGATTTATAACAGCGCAGATAAAACCATGGTGGCCTGGAGTGGTGATCCACAAAAAGGCTTGCAACCAGAGGATATCTATGTCTTAGACCTGGATGAATTTAAATGGGCCAAACGTGTACCGGCTGCAGGTAATGCTGTAATACCAACCAGAGCAGCGCAACAAGGGACTTACGGTCGATTCAGGTATGTTGCTTCAAAAAATGCATTAATTGTCGTCAATGATGTTGACCAGAATGTCTATTTTTACAAACTGTCATCAACAAACGGCTCTGGTTCAAATCAATCCGACAATAATCATGACGTCGATCCGGTTGATCCTGCGAATCCGGTCGATCCAATTGACCCTGTTGATCCGCCAAACTCGGATCATCCAATCGGTGTGAATGATCAAGATGAATATGGCGCTGATGTCGCTCAAAATGATAGTGTCAGGGTGTTCACTGAAACGTTCGGTCAGGGAGAGCTACCTGTTTTGACCGTGATGGAAGCGCGTCCATCGCATATTGCCGGTGTTGCGTATAACAATGAACTGGTCAGTGTTGGCGTACCTCTGCAACAGGGAACAGGAATTCAATCTGTCGGGCAATTGGCGTTAGTTGGTGCATCAGCTGCTCAATTTAAAGCGTTAAGCCATTATCCGAATGGCGAGATTCGCTGGCTGCAGATTGATTTTCTGGCTTCAGTCAGTGCAGGTGGCCAGACCCGTTACGAGTTGACAAATAGTAATCATCCTTGGTCAGGAAACGACCTGGTGCAACAATCAGGCGGAATAATTACTGTTGACACTGGTTTTGCACAATTCAATATCGATCAGGATAGCTCAAGTCTTCTGACCTCGGTAGTAGTCGATGGACAACAGCAGTTATCTGATGCCATGTATGTGTACTCAGTTAAAAATGGTCAGCAGTACACGTCGCTGAATGATGATTCAACCCAGGTCACGATTGAGAAAAACGGTCCTGTAACTGCTGTCATTCGTATCGATGGACGCTTGCAAAATGTACAGGGAAGTGGACATTTCTGGTATACGGCCAGGTTGCATTTCGTTCGTGACAGTGCGGATGTCAAAACGCAGGTGACCATGCGCAATGCTTCTCAACAGGAACTCGATACGCAGACATTTGATGCGTATGGTGTGCGCATGGTGATGGCGAATGATCAGCCCACAGTGTCATTTGTAACCGAGGATGGATCGAGCTGGCAGGATTCATTGCAAGCAAGTGAAACAGCATTAATCTATCAGGGGTTTGTGGATAATCATCCATATAACCAGGATGAAATCAGTAATTGTTATTACTGGACACCAACAGTCGCTGGTGTTTGTGATTCCAGTTATATCTATAACTACCAGAATTCCAATAAAGGAGTCCGAGTCGTTATGGCAGGTAATACACTGTTGCAAGGCGGTAATACGCACAGCGTTGCTTACGCTCATGTAGAAAGCGGCGGGCAAAGTATCAGCCTGGCACAACGCTGGATGGTCAATCACTTCCCGGCTTCATTTGAAATTGATGGTAACGGACAAATTGATATCGGCTTGCATTCTCGACACAGTGGTAAACACAATCAGCAGTTTAACTGGGGTGGGCATCAAACCAGAGAATTCGTAATCGGTTTCCAGCAAGCTGATCCTGGTATCATGCGCCATAAGTTGGATTGGCCATTGGTTGCCAAAGCAGATTTTGAGTATTATCGACATGCCAATGCCTTGCTGGGTGAAAACAAGATGATTTCATACAGCGAAGAAGAAAGTTATTTCGATAAATACAATGGATTTGAACCGGATTCAATCAAATCATCCAGTATTGCCTCGTTTAAAGTGAAGCGCTTTACCCACTGGCGTCGGCACTATACGGATTACCTGGCAGATATCGTTGAATTCTGGAGAGGTGGTGATCCGATGCATTTGTTAAGAGTCTTGCAATCCACTGATTTCGAAACAGACTCTGCAATCGCGCACTCTGACGGGTTTGATCTGGAGCACTTTCCAAATTTGAATGTTCCTTATGCTGAACAGCGAGGTCTCAATAAATACGATAGTGAGCATCAGTTAACCCGCTATCTGCCGTTAATTTACTTTATGACAGGCAGTGAGCGGGTACGACAGGCAATCATTGATTATGGAGAAGATCAACTGTTTGACGAACGTTCATATTATTTTCCGTTTCCTGAAACACCGTATTATCGTGCATGGTTGCGCCGCTTTGAGAATTTCGCATGGCTCTATGGATTTACCCGGGATGAGCGATATCTTGAAGAGGTGAAAAGTGGCATTGATTTACTTGTTGAATCAGAAGCAAGTGATATTCAAAGAGAAAGCCGTGGTCAGGATAAACAACGTGGATTTCTCAACATGTCTGTTGCAGAAGGTTATGAAGAACGAGTGATTCATAATTTCTTTGGTGTGCATATTTCCGGTGAAACGTATTATCAAGTGTTGCGAACACTGCATCAGGCCGGGATTAAATATAGAACTGAAGAGCTTGAAGATGTGGTTTTAGGTCATGCTTATTTTCTGTTCAGGGAAATGATGCGAAACGAAGATGGTTCGACTAATGGATTAAGTTATACCTATTATCTTGACAGGGAAAATCAAGCGACTGGTTTTGATAATTCTGTGTATGTCGCGGATCGTTACCTGCAACATATTTATGATATGTTCGGGGTTGATTTCCTTGACGGTATCGATTTGTTTGCCCAGGCATTTGAACTGAATTATGTCCGTGGAACAAGTGTATATCTGCCAGGGATGATGGCTAATGGGCAGCAACAGGCTTTAATGTATAATGATTTGTTCAGACCGGCGCCAAAGCATGGTTATCAGTCAGTCGATGTCCGTGTGGATAAAAATGATAACGGTACATATACATTAACCTGGCAGGTTCCCGAAGGAGCAAAGCGTTATCGTGTAAAAACTTCCAAAAACAAACCAATTGTTGATTGGTTAGGGTTTGATAAAGCAAATCGATCGTATAAATTGTCAAGTGATGCTTTCGTTCCCTGGTTTGCGGCTCAGAATCTGGAAAATGAGCCAGAACCTGGTGTCGCTGGAAGTTTGCAAACCTGGACGGTAACTGATTTGCCAAATGATGGTTACTGGTATTTCAGTCTGCAATACAGTACCCGGCAGGAAGAGCCAGGAATCATGTAGATTGTCATGAACACTGAGTGTCCTGAGACTGTTTTATAACATAATAATAAAAATAAATATTTTCCCTCGGCGCTCATGGATGAGTGCAATCACCACACGGTGGTGCCGGTTGGCCCGGTATCACCTTTTTTTTTGCAGAAACTAAATCAAAAAAGACAAGAATTCATGATGGAAATTGGTTACAAAGGAAGGGCGGTTTAGGTTAGAAGACATTCAGGTAAAAAAAAGGGCAGAATAATCTGCCCTTTTTAGAATGCATTGTTACGCTGGTTACCGCTTGCGACGCCGTGCAGTCATGGTGACTCCCAACATTCCCAGACCTACCAGAGTGAGAGTAGCAGGTGCTGAAACAGGAGTTGGTGGTGGCGGTCCATCAGGGTTGATGGATTGAAGTAGACTGAAGTCAACATCATATGCTTGAGGTCCGCTAGCCAGTAACTGAATAGCGCCAACGTTAGTCAAATCGACTGAATCTCCAACAAGATCCGAATAAGCGAAGAAGACCTGCTCATTTTGAACTTGTGAGGAAAAAACTCTTGAAACAGATGCAACATTACCTGACGTATCCCAGATGTTAAATGTCAAGTCAACACCAAGATCAGCAAAATCGATATCCATTAATAATCCGGTGTTTGTTCCATCAATAAGGTCAACGCCGCCCAGTCCATCGGTGTCAACATCTGCTCCAGTAGTGGCTGCATCATTTCCATCCCAGGTGATTGCAACATTAACCTGTGAATTGACAGTATTTGCAACTTGAACCTGACCTTGCGTACTGACAACAGCTATTTCACCGCTATCGTTGAAGGCTATTTCCTGGTCAGTCTGGATGAACAGATCTCTAAATGTTCCAATTGCTTCCGGGGCCTGGGCTTCATTGAAATCTGTAGAGCCCGCTGCAATTGTGGGGCCTCCTGGAGGAGGGTTAAATTGGAGCAACTGCGTCGTTTGGTCGAAATTGTCAATTCCGACAATAGCTGCTTGCAACTGCGGCCCAGCCATCAAGGCGAGAAACGCTGTCGCAATCATTTTCTTGTGATGTTTTATGTCCATATTGGTCTCTCCTTAGCGAAGGCTGAGTTTTTGCCTGCCCGCCTACTCTCCCCTAAATTCACCTGGCTTCTAGTTAAGCCAAGGGGTTGCTTTGTCTGTAACTTCTGGAATAACTGTGAAACAGGTCACAATTCCATGTGGGAACAATAGCAACTTGTTTTAACCGTGTCAACAGTATTGATGGGTTTAAATGAAAATTAAACTAAATTGTTGTTGATTTATTATGTTGTTGTCTTTTGGTTTGTGTAAAACATACTGACAGTTATAATTAGTAACCTGCTGATAAAAAGTGAAATATATAAATAACAGGTCAAATAATTAAATAGGTATACTATTTTATGACTTGTCCCTTTATTGTCATATAGCTGGAAGTGTCAACAAGTGTAAAAAAATATTGAATTAGGAATGCTGGTGTAAAATAAATAAACAATTTGAAATATTCTTGTTATGAATTTCTGAACTGCCAAGATTTCGCAAAAGAGGAATAGTTATTGCTATAAACTTCGTAAAGTTGGCATCAAAATTTACGTTTAAGTTGTAAGACAACAATCATCAGCATCATTACAATTGGTGTGACAGCAGTGACAATCGGGTTAGCGCCAATTAACACACCGGTGTTGGCTATGATTTCACTGGCGAAATACAGAACCAGGGCGACGACTGTAGCCTGAATAATGCGTTTACCCTTGTTAAAAGCACGTTGTGAACCAAAGGCGAAAAGTGACGCCAGCATTACCATCGTAGCAGCTGAGAAAGGTCTGCTGATTTTTTTCCAGAGTTGGTGGCGATGATCCTGATATGGTTCACCAACGCTTTTCAGATAGTCCACATAACCAGACAAGTCATCGATAGCGAGACTGTCTATGGGGAATTCAAGAGCACGTATTTCAGCGGAGCTTAAAAACGATTTCCAGTGATACTCCTGATGTTGTGTTTGACTCGCAGACTTTTTTTGAAATTGTTTGACAACGGCATCGCTGAGTAACCATTCATTGCTACCGAGTAAACGCGCATTATCAGCTTTGATGTAGGTCAGCAGGCGATGATTGGAATCAAACTTGAAAACTTCAATGTCCGATGGAATGCGACCATAGACAATTTCACCGACACGCACATAATCATCATTGTTGCGCGACCAGAAACCGTTATTGCCAGACATATCCAGATCAGATGTTTTCATGTTATACAAGCGCAAGGCTTTGTGTTCCAAAGGTGGTGCAATCCATTGTTCAAAAGCGATTGCAATAACCAGTATGATCAAGCCGGTTTTAAACAGTGAGCCAATGATGCGTTGAATTGACATGCCAGCCGCACGAATTGCCATCAGTTCACCATTGTTTGCCATGCCGACCAGGGCAATGACACTGCCGACCAGAGCGGAGACCGGTGTCAATATGACAATCCGCTTGGGAATAGTAAGCAGGACAAATAACAACGCATCGTTAATTGAATATCGCGCGTTGCCGACATCATCCAGCTGATTGACAAGCTCGAGAAAACTGAACAGGGCAAGAACGATCAGCATGATTAAAAACCAGCCTTTGATGGTATTGACAGCAATGTAACGGTCTATGGTATTGAGAATCATCTTGGCGGTTGTGAGAGATTTGAATGGAATCTGAGGCGAATGGTTGGCCAGTACATCAACAGAATCACCGCAATGAACAATATCAGTTCCGGCCACCATAATCCGGGAACTGCACCGACTGCACCGTCTTTTAACCAGGATTTGGCAATTCCGGTCAGGTTGAAATAGACGGCATAGACAATAATGGCCCAGACTGCTTTAGCGTATCGACCCTGTCTGGGTTTTGTTCTGGATAAAGGGACAGCCAGGCAGGCCAGTACCAGCGTTGCTAGTGGACGAGTCAAACGCCATTGAAATTCAGCCTGGTCTTTGTGAACGTCAGAATGCCTAAGCGCATAAGTTGAAGCAGATTTGGCTTTATAACCAACCGAGTTATCTATTGCGCCAATAGGAATAGTGAGCGTTTTAAAGTGAAGGACTACATCGATTGGTTGATGTTGATCCAGATCGTAGCTGTAGCCGTTGAAGAATTTCAGAAGCCGGGGTTTGCCGGGTTCATTTTCAGGTCGAATCGCATATTCAGAGTGGATCACCTGGGTACGATTTTGATTTTGTGTTGAAAAAAAAACGTTGTTCAAACGATTGTTGCTGACATCTAAATCATCGGCATAGATCAAAAATGTGTTGTTATCACCTTTATCGATTGCATAAAAGTGCTCTGGTTTAATTTTGTCCAGATCAAAATCGTCTTTGGATAATGCTTTCATTTGGTATATAAACTGATATGCCCAGGGTCGCCCAAAGATTGATAGTACACCTACACATAGCGCAACCAGCAGAGCAAATCGGAATACGATCCGGAGAATTCCAAACTCACTCATGCCGGCGTTATACAGGGAAACAGCTTCCTGATCAGCATGCAGACGGCCAACTCCAACAACAATGGCAAGGAATAATGCCATAGGAAGCAGCATTTCAATTGCGATTAAGGTTTCATAACCGATAAGCTGGAATACATCCTGATAAGGCAGGCCACGTTCAACTGCTTCAGATAAATGTTTGGTTGCTGAATAGCCGACAAATAACAGTGTTAACAACACGCCGATAAACGCTGTCGGCAATGCAATTTCGCGTGTGATATAACGACTGACAATCAAAGCAGGTTCCTGGAGTATGGACTAGTCAAAGCAATTCGGTGGTTTTTAAACACAGGTTGGCGATTGTATCGGTAATTGAGAATGATGCCAACGTAAAACAAGTGTATTTTGACTGAAGCGCATCAATCACCTCTTAATATTGATCGATATTTTAATGAGCCAAAATGAGTCGGATTCGTTAACAATTATTAGTGAGCCGACTTGTGGTATCCCATAGATAAATCATGGAATCGACTTTACAGGATTTGAATTTTCCGCTGAGAAGCGTGTCATACTGCTCTCTATCTGCGATGCACTTCTATCCAATAGAACATCTGTTTTTGTGTTGATGTAACAACTCGGCAGATTGAACAAGAAACACATGATTGATTACAATGACCCGTATTTTGTGACAGCTTTTTCACATCAGTCCTCAAATTTCCATTGATTCTGGTTAAAGGTAGCTGGCTTACTCGTTATGATATTGGCGCGTTGAGAGAATTGCACGTGTCTTATGACATACAGAGAATTAATTGGCTAATCGACAACTTTTTTACAAACAATGTTTTAACAATACAAGATTAAAATTTCAAATAATTGATCGACTCACTCTATTACTGTTTTTAAAATGAAAATTGTTTTTTACCTATTCGCGATTGTGGTTGTTGTCTCAGGGATTGGATATTATTACGAACAACTCAATGCAACCTCAGGTCAACACCCTCCATCTACCTTGAAAACTGAAAAGACCAAGGAGCAGAAACTGGAATTGATTCAGAAATATTGTCGCGGGGATGATCTGAAAAAACTCCGTAAAGCACAAGTTATCGAAGGCGTCGAAATTGCTGAATCAGCAGTTTGCAGACCCGATACTCCGTATCAGGTGGCTGCTTTTGTAAAAGGAACTGATAAAATATCAAGACACAGCTTAATGCAGACCAATCTGGCATTGGATGCAGTGTTAAAGTCGGATGATCGGGATGGTGATGGCGACCCGGATGTTATTCGAATCAAGCTTGAAGTTGCGGAGTTGAATGGATCGACACCGGATAGTCAGGAACTGACGCCAAGTTACCATGTCGCTCCTGAAAAACGCCCCGGAATCTGGGCATTTGTTCCTAAATTGCGTGGTATGGCAACCAAGTCATCATTGACATCGGAAGCCAATGAGACCTTGCGCCTGCCGTCTCCGGCGATTCGTGTCGAACAAGGTGATACAGTTGAGATTACTCTTGAAAACACGCATTATTTCCCGCATTCAATCCATTTTCATGGTGTCGATCATCCGTTTGTTACCGAGTCTGGCTCCGGTAATGATGGTGTGCCATTTGCCAGTGAAATGGGCGTGCTGCCAGGAAAAAAGCACACTTACGTTTTCAAGGCACGGCGAGCAGGGACTGATTTCTATCATTGCCATGTTCAGACAGACAAACATTTGATGATGGGTTTGCAAGGGTTGTTTATTGTCGAGGAAAACCATCCCGACAACTGGGTACAGACCCTGAATGTCGGTAACGGCAAAGTCCGTCATCCCTCAGTCGAAACTAAACTGTACTACGATGCAGAATATGATTTGCATTACCAGTCAATCGACAAGGAACTGGGCCAGATTATCCAGACATCTCACGACCCGCGCTTGATAGCGGAGCGCATGAATCGCCAGTATGACATCACTGATTCCACAGAAGATTATTTTTTACTAAACGGACATTCTTTCCCGATGACATTGATAGACTCAATGGTCGTTGTGGAGCAGGATCAAAAGCTGAAATTTCGAGTCTTGAACGGACAACCAACACCGGTTGCGCTGCATTTCCATGGGCATAAGGCGAAAGTCACTCATTTCGATGGGGTCCCAGTTCGCGCCGAGAATCAAATTACAAGAGATGTCTTCAATATTGCTCCTGCACAACGCATCGATGTGGAGTTATTGACAACCAATGATGGATTGAATAGTTATGGTGACGGCATCTGGTTGTTTCATGATCATTCTGAAAAAGCCATTACAACCGATGGTATCAGTCCAGGAGGAAATATCAACATGCTTGCTTATTCGAATTATGTCAACAGTGAGGGGATTCCTCAAACTAAGGGCATGGATTTGAATCTGTTTTTCAGTCCGGATTATTACGCTGGCAAAGTACCAGTATGGAGCGGCATGGGGATTGCAGACCTACTGGGCCAGGCAGGCACAGTCACACCAGGATATCGTCAACTTATGATAATGGGTGGGCTAATCGGGTTGTTATGTTTGTTGGTGACAGGATTGATCATGAGTCTCAGATCCGGGAGGGTTCGTCAATGAACATTAAACTGCAACCGATTCTATTGCTTTTTTTGTTGACTCAGTGGTTTGGAACATCTGTTCTCCATGCCGAGGACAAGATGGATATGTCCAAGCATGATCATTCAAAACATCATCATCATGGCATGCAGATGGATATGACCAGTATGGTCATGAATGAAAACAGGAATACATTGCCTCCAGGCTGTACCGAAATTAGCGAAACTGTTGATATCACCGTTAAAGCAGGTCGTGAATATGCATCCAAAACCAGTGGTATCATGTTTGGTTATGATCAGGGGCAGTGGAAAGTCAAACCTTGCAGTCGGGTCAACGTGACTTTTGTCAATAAAGATCATGTGCGTCATCAGTTCATGTTGCATGAATTACCGCCCTCGGTTTACCCGCCTTTTGGAATGTTCAATATTGAGTTGACCGGTCCTGGCCAGAAGCAAGCAACGTTTATTACGCCCAATGAAAATCGCACTTTTCTGGTACATTGTGATGTGGCTCAGCACACTGAAAACGGCTTGAAAGCACAACTGGTTGTAGGAGAGGGTAGTGAGGAGGATCTGCCCAGTATTCCAGGAGTCACACCGCCAAACTGGTTTGACCGCTATGATTTAACGTGGGATGCAATGAGTTATAGTGTGCTTGCATTGAGCGTGCTGGGAACAATGCTGTTTGTTGTTGGAAGCTGGTTGGGCATCAGACGTTTGCTGCAATCATAACAGCAACTTTAATCAGACGTGAGTTGACATTGAATGATTGTTTTTTGTAATGTGTTGAAAACACCTAGAACTTAAAGCATTTCAAGATTTCGGTTTTTTGAATGGATCAAACGGTTCATCAACATGGTGAGGAGATTCGGCACTGTTGCAAGCAGGATAAACCGATATCCGAACAAAAAGCTGACGATTTACTGGTTCGTTCAGTTGTCAATTCATCGATAGAATCGCTAGGACATCTGGAGAAATCATTGCTCTTTGCCGAGCTTTCCATGATTTCCTATTTGTCTGAATCAGAGGTCGAACAGATTGTTGAGCAGCTTAATTTTCAAGACGTTCTCTATTACGATCGAGATGGAGCGCAGGCGTATTCATTCATCAGTGATACTGATCATGTCATCGCCTGTCGAGGCACAGAACCCAACCAATGGAATGATATCAAAGCTGATCTGAATGCGTTGACTGTGATTGCAGAAACGATTGGTAGAGTACATCGCGGCTTTAAGAAAGAAGTCGATGATTTATGGCCAGTCCTGGAGAAAACGTTAACTGATAATACGAAACAACTCTGGTTTACCGGGCATTCACTAGGTGGAGCTATGGCTGTTATATGCGCAGGCCGCTGTTTATTGTCACATATCGACTCCAACCCCAGGCAGATTTATTCCTATGGGAGCCCGCGAGTAGGAAATAAACGCTATATCAATCATGTCAAGCTGGACTATTTTCGCTGGGTTAACAATAACGATCTTGTCACTCGAGTGCCGCCATTGTGGCTGGGGTATCGGCATTGTGGTCAGGAAATGTATCTGGATGCGCACGGCAAATTAAAAACATTGACGCCACTGCAACGCGGAAAAGACCGCACAAGAGGTTTTCTCAAAGGATTGCTAGAAGGTGAATTTGATTATTTCAGTGATCACAGAATCGATCGCTATATCGACTACATATATAAGGAATTATTAACATCCAGGCCATGACAACCTGCGATATAGGTGTGGTACACCAATTAACAGGCTTGATGTAATGAATGAGCGTGCCGCGCGGATAAGAAGCCCCCGATTCAATTGATAACTTGGGGATCTTTAACCGTTGCTCAAGAAGGTGCCATGCGGTCTTTGAAATGACGGCCGTAAAAAATTTCTGATATCTCATGTTTAAGCAGTCTTTCTGCTTCCAGGCGCTCGGTTTCGTTTAAGGGAGCTTTGTCATAATCGAATAAATAGTCATCAAGATGGAATTGACTAGGCATCATTTTGGTGTGAAACAGGTTTTCCTCATACAGGTTGACATCAACCATCGTATACCGTGCTCTGATATCTTCAGAGAAGAAGTTCTGAATTGAGTTGATTTCATGATCGATAAACAGTTTGGTGCCATCTTCATAGCGTGTGAAACCACGGACCCGGTAATCAACAACGACAATATCTGATTCAAAGCTGTGAATTAAAAAATTCAGCGCGCGTAACGGTGAAATACACCCACAGGTCGAGACATCAATATCCGCTCTGAACGAGCTGATTCCACAATATGGATGGCTTTCAGGGTAGGTATGTACAGTAATATGACTTTTGTCCAGATGGGCAACGACTGTTTCCGGAACCGGGCCGGGTTCTTCCCGGTTTTCAGTATTTTGATCGGGCGTTGATTGTTCAGCAATCAACATTGTTACACTTGACCCTTGAGGTTCATAGTCCTGTCTGGCGACATTGAGCACGGTTGCACCGATGATGTCGGTAACTTCATGCAGTATTCTGGTCAGGCGTTCTGCGTTATATGATTGGTTAATATATTGAATATAGTTTTTTCTGTGTTCTGTTTTTGTGTAGCAAATGTCATAAATATTGAAACTCAAGGATTTTGTAATATTATTAAAACCGTGTAAAGAAAGTTTCTTCATATCATTTATTCAGACTCAATAATTTCAAAATCATGGGTAATTTCAACAGTCTTTGATAACATTATTGAGGCAGAGCAGTATTTTTCAGATGAAAGGTGTATTGCACGTTCAACAACTTTTTCCGACAGGTTTTTTCCTGTCACTATAAAATGCACATGAATTCTGGTGAAAACGCTTGGTATCTGATCAGCGCGTTCTGCATTTAATTCAACCACGCAGTCGGTTACAGCCTGGCGGCTTTTGCCCAGAATTGTCATGACATCATAGGCGGTACATCCTCCCATTCCCATCAACATCATTTCCATGGGTCTGACGCCCAGGTTTTTTCCACCACCATCTGGAGGCCCGTCGATAGCAACAGCGTGTCCACTGTCTGCACTCGCCATAAATGCTACATTTTCGACCCATTTAATTCGTGCTTGCATTTGCCATTCTCAAAAAAACAAAGATGCTATCACAGACTTCCGGGTTGTCACATAGAACAAATTGAATATTTGAATGAATTAATGGTTGCTATTAAATTTTCTGCAATAAATTTGATTTACAGGCACTAATGAGCTGACCAGAATTTGTTCACAGACTGTTACAAAAATATAAATACTGACTACACTTAATTTATACAAATTGTCAAGTAAATCAGCCTGAGTGAGTGAGTCAACATGATAGTAACACCATTACGCCCGGTTCCTGCTCCCGAACGAGAGGAAGCAGTAAGCAAATTCCTTAGTTTTTGTCATACCAAACGATATCCACATCGAAAAGAAATCATCAAACCCGGAGATTCTGGAGATACGCTGTATTACATCATTGAAGGATCTGTCGCGATTACCATGCAGGAAGAAACTGAAGATGGTAAACGTGAGATCGTTCTGGCCTATATGAACCGAGGAGAATACATCGGGGAAGCTGGAATCTTTATTGGTGAAATGACCCGTTCAGTGTCGGTCGTGACTCGAACTCCCTGCCAATTGGCGGAAATCAAGCATTCACGATTTTTGCAGTTACTTAAAACAGAACTGAAGCCTTATTCAACTGAATTGCTGTTCAGTCTGGGGGAGCAATTATCGGTTCGTTTGTTACAAACCAGTCGTAAAGTCAGTCATCTGGCATATCTTGATGTCACAGGAAGGATTGCCAGAACCCTGATGGATTTATGTAAAGAACCTGATGCCATGACACATCCGGATGGTATGCAAATCCGTATTACCAGGCAGGAACTTGGTCGTATTGTCGGTTGTTCTCGTGAAATGGCTGGTCGAGTGCTGAAAGTTCTTGAGGAGCAAAAACTGTTATCAGCCAAAGGCAAAACCATAGTGGTGTACGGGACGCGCTGACAATGCATATTGTGATTGGTTTATTGACTGCAATAGCCGGATTGTTTTTGGCCATCAATGCAATGAAAACATCCGGTGCCTGGGATTCTCTTAATCCGTTTCTGTGGCGCCGGCGCCGTCATTGGCAGAAGAAATACCATGCTAACCCGCTCTATCAGCTCACCAAACCCATAGATGTTGCTTGTGTCCTGATTGTGGGTGCCGCTTTGTCAGATGGTGAATTGAGTGCCGAACAAAAACAAGCGGTGTTAACCATCTTTCAGGACGACTTGCACCTGGACGCTGAAAAAGCCAGAGCAATGTTTGTCTCGAGCAGTCATTTGCTTAAAAATTCCTTTCCTTTGGCGGATAAGGCAGGGAAAATAGTTGAGCATTCTATCAGTCAATTTAGCCAGGATCAGAAGCAGTCAGTATTGAGCTTGATGGAAAAGACCGCCAGATTTGAATCAGATCCCAGTCAGGAACAGAGAGATCTGGTTTCTGCTGTAAGCAAAGCGTTTAACCGCTAGTACAAATCAGTTTTGTATCTACAGAAAACGTCTGAACATTCTCAATATCATTCAACCAGTCTCTGGAAATAACATACAGATTCTGGTTGATATCTTGAAGTTGCATTAGTTTAATTCATGACTATTATTGCCCTGACTGACAATTTATCAAGCCAAAGAATTGAGAACTGCTGTTCGTATTTATGACTGCTTCAAATTGAATCCCTGATGAAATGGGGTTTTCGCAGTATAGAAGAGTCACAGCAAAATACCTGGAATTTCTTATCAACACTGCCAGTTTTAATCATTTTCATCTCTGAAAAAGCTTTAAACACCCTTAATATTATAGTATGGCGAAACCAAATCATTTGGGTTCTGGACAGTTGAGAAATGATCGTGTTCAGACCAAATGAAAGATTCAGCAATGTTAATGAAAACATTGCATGGAAGTCAGCTGTAAATGCTGATAATTCTGGCTTTGAGGTTTTGTTGAGAACCGATTGACACAGTTCTTAAACTGTAGCTAAAAAAACTGCAGATGTCACTCAGGATGCCTTGAGATCTGCATAAAAATCCTGTACTTCTGAAGCTCGAATAGGTTGGCACAGATAAAATCCCTGGATTTCATCACATTGTTTTTCCTTAAGAAAATTCAACTGTTCTATTTTCTCTACACCTTCAGCAATTACTGACAGATTCATGCTGTGTGCCATAGCTATAACTGCTAAGGCAATTGCTGATTTGTCAGATTCACTGTTGATGTCTTGTACAAACGAGCGATCTATTTTTAGTCTGGCGATTGGAAACTGGTTGAGATAAGACAATGAAGAATACCCGGTTCCAAAGTCATCAATCGACAAACCGATACCCATGTTCGCTAGTATTTCCATGGTCTTTTTGGCGGCAACAATGTCTTGCATGATGTGGTTTTCAGTAATTTCAAACTCAATAAATTGAGCAGATAAATTAATGTCTTCCAGTGTTTGTTCAACCAGGACAGGAAATTCAGACTGTAAAAATTGTCGTGGGGATAAATTGATTGCGATGCGGAACTCGGTGTCGCGTTGGTCGACTTTCCATTCTTTGGCTTGTTGGCAAGCGGTTTTTAATACCCATTCGCCCAAAGGCAGGATTAAACCGGTTTCCTCTGCCAGGGGAATAAACTCACCAGGCTGGATTAAACCCCGCTCGGGATGTTGCCAGCGCACCAGTGCTTCGACACCGGTCATTCGTCCGGTAATCAGTGAGACCAGCGGCTGGTAGAACAGAACCAGGTCACCTTGATAGATTGCTCTGCGTAACTCTTGTTCCATGACCAGTCGCTTCAGAGCATGGCTGCTCATTTCATGGCCGAAATAACAGATTGAGTTGCGACCCGCTGCTTTGGCTCGATACATCGCAGTATCGGCATTGTTCAACAGATTTTCGTGATCTTCGCCATCTTTGGGATAGACTGATACGCCAATACTGGCACCAATAAACAGTTCATGGCGGTCCACGATGAACGGTTTCTCGAAAATCGACACGATTTTTTGAGTGACTGTTTCTATCTGATCTTTGGTGCTGATGTTTTCCAGCAGGATTACGAATTCATCACCACCGATTCGAGCAATAGTATCTTCCTCCCGGGAAGTGGCTCTGAGACGTTCTGAAACTGCTTTCAATAATTTGTCACCGGCCAGGTGGCCAAGACCATCGTTGACAGTTTTGAAACCATCCAGGTCGGCAAACAAAACCACAACTTGCCGCCCAGTGCGTTTGGCTCTGACAATGGATCGCTCAAGGCGGTCCCTGAGTAATATTCGGTTTGGAAGACCAGTCAGTACATCATGGTTGGCCTGATGTTCCATTTCCCTGAGGAGATCACGCATTTCAGTCACATCACTGATTGCAACCACTGCGCCTCGGGTTTTGCCGGCATCATTATGTATTGGAGCAATGGTTCCGATTATTGCCAGTTCTCTGTTTTGATTGTTAATGACTACCGTATCTGTTGGTAAGCGCAGAGTTTTATTGTCACGAATACACTGATCGACAAGATTATCCAGGTTGTTCCCGGAATAACTGTCTCCGGGACTGATTAACTGGCTGACCATATGCCCCACGGCTTCATCCTGTGTGGTGTGAGTGAGTTGCAGAGCGGCAGGGTTCAGATATTCTGCAATACCGTCCTTGTTTGTAGTGATGACGGCATCACCAATGGCTTCCAGGGTGACATCGCTGCGTTGTTTGTGTTCAAACATTGAGCGACCGACAAATTCCAGTCGGCGCCAGCTCCACAATGGGTAACTGAATGCTACAGAGAGAATAACCGGTGCCGATGGAAACCAGAATTTGAATTTTGTCAGTAACAAAAAACTGATCGACAATGTAAACGCAATCATGGCGATCATGGCAACCAAAGCTGATCGGGGTGACAGCCGAGGATATACGACAACCGGTAATAAGGTGAGTAACCCGGCCAGAATAAAGACCCAGGTTCTGGGCATGGGGAAAATCCCGTTCCCGTTTTTTACTGCATTAAGAATATTGGCGTTGACCTCAACCCCTGGCATCAGGTTGCCATCATGGGAAGCTGGAGTTGCCAGATAACTGCCCATACCGTGTGCAGTGACGCCAACAATGACGTATTTGTTTAAAAACATGTCATCCGGAATCCTGCCTTCCAGTACATCAAGATATGAAATATGCGGGATTGTTTGAGGTGGGCCCACATACGGAATTAACATGCGTTTGATTTTGGTCCAGTAATTGGCAAATTGTGAATCACTTTCAGAGTAATCTTCTGGAACAGGTGTGATGCCGTCGACCAGATCCTTCATTGCCAGGCCGAAACTGGACCATGTTGTTGTACCGGAAATCGCATGCAAAAATACGGAGCGGGCGATTCCGTCTCCATCCAGCTCAATATCCACATGCCCCAGGCGGGCCGCAGCGTCGATTAATTGAGGGATTGGCATTGTTTGCGCAGTCGTGTTATTGAGCCGTTGAGTGTTGCTGACAACTGGTAAAATTACTTTTCCACTGTTGCGGATGGCTTGCTCAAGTAACAAATCATCTTCGGGGTGGGAGATATCGGGTTCGGAAAAAATAATACTTAACCCGATTGCTTTAGCGCCGGCGTTGTCCAGTTTGTTGATCAGAGCTGCATGATAGCGCCTGGACCAAGGCCAACGGCCCAGGTTGAGCATGCTTTTTTCATCCACCGCCACAATAACGATATCCTCTGCAGGCGGTTGCGAATTAAAGCGGATAAACGCATCGTACAGTAAACGATTGGCTGGAGCCAGGGATCGTGTATATAGCAGGCTCAGGGCAATGATCAGAAGCATTGTGCCCAGAATAATTGTTTCGAACAGACTTCTTTCGCGATCTTTCATAGCAGCAGTAAAAGAAGTAGTAAAGGCATTAGCATAAGCAGGTACCAGGGATGATCCTCGGGTGGGTCAACGAACTGAACTGAACTCCAATTGCCGGTAAACTGATCGGTTGAAATTGGACGCATGCGTAAATAAAGTCGGTCAGATGACGGGCGATCAACCTCAAGCCGAGGTTCGCTTAACGTTGTATCAAGCAAAAGTTGTGTAAAATCGGCATTTTTCGACAGCTGCATTTGATAGTTTAGACCAGGCTCACCCTTTTGCCAGCGAAATATCAGATGCTGATCATCCCCTTGTGTTTCAAGAGCCTCTGGTACCGGAGGAATAATGTCAAAGGTTTGAGTATCACTATATGGTCCTTCTTCTGTATCGGATTTGCTGGAAAGCCGCCAATAATACTTACCAGGCTTTAATTGCAAGGGGTTTTGTAATTCAGCATCAGATAAATATCGGTCCAGAATTAACTGTTTGAAACTGGAATCATCAGCAATCTGAATATGGTATTGAGTAGCTTGGTCAGATTCTGACCAGCGAAACACCAATGCGTTGTTTTCAATCCGGGCACTAGATTGAGGGCTGCCGGGTAAGGGTGGTTCAGGTCGCGCATTCAAAGTGTAATGATGAACAGTATCTCGACCTTCCAGGCCTTGCCGGTCGATTGCACGTATCCTGATGGTGTAATCACCATCAGGCAGATCTGGCACGTTTAAACGGTTGCCAGTGATGATTCTATTCCAGACCATACTTTTTTTGTTATTACTATCAAACACTTCCACTCGGTATTGATTTGAATCCGGCAGTTTTTGCCAGTGAAATAGTGTGGATAAACGATCGATATAGGAATCAGGGTTGATCAACTTGGGCGCATTAAGCAGTTTGACTACCTGTCCAGGTGGATTACCTTCAGCAACTACGATTCCGTGACCTGCAGTCACCGCCTGACTCGCTTTGGAATTAAATACTGCAACACGGCCACGTAATACTTCAACCTGCATGGTGTTTGACTGGGAATTATCAGTAAAGGATGAAGATCTGAGTATGGTTCCTCTGACAGCTGTCGTTGCGGATGGCGTAGTGATTTTGAAAACTGACTTGCCTTTGGACTGTTCGGGGACTTTGGTTTTGACCCGGCCTTTTTCCAGGATGATTTCTGTTTCTACCATATCTGAGTCAGGGTACTTTTCGACTCGTTTTAAAGTCAGCTCAGTATTATCGTGAATCAGTAAGCGTGAACCGTCTTTAAACTCAATGATGGCACTGGATTGCTCGCCAGTGATAATTTTATCTTCGGCACCAATTTGTTCTCCGGTTTGCAGGCTGCCCTGTTCGGTTTTGCCGCGACTTTTATAAGCATTGCCTGTAACAGTGATGACTTGAGCAGAAGACAGTTTAGATTTAAGCCAGTCAAGGGGAATGTGTACGATGGAGCCTGGTTGAATAACATAAGGGTCCTTGATGGCATTGTGTTTTTGCAGTTTGGCAACATAGCTTAAATCAGGAAGGAATGCTTCAGTGAGAGTCCACAGGTTATCACCAGACTTTACTGTGTATCGCCAGTCTTCACTCAAGACAGCTTGTGAATAAACCAGCAATAGAATAATAATAACAACCAGATAACTGGAACACAGTCTCGAAGGTCTTGAATTCCAGTTAAGGTTCATGCGTGACATTATTATCCTTGATTCATATGGCGGAAATTTCAAGTACAGAACGCACTTGTAATCAGATTGGGTCTTTGATGTTCATGTGACATCCCGTTTGAAAGTCAGGTTGATGCCTGGTAACTTATTGTTGTTTAACGTTAAAACATGAGAATTGAAATTAAAAACAGTGTTGTTCTTAACAAGGGAATATATAGTTTTAAGTCAATAATGGCAATGAAATCAACCAGTATTTTAAATAAAATTTACATTAACACATAATTGTAAAGTTAAACAGAATAAAAAACTGATGCATAGTATTTAAAAGGCATGATTCTTGATTGAGATGAAGGGTTCAAGTTTCAGAATGCATTAAATGGAATGGAAAGTTACAGACTTGAAAAAAGTGTTTTAAGAGTGTCTGACCGTTATTGAATTCCATCGTCATGGTTTTAACAGCATGTATAAACTGTGTAAAATTATACTGTGAATGATTGAATGCAAGCTATCCAATAAGGAGGCAGAGTGACTCTCAACTGGCATTTTAACAGTTGTATAGTGGTAATTAGTTTTTTATTAATGGGCAGTCAGTTAATGGATTTCTAAACTATTTTCTTTTAATTGAAAATGACAGCTGTTGTAGGAGGTGAATTATCAAGTCATGTATCAGTGTGAGTTTATAAATTTAAGATAACTTTAGTTACATACAATCAAATCTCCTTCCTGTTGGCAGGGAATCTGATTGTATACCTCGTTTTGTTTGTTGGACAATCTATAGTTGATTAACCAGACAGCTTCTAACTTTCAATCAAAGTTTGAATGACTGAAATTAACCTGACCTGAATCGTTTATTCGGAAAGGTTTTTGATAGCAGCATTGTCAATGGACCATGATCCCGACAATGGTGAAGTTAAATCGATATTGGTTGATAACCGTCCATTCAAGTCATTTATGAGTGAGATTGAAAGGTTTCCGGCTGGAAATGCGTTGGAATTTTCAAAAGGACAGACAGGACAAGTGCCGTCAAAACTGTTCATGACAGTTGTGTTGTCAGCAGATGGCCCTGAACCGAGACTCCAGGTCGGTTTACCTGCCTGATCGTAAAAATACAGGACATTGACTTGAGTTGACCCTTGAGTCACATGAGTGACACCATAACCCGGTTGCGCTGCTTCAAACCATGTGCCGGTAGAACGCGTTTCTCCGTTATCAAAAGCGAAATATTCAATATTACTTGAGCCATTTCCAGTATTCAGTGTCCACTCAAGTCTGGCATGGGTATTGTCTGTGAATGTTAATTCCGCATCACCAGCGCGGTTTGATATTGCTGCCGATCCATTCCAGGTAAATTCAAACAGATCACCTCTCCATTTGTTATTGTCGAGAGAACCACTGGCAAGATACCAGATTGGCAGACCGTTCACTGTATAGGTATACCAGACCAGGAATAAATCATTGTTACTGGTGATCTGAATATCAAACCCACTGCCTGGTTTGGAGGGAATCCACCATAAACCTTCCCGGGCGACTGGTTGTGTATTAGGGGAAGGTGTCGTGATGGAATTTCCACGGCGGTAAATGACGCCATAATCAGCATTTCTGAGCCATAATTCAGTATTGCCAAGTGGCGTAATTTTGTCTTCTTTCAACGGTTGTCTAACCAGTGAGAAACCTGTGGCAGTGGTTGGATCAACCTGTGAGAATACAATTGCCGAATCATCTCCCAGATACGATGGAGTGCCAAAATCCCCCGATGTATGAATGGGATGAGATTCGCCCGTAATGAGACTGGCTGCCGTTACAGTATTGATTCCGGTCTCCAGGTTCAAGGCATCAAAAGTGATGAAATTATCGTTAGTCTGACTGAGCGCAGGAAAAGCGAAATGAAATCCTTTGACAGGTGGCACCAGGGCAATGATGGTCTGGTTAATCAGATCGTATGCATAAATACTCCAGACTCCGATTTTTGAACCATCTGCAATGTTAATTTCGTTAAATGCATCGTAGATCAGAGTCTGGCCGTTATTGGTAAAGTCCATCGCATCTGCATTGAGAATAGTCGTTGTCGACGCGCCCTCGGTAGCAGGTGCAACCAGTTCAATCGTCTGGTTTTCAGTACTGGGATCGAGATCGATAATCGCTATGGAGTTCTCGGGTTCACCTTGGGTGTTGCGGAATACCAGGGCAAATTTTTCACCGTCTGAGGACACTGCAATTGAATTGACTTGAATGGATGAGTCCAGACACTGTTCGGACTGCGTACTTCTGGATGAAATCAGACACAGGTGATGGTTAACATCGATAAATGCGATCAAACCGGAATTGCGGTCTACGGATGGACGTTTTCGCGAGACTTCCAAAAAGCTCAATCTGGAACCTGTTGATGGATCATTGAGGGACGGTTCTCGCCGTTTCAGGAAGTAGCGTCTACTGATCGAATCAAATTCAATGTACACTGTCGAATCCGGTCCCACTACAGTTGAGGTGTCGTTGGGTTGCGGGGTAACTGGAGCATTGAATATTTCTACAGCATCAAAAGCTTCAGCGGCTTTTTGGGCCTGGGTGGAATTATCTCCGTAAATTTCGGCAGCGGATTGAATGACTGCCAGGCGTGCATCAAGAAAGTTGGAGCGAGGGACCAGGTGGAATACCAGTGCCCGGTAAAAAATCTGTTCAGCCTGATCAATACCGATTGCGCCATTCAGACCTTCTGCAAGCTGATAAAAAGCATGGTTGATAATACTGCTGTTGATGTGAATACCACCGAGGTCGCCTTCAGGCGTCGGAGGCAGGTTGACAAATTCACTCATGGTCGCCGGATAAGCGCGGTTACGGGAATAATTGAGAGAGCCTGGATTACTCAAGCTCCGCAATGGTGAGCCTAGCTGCCCACCAACCACCCAGTCGGCCTGCCCAAACGTATGCGCTTCAATAGCTTCACCTAAAATATCTGAAAACGCTTCATTCAATGCACCTGACTGGTTCAGATAAATTAAATTGGAAGTATTCTGGATAACGCCATGAGTCAGTTCATGCCCTACAACATCAAGAGCGCCTGCAAACGGGATAGCATCTCCAAACGCGAGTACCTGACCATTCCAGAATGCATTTCTATAGTTGTTACCAATACGGACAATTGCGAAAATCGATCCACCGTTGCCATCAATGGAGTTTCTTGAATGTACCTGGGTATAGTAATCATAGGTTGCTGACAATGAGCTTGCAGCGCTTACCGCATCCTGGGGCCAGGAATTTCGATTGCTGGAACTGGCAACAGCGATACGATCCGGTAATTGCACTTCACCTTCGCTGTCAATCTGGGACTGATTTTGGTCGTCTAGAATATAGATGACGCCATTTTCAGGTTTGATCGGGAATGGGCTGGCACCTTGATACATGGGTTTAGAGGTGTCAGCCATAAAAAACTGACTGCCTGACTGGTAAAGATTGACGAGTTGTTGTTCACCAAACAAATCTTGAGCAGTGCCGGTTGTTGCTGCATCGTTGACCTGGTTGTATGAAAGAATGTATGCACCACTATGCGCATCAATCAGAATCAACCAGTGCTGATCCAGGCTTGCAGATAATTGAATTTCCCAGACCAGACGAGCAGGTTGTTGATTGTCAGGATAAATCACCAACCGCGGTTTATCGATAGCAGTCGCTTGAGTACCATGTGGAATAGCATGACGCGCTTTTAACAAGGCTTGTGCAGCACTGACAACTGCATTGGCATTGAGTTTTTTAGGTGTAGGGAAGTATGCACCGTCAACCAGCTCTACATCGCCGTCATGATTCATGTGAACGGTTAATGCGCTGTTCCAGACCGGGAGATTCTGGTAATACTGATTGAAACGCAAATGCACTTTTCCCAACTGGTCAGTTTGAGTCCGGATCAGTTTTAGTTCCTGTCCCGGATTATCGAGCCTCAACATCTGGCTGGAAGTGTTCAGGAAATTCAATGCGCTCTGAAGGTTGATATCATTACTGCTCTGCTGTCCAGTTGGCTTAGAATGATGCAATAGTACAGAACTGTTGACAGGTTTGATCTGGCGTGGTGTTTTTGCGTCAGACAATCGCACCTGAACATTGGACATATTGCCAGGTTGTACAGTCAATCCCGGTGCTGAATCAATAGTCTGTCGGCCAGTTTCTGATGGTGTGGCCAGGCGTTGTCTCGCGGAATTGATAAACTCGGCAATGGTGTCAAGTTCAGGGTTCCGCACTGAGGCAGGACCGGAACCGGTTGGAATTTGAATCGAATTGTCTTGGCTATGCAATGAGTTGATTTGAAAAGACGGTTGAGGACTGGCCGCATGCGTAACACTGGAAACACAGATTAAAAGACATGTCAGTATATGAAACAATCGATTGCAGAATGACAAACGCATAAAATTAGGTCCCTGGTTATTCAACTCATGATCGGCGATATCATGGATATCGCGAATATCAATTTATACTCACATGAAGTTTAGCAAGGTTTTGAATCAGGTTGATGATCTACTGTTTGCAAATGAGGAATTCGGGTCAATAATTGACCAGTTTCTGCACTCAGGATTAATTTGTAAGAGCCGGAAAATTTTGAATTGGTCTCAACCAGATAGGCAAGCCTTGGGCTGATCGTGTCATCGTGATAAATAATCTGTTTTGCAGTGCATTGTGGGCAGGGTTTTTTAACTTTGGGCAGGCAATTCAAGGCATAGTCAATCGCTCTGGTTTCGTTAAACGCCGCGCTTAAAGAAATTGTATCCGGACTCGGAATATAATGACCACCGGCTAGATAAACGATCTCATCAGCATTGACATGGACGATAATTTCTGAATCCCAGACAGGTATGTCATTGTAAACCTGTTGCAAACGAATATGTTTGTAATCCAGTTTGTCGATTTGAGTGTTGCTGACATTCAATTCCCTGTAAGGTTGATTTAATTTGAACAGGGTTCGGTAATGATGCATGAAATCGAGAGCCAGAGATTGATACAACTGCTTATCCTGATTTCGTGACTCAGACTGGATGGTATCAATTGAGGAATAAAGATTCCCTTTAATCAACGTGACTGTTCCATTCCCCGGGTCTCGCTGGATACGCTGGATTGAGGTTTTCATATTACCAGGCTGACCGGTTTGAAACACATCAGTGGCCTGGAATTCGGATAATTCACTGGTGATCGCAATATTTAACTGGGTTGCGATAGCTGAGATAACGAATAACTGTTTAATTTTCATTTAATTGGTTTTTTTTATGGCACAACAATAAAATGAAACCTGAATTCAACTATATCATACTGTTTGGAAATACTCGTCTATTTGTCAACTGTTTTAGGGTTGATACGTTAATAAATAGTCGTCGGGTATTATTTAATCCATTCGTTCAGGTTTCAGAGCTGACTTTGCTGTTAGACAGGAAAAAATGAAAAAGTGACAGTATGGCAAATAAATTAAAACAGTCTGGTTACATAGTTCAAACACATCAATTTTGGTTTGAATCAGCATAAACACACACTAAATAACCGTGCGCGGCTTAACGTTTTTCTGAGCGACACGGAAAACAAAGCGTTTGTAATGGCAGTAATGGCGACAAAAAACCGGGATGATGCACTGGATATCGTGCAGGATGCAATGTTGTCGTTTGCAAGACGTTATTCGGAAAAATCTGACACAGAGTGGCCACCTTTATTTTACAGAGTGTTACAAAATCAGATTCGTGACTGGTATCGACGTCAGCAGGTCCGCAAAGCATTTGAATGGTTTTCACAGAGCAAAGACACAGAACATCTGGCGAATCCATCTGAGTCAGTCAGTGGTGCCGACGACCCTGTTTATCACTTACAACAGGAAGGACTGAGAAATGATATTCTGGAAGCTGTGAGTAATTTGTCCCTGCGTCAACAACAAGTGTTTTTGTTACGCATTTGGGAAGGCTTATCGGTCAGGGATACAGCTGCCGTCATGCAATGTTCGGAAGGAAGCGTGAAAACACATTTATCACGTGCAACAGAACAGCTGAGACAGCGCTTGGAGAAAGAGTAGAACGACGATGAAACATGAACAGTTGGAATCCGAGATTATTAATAGTCTTGACGCATTCAGCAATCAACTTGGCACAGAGACGACTGTTGGATTGCAAAAAGCCCGTACAAAAGCCTTGCAGTCTGAAACGCCTTCGATGTATCCAGTCTGGTTGAACTGGAAAGGAGCAACTGGTTTTGCAGGTGTTGTTTTATTGATAACAGTGTCTATGTTCAATGTTAATCAACAACCAGTGTCTTCACCATTACTTGATGATCTTGATTTACTGGTTTCCGAAGACCTTGAGTTTTATCAGGATCTGGAAGTTATTCAATGGATAGTGACGAATGATATCGAGTTTGATTCCTGAATTCCTTGTCGTCACATCCCTGACTCTTTGTTGCTACTCAACGTGTGTGTTTGCTGAACAGGACACTGATGAATTATCCATTGAATTCCTGGAATTTCTTGCTGAAGTTGATTGTGTTGCAGAGGATGATTGTGCTCATCCATTTATATCTGAAACACCAATCACCGGCGACTTAAGTGTCAACCAGGGTGATGATAATACACAGAGTAAACAGCATACAGGTGAACAGGTATTTACAGATGAATAATGCATTGATGATTGCAGTGATGCTGATGATATCTGCAGTTTTTCCCTGTCACGCACAAAAAATCCCCTGGCAGGATTTGACTGAAAAGGAACAGAAAGCACTTAAATCTCTGGGACCGGATTGGGATCAGTTATCTGAGCACAAGCAGAAAAAAATGAGAAATGCAATCCAGCGCTGGAAATCGCTGACTCCGGATCAAAAAAAAGTGGTCAAACGGCGCTTTAAACGCTGGAAACAATTTTCAGCCGAAGAACGCAAACATTTGCGACGATTGTATAGACGTTACCAGTCGTTACCTCCACGTCAGCAAAAAAGGCTACGTCAACGGTTTAAAAAATTTAAACAGCTACCTTCAGCGCAACGTAAAATAATTCTGCAGCGTTGGAAAAATCGAAACAAACGCCAACAAAGACAACAGTAAACTGATGCAATTAACACCTGCGTGGGAAAAAATTCAACAAGCCATTGTTCGGGCCATTAACAATGATGTGTCGATACAACAGTTAACTTCAGTCGGTGGAGGCAGCATCAACCAGAGTTATTGTGTAAAAACAGAGCGGCACAAGTATTTCGTCAAGCTGAACAGTGCTCAACGTCTGGCAATGTTTGAAACAGAAGCGATGGGTTTGCAGGAGTTAAAAGACCACAGTGCAATACGAATTCCGGATGTCATTTGCTTCGGGACTGCGGATCAACAGTCATATCTTGCTCTGGAATGGATTGATTTATGCTCGTCCAGTACCCAATCAGACCAGTTGCTTGGGCAACAGTTGGCTCAGTTACATGCCATTGAACAACCTTATTTCGGATGGAGTGTTGACAATTTTATAGGCTCAACTCCTCAACCTAATGAACAAACAGCACACTGGGTCGAGTTTTTGATAGAACAGCGATTGGGATATCAGTTACAACTTGCAGCCAGACATGGCGCTGGCAGGCGATTGATTCAGAAGGGCAACAAACTCCTTGAGCAGGTTCCATTGTTTTATTCAGATTACCTGCCACAACCGGCTCTCTTACACGGTGATTTATGGGGTGGTAATTATGCAATGGACGATACAGGTCAACCGGTTATTTTTGACCCGGCCTGCTATTATGGCGACCGCGAAGCCGATATTGCCATGACAGAATTATTTGGTGGATTCGGTCCAGGATTTTTCGATGCCTATCAGGCAACATATAGACTGGATGATGATTATCAAATCCGTAAGAAACTGCATCTGCTTTACCATATCCTCAATCACTTTAACCTGTTCGGGGGTGGATATGAAAGCCAGGCTGAATCGCTGATCAGTGATTTGCTGAGCAGCAGTTAACTTACACCATTGTTGTCATATCGTGATTATCATCTTGTTCAAAGATGTCGACATAGCTGGCATACCAGGCACATATCGTCACCGGCATTAAAATCAGAAACCCCAGCATCAAAGGCAGTGACGCCAGCGTTGCGAAGCCAAGATAAAGCAGGCCAAACAAGGTCAGAGGTAACAAATTGACAACTGTGGTCAAGATGCTGGACTTGATCGCGGTAAACGCAGGTACACCGTGAAATGCGACAAGTGGAACTGCGTACATGAAAAAAACAGCGGTAATGGCGCTGATTATCAGCATAATCCACATCATCATGGGAAATTGAGACTGCATGACCTGAATGGTTTCTTCAGAGATTTCCGCAGGATTTGTCTGGTTGAGGACGAGCATTAATTGCTCACCGCCAATCTTGAAGATGACCAAGCCGCTGAGCAGCGCCACCACCAAAGATATCATTCCCAGATGCAGCAGTCCCAGGCGATGCTTGGACGAGGCCAGTGCTGAAAACAGGTCATTGACACTGATAGGTGCCTGCTCAGAGGATTTTTTGGCAGCGACCAGAAGTCCGGCGGATAACCCCGGCCATAATATGGCACCGATCAGTGAGCCGACAAAGGGGAGTAACTGTAAGGCCATCAAGACCAGGAAATAGCCAATGACCAATAACACCCACACCATGGGGTTAACCATAAACCATTGCCAGCCTTTTTTGTACCATGCAATTGCTCCAGTTTTCGCGTGTTTGGGTTCCATGAGTGTTCCTTGTTCCTGATAGCGACTAAAAAATTTATCCAGCACAAATGTTCAGATAGTATGTTGAAATTACAGCTAGCCATTCAACACAATACACTGACTTTAAAGTATTATAAACTGTCTTGTGTAAAACAGCAGTACCACCTAGTGTGTGCCTGTAATGGAGTTAAGTTTGATGAATAACCGCTTGATCCTGTCCGTTATTGTGATTGTTGCGTTAATGCTGCCTGTTTGGGTTTGTGCAGCTGATATGACACGTGAACAGATTGTTGAGTTGTTGGCTGGTGCCAGTGTCAGTAAACCGCTTGATTTATCCCGCAAAGACCTCTCCGAACTGGATTTATCGAAGCTGGATTTGCGGAACGCGAAACTCTGGGGCGCGAGACTCAAAAAAGCTGATTTAAGTTACTCGAATCTGTCTGATACAAATCTGGATCTGACCGTGATGACAGGTATTAAGCTGTCGCATGCAATCATGAAAAATGTCAGTATCTTCGGAGTTCACATGGGCGGCGCAGATTTATCGTATGCTGACCTGAGTGGCAGTCGAATTATCGCAACTCTGGATAACGCAGATTTAAGCCATGCCGATATTCGTGGAGCCAACTGGGGAGTCGATATGAAAAACCAACCCATGGGCCAAATGCGGGTCAGCCTGGTTAATGCCAATTTATCCGGTGCTGATTTATCCAACAGCGATATGAACCATGCCATGCTGCGTTTTGCGGATTTAAGCAATGCAATCTTGGTGAATACTAATTTTCATCGGGCAACATTAATCGGAGCTGATTTTAAGAGCGCAGATTTATCCGGAGCGGATCTTAGTGAGTCAATCATCAAGGAAGCGGAGTTTAGCAATGCCAGGCTAACCGGAATCAAACTGGATCAAGTGAAAGGCAAAGATTCTGCACAAGGCTTGTAAACACATATGAACAGCTCTCAATAACCGTGCAGGTTCATAGTGCTTTAATCGATGCACTCTATTGCCAATCTGGTATCTATTCTCGTTTCGCCAATGGTTTAGATCACTGTTTTCTCTAACCATGAGCCTGAGCGATCAGGCATGCTTTCTATACTCAACAAAAAACTGGAGCTTTGCTTAAATGGACATGACCCCGCAACAGTTTCTGGATTGGAAGACCAAACGGATCACCCTGTTGGGGATGTCCGGAGTGGGGAAAACCACATTATCCTCCAAACTGCCGGCTGATCAGTGGTTCCATTATTCCGGTGATTACCGGATAGGTACCAAGTATATGGAAGAGCATATTCTGGATAACATAAAAAAACAGGCCATGGATGTGCCGTTTTTAAGAGACTTGTTACTCACGGATTCAATTTATATCTGCAGTAATGTTACAGTCAACAACCTGGCGCCGATTGCAACATTTCTTGGTAAAATCGGCAATTCTGATCTGGGTGGCCTGTCGCTGGACGAGTTTAAACGTCGCCAGAAACTGCATCGCGAAGCTGAGATGAAGGCTATGCGTGATGTGCCTTCGTTCATCCACAAAGCCAGGGACATTTATGGTTATCAGCATTTTGTCAATGATGCTGGCGGGAGTATTTGCGAGCTTGACGACGAAGCAACCATCAAAGCGTTAGCTGAACATACCTTGATTGTTTATATCAAGGCATCACCAAAACAGGAATCGATGCTGATCGAGCGGGCCCGCAAAGACCCGAAACCTCTGTATTATCGAGAACAGTTTCTGGATGAACATCTGGCTTTATTTATGAAAGATCATGGGTTTAACCATGTTGATCAGATTCCCCCGGATGAATTTGTCAGCTGGGTGTTTCCTTATCTGTTTCATGCGCGCATACCACGCTATCAGGACATTGTTGATCAATATGGGTATACCATTGAATCGGATACAATTTTAAACATTGCTAACGAGTCCGATTTGTTGGCATTGATCGCCGATGCAATTGCTGATAAGACGGTGTAAATACCCGTTCATTATTAAATCGTTTTTCGCTATTTAAAAACCATACAAGAACAACACCATGCCTCTGGTTGCCCATACACAGTTACCAACATTTCAACGCCTGCAACAGGAAGGACACCGTATCCTCAACAAGGATTATGCCTTGCATCAGGATATCCGGGAGTTGCATATCGGAATTTTGAATATGATGCCGGATGCAGCGCTGGAAGCGACCGAACGACAGTTTCTGCGTCTGGTTGGTGGATGCAACCAGATTGCCCAGTTTCATATTCACCTGTTTACTATTGACGGTATCCACCGTGGCCCGGATGCACAAACCCATATTGACCAATTTTATGAATCGTTTGAATCCATAAAACAACAAGGTTTGGATGGATTGATCGTCAGCGGTGCCAATGTTACCCATGCACACTTGCAGAATGAGGTGTTTTGGCAACCGTTATCGGAAGTATTTGAATGGGCAAAGGTCAATGTGACATCAATTTTATGTTCGTGCCTGGCGACACATGCATTGATTCAATATTGTCACAAGATAGTTCGGACCCACCATGACATCAAGCGTTGGGGTGTATTTACACATTATGTGGTGGATCGTAGCCACCCATTGGTTGCTCATATCAATACACGATTCGATGTCGTGCATTCACGATTCAACAGCGTGTTCCGGAAAGATCTTGAACAGGCAGGCTTGAAAGTGCTGGTCGAAAGCCCGGATGTTGGTGTGCATCTGGCTGTCAGCAAGGATGGATTCAGGATGGTTTTTTTTCAGGGGCACCCGGAATATGATGCCATCAGTTTGATGAAAGAATACAAGCGAGAGCTGGTCGCATGGTTTACAGATCAACGGGACGATCTACCTCCGTATCCAGCCAACTATTTTTCTCCTCAGGTCATCACTGTGTTGGAGGATTATGTCAGTCGCTTGGAGCAGGCCAGAGCACAACATGCCGAAATGCCGGAATTTCCTGAGTCAGCCATTCTTCCTCATCTTGACAACACCTGGAGAGATACAGCTAAAGCTGTCTTTAATAACTGGTTGGGACAGATTTATCAAATCACCGACCTTGACCGACTCATTCCTTTCAAAGAAGGCATTGATCCTGACGATCCGCTGGGACTGACTTGATGACTCGCTCAAGAATTGAACGCTCGACAGTAATTTATCAGCAATGCACGTGAGCTTAATTTGGTTTGCCATCATTGCTGTGGAGCTAAAACTTCAATGAATTCGGTAACCATCGCGGCACATTTTTGCTATAAGCCAGCCATTGATCCCCGAATTGCCTGGTCAGGGCAGGCTCTTCACCGAAAATCACTCTTAGATAAAAAGCTGAGCCAAGAATCAATCCATACACAGCAAGCAGAATTGAAAAAAACAACACAATCCATCCGCTGATAATCAGAATCACACTTACATACATCGGGTTACGACTATATTGATAAAGACCGGTAACCACCAGTTTTTTAGGTGGGTCCCAGGGGGCTAATGTGCCGTGTCCTGAAACCAAAAAATCATGTACACACCAGAGTAGCACTAGCACGCCTGGCACAATTAAACACAGACCTGCAGTTAGATTGCTGACAGCAATGTTCTGATACTGAACAATCAGAGCCGGAATTACCCCGGCAAACATACCCGGGAGAGCAATAAACGCTAATACTGCCTTAAAGAGACTGAAAGTCATTTTAATCTTGAAGCTGAGGGAAACATTAATGCTCTTGTTGTTGATTGAAATACTATAGTACTTTAGAGTCAGTGAGTTACACAATCTGCATTTAAGATCCAGACACTGTAAGCCAGAGATTTCATGAATATTATTTGTCAATATGATGAAATCAATCCAGTTAACACAGTAAGTGCTGTACTGTTAATCAGCATAACGAGGTTGCCAGCTATGAAAGAACCTGGGTAATTTCACGCTATAATAAAAATTTAATCTGCAAAAATAGTGATTTACACGTCATTAACTATCAAATATTTTTTTGTCAAATAAACGCTTGGAGTTCTGACCACACATGACAATAACAATTTTGGAGCATGACTCTGGCGTACTGGAGGACCAGGAATTCCGAGAGCAATGGAAAACCATTTATCAGCATTGTGAATGGGCTACACCTTTACAATCTCCAGAGTTTGTCACAACCTGGTTCCATCATTACAGGTCCAGATATCAACCTGTCGTTGTCAAACAAGATGACACAAATGGTGATTTAACCGGTTTATTGATTCTGGCTCTGGAAACAGAGATAGGGACACTGGTTGTCGCTGGCGCACATCAAGCAGAATATCAGTGTTGGCTCAGTTTGCCCGACCATGACGATGATTTTCTTATTAATGCTTTAATGACTCTGGAACAGGCGCAATTCAGAATTGATACCTTGAAATTCAAGTATCTGCCTGTAAATATACCATTCAATTCAGTGTCGGATTCCAGGCAGTTTAAAGAACGCATCGACTTGATCGAGCATTCAAGACCGCTTATGGCAATTAACGGTGCTGACATAGAAAAATCGTTCAAAAAGAAAAGTAATAAAAGCCGTTTTAACCGGCTAAAAAAACTAGGTGTTTATGAATTCAAACGAATTCAGGATGTTGAGTCATTTTTAGAACAATTTGACCAGATTATTGATTCTTATGATTTAAGACAGGGTGCAATTAATAATTCGTTCCCGTTTCAGGAAGACAAAAGCAAAAAACAGTTTCATCTTGACTGGTTCAGAAGTCATCCAGAATTATTGCATATTACAGTTACATTATTGGATGATAATTTGGTTGCAGCGCATATCGGCGTCATTAGTCAGGATGCCATTCATCTGGCTATTCTAGCCTATTCTCCTTTTTTTGCAGCACATTCGCCTGGTAAATTACATCTGATGCAGCTTTCCAGACTATTGAATGAAGAAGGTTTTCGATATCTGGATCTGACACCTGGAGGAGATCCATGGAAAGAGCGATTTGCCACTGAACATGACAAAGTTTATGAACTCGTTATTCATGCATCAAAAGCTACAAGACAAATCAAGTTAATCAGGGACAGCTTGGTAAATATCGCAAAAACGCAGTTAGGTCACCTCGGAGTTTCTCCGCAGATGTTACGCAAGGTGTTTGGAAATATAAAAAAAATCAACTTAAAACGCATTGTTAGTGTTGCTGGTCAACTGATTCCAGGTACCGTTGAAATGCGCATTTATCGATTCGACTCTGCTTCAATCCCTGACAATGGTGAGATATTGAATAGAATGCGAAAGAACAGCATCAGCGATATCTTACAATTTGACGTTGTTGAATCCTGGCAGGATAAACAGGAATTTACTCTATCCGCGTTGAACCGTTTAGAGCAGGGGGAAAGTTGTTACACATTGACAAATGACGGCAAGTTACAACATTTCGGCTGGATGATTCCTGAGCAGAAAACAGCATTGATTACTGAAGTTCAACAATCGTATCAATATCCATCCAGGAGTACGGTATTGTATGACTTTTACACTGACCCTGAAGCCAGAGGAAAGGGAATGTACCAGGACAATCTCAGACAAATGCTGAACGACTCTGTAATCAGAGATTCTGCGGATTATGTTTACATTTCAGTGAAAGCAGACAATGTTGCGTCACGTCACGTCATCGAAAAAACAGGGTTTGAATATCAGGAATCACTGTTTCATAGTCGTTTTCTCTGGATAAACAAGCAGTGGCAGGCAATTAACAATTAATCAGTTTAAAAATAATCAGATCTTGTGAAAAAAATTATACTGAACATTTGCTGGACTCTGGGGTTGTTCAAGATCTCCAGGTTATTTATGAAAAACAAACTCTTGATATTGTGTTATCACGGATTTGAAACTGTTGATGAGAGTGATTTCCGCCCAAAACTGTTTATTAAACCGTCAACCTTTGAACAACGGCTGGAGTTAATTTCACAATATGGCTACAACGTATTGCCTCTAGAAGATGCATTGAACCGACTGGCTACCGGCCAGTTACCTGATAATGCGCTTGCAATTACTATCGATGACGGATTTTACAGTGTTTTGAATATCGCAGCGGAATTGCTCAACCGATATGAATATCCATCAACCCTGTATTTGACGACGTATTATGTTGAGAATAATGCACCAATATTCAGACTGGTTGTACAATACATGTTCTGGAAAACCGCCAAACACCAAATCAACCTGAACGGTTGTATCTGGAGCGAACACGGTGTTGTTTCTATAGAAGACCAAGCCGTGCGAGAAGCGTTGATGAATGAATGTTTTAACTATGGTGAAATAAAATGTACAGAGCAACAAAGAGTTGAAATCTGTATACAGCTGGGTGAAATTCTGGATGTCGATTATCAGGCAGTATGTAATGATCGAATGTTATCCCTGTTGACAATAGAAGAAGCAAAACAATTATCAAAACAAAACTGTACTATTCAGTTACACACTCATCGACATCGCTTTCCGCTGGACAGTGAATCAGCAGCCAGAAAGGAAATTGCTGATAACAGGCGGGTATTGGAAAAAATTGTCGATTATCCCGTGCAACATTTCTGTTATCCGAGTGGAGTCTGGGATAAAAACCAGTGGCCTTGGCTGGAAAAAGAACAAGTAAAAAGCGCAACGACATGTCTGTCTGGCCTCAATAAATCCTTTGATGAGCCCTATGGTTTGACACGCTTTCTTGACGGAGAGAATATCAGCGAAATTGAATTTAAAGCGGAGTTATTCGGGTTTTCGGAACTGCTTAGAACCGCCAGAACAGTGATTACACGATCATGACTATCAGGTTTATTGTGACATTGCCATTTTGAGAAACCAAAAAAAGCTGAATGATTCTCGTGAAGACGGATCATTCAGCTTTTTTAAAGAGTTAATTTAATTGAAGCAATCAGCTCGCTGTTGCCCGATATTGGTCGATGTTGACCACATCGATCAGGTCTTTTTCTTCAAGCAGCATTGATGTTGTTTCCACCCATAAGCGATAGCAACTGTTACAGTGATTCAGATGACGTAACATTGTTACACGTTGTTTATGATCCAGAGAATTGTCAATCAGTTCAGCCATTTTTTCATCGCTGGGACAAGGGCCTGGATGACTGTTTTGTTTGGCGGCTGCCAGGCCTATCAGTGCAATCAATCGCTCAGTATCTGGGTTATGTGCGGCATTGTTCATTACAAACTCCTTAGGGTCAGGCTATATCATCGAGTACACCCAATTGTGTACATGCATTTGTCAAGTGCCTGATTAGCTTATTGATGCGTTTATAGATATCACCTTTCAGATTCAGGGCCTTAGTGATCGCTGCAATTGACATCCCATCACAGTATCTCATTTTCAGAATCAACTTGTCTTCCTCTGACATGCTTAATTCAATATTCAGTAAGGACAGTAAACGCTGGATTTCCTGATTGTCAGTTTGAGCGTCCTGGTCATTACTCAAATATTCAATCACTGCTTCCAGCAATGTTTTCTCACTAATTTTTGCAGCCTGTTCAGGTGTCTCAATCACAGTATCTTCAACAGCATCAATCGGTACTTGCGACTCTATAGGACGTGCAGGTCGATTATTTTTTGCCAAAACAGTTGCTACCATATCTTCAAAATACCATTTTTCACGTCCTCTAAACGTTACCGAGAGTATTTCGACAGCTTCATGGCGGGAATAATTCTGAAACACAATCAGCTGATAAGCCTTGGTCCAGGCACTATCCTCTTTTCGGTTAATCCATGTTGGAGTGCGGTGATGGCCATAGACAGAACGTGCATAGTCAGTCATTAAACGAGCAGTCAAAACAGCAAGAAAGGTATGAAAAGCACCTTGACCTTCCCAGGCTCTGACTCGTTTCCATTGATCTTTTTCCAGTTTTTCCAGAACAAACATTAAAGCGCCTTGCGCCATACTGTCATCATTGGGGAAACGCCGTTCAGCCAGTCTGCCCAGAAACTGCCACTGATCAAAGACAAGTTTCTTAGCATCTTCGACACTCAAAGGCAAATTAAAACTGGCTTTGATTTCTTGTTGAATTTGAATGGGTTCGATTGCCATGAGGCTTACCAAAATAATCGTTATTAGTGGTTGAAATTTGACTTTAGTTTAAGTGTAGACCAGAAGTTAAATGATTAAAGACAATCAATTTTTTGAGTGGAGGTCAGGTCTTGATAGTGCCAACGACTTCCCAAAAATCACATCAAAGCGGAGTTGTATGCATCTGTTCAAGATCTTGATCAATGAATGGAATGCAAGGCAAAAGTGGGCGAACAAGCGCAGCATACTGGAGTCTATGAGCATTTTGAGTTCACTTCTAACGCTGAAAACGGCATTCAGCGAGATCCTGAACAGGTTCTAAAACAAGAATAACCGCCATGTACGTCATTATTTTAAAGGTGTAGTGCTGAGCCAACTCGTCAATTCAACAAGTTTAATTTTTTAAAATCAATAAGATATGAAGAAAACAGGTCTAATGTTGAGCGCATTGTTATTCATGACCCCGTATAGTTACGGGGACGGTAGTCTGGATCTGGATGATGGTATTGAGTTCGATGAATTAATCGATGATTCAATTCCGCTGGATATCAACCGATCATTTATTAAAGTAAGCAGTATTGCGTTTTCCGGTGTCAGCAATAAAAACTCAGATAACTCCAGTCAGTCGATTACTGACTCGGGAGCAGGGAATATCAATGTCGGTCCGGGCGTCGATCTACGTGGTGCAACCATTATCAACTTATCAGAAAATAAAGGAGTGGTTGTTTCGCAATAAAGATTAAGAACTAGAGAATCCTTTATAGATGGAGCTGTTTTTTCAGTGTTGTCTTTTATGCAATCAATGAATTGCTGAATGATATATTGACAACTCTTGATGATCCAGTGCTTTATCTGGTGTGATCGTGACAACAATCAAGGTGTGATTGAGGAAGTTTTATTAGATTGTTTTGCGCGTTGCTTGTGTCGCCAGCGCAGGAAGCCGGTGATATACAAAACCAGGGGAATGAAGCCTGAAATGCACACGATAATACGTCCGGTAAGGCCAAATGCTTCACCGCTGTGAAGTGGATGCAGCCAGCGAAGGAAAGTATCTCCGGCACTGTCATTTTTAACATCCCGCACAGACAGAATGGAGCCGTTGTATTGGTCAATCCAGACATTGGTTTTGGGAAAGCGCGGACTGGGTTCGCCAGCTTGCCTGAGATTGATGCGATAACTGCCGGTTGGGACTTTCGGTGTTTCAATCCATTTCAACTCGCTGGCGGGAAACTGTGATTTGGCAATTGATACAGCCTGGTCGAGTGTGATGCGCCTGGCATGTTGAGAATAAGCCGATACGGTGGTTTGCGGGTGATGTAATGGAGAAATTGAGTTGACCAGTTGTTTTAAGGGAGGTAACGATAGTATGGCACCTGTGCCCACAATGATCAGCAGTACTGGCAGGCTGTAAATACCGTTGAGTTTGTGTAAATCGTAGACAAAGCGTTGCGAACTGGCGTTTTTTTTGATGGTAAACGCGGCACGTATTTTACTCCTGGATGGCCACCATAAATACACACCAGTAGTCAGTGAAACAAGTATTACGGTGCCGATGATGGTCATTAGGATGCGCCCGGTTTTATCCAGTAATAACTGGTAATGCAGGTTGTAGATCCAGGTCATCAGAAATTCACCCCATATTCTGCTTGCAGTAATCTCAGCGGTATAAGGGTTAACTGAAACCATCAACGGACCGAATAACAGGTGTTCGGTTTCTTTTGGCTTGTAATAGCGCGCAGTTATCATGCGCTGAGGGTCGGAAGGAATTTCCAGACGCCAGGCTGAAGTTCGCTCTGGATGGGTTGTTTTCAAGTTCTGGAAAATGTTTTCGTAACTGCTTCTCTGGCCGATCTTGCTTATCTGTAGCTGTGGGTTCAGCAGTTCATCGATCTCAAGATAAAAGACCAATAAACTGCCGGTTAATCCCGATAAAACAAACACAAGGCCGATGCTGAGTCCAATATACAAATGGATGGTCAACCAGAGTCCGCGAGTTTTGAAACGTAATTGTTCAGGCATATGACTCAGAAAAAATGTCGATTCAGAATTGCATGGTGACCCCGCCGTAGAATGCGCGTTCATCTCCAGGAGAATGCAGTGAGTTGCCGATATCCCAGACATACTCCCAGAATTCATTGGTCAGGTTTGTGACCTGGAACTCTAGTCCCAGATTATCGGTAACCTGGTAGTTTAAAGCCAGGTTGATCAGGAAATAATCTCCAAACTGACCGCCAGTGTTAGCCCGATTGATATAATAGTTGCCCTGTGCGTAAGCGTTAAATGAAGCTCTCAGATTGGGGATAATGTCATAATCGATGCCACCAGAAAAAATGAACTCGGGAATATGGTCAATTTCATTGCCGCGGGTTTCAAGCTCGTTGGGTTGCGGACGTTTGATAATACCTTCCTGCCAGGAGTAAGCTGCCCAGATTAACAGTGGATCGACAGGTCTGAGGTTGAATTGCACATCGACGCCTCTGCGTTTGGTTTCACCAATGTTGGCGCTGTCGTTGGAAGCGTTAAACAAACGCCGGACTTCATTGGTTGCATCTTGCTCCCAATAAGCAAGACGCCCATCCAGCCAGTTAACCGGGCTGAACTTCAAACCGACTTCCCAGCCTTCATTGATTGATGGATTAAGCCCTTCAATTTCGGAGCGGTTTCTGAATGCACCAGCACCAATACCAACCTGGAATGTGCGGCCCCAGTTTCCATAGAGACTGTAACCATCGAATGGGGTGATGACGGCGCTGAATTTAGGTTGCCAGATGATGTCATAATCGTTCAGATCGCGTTTCTGGCCATTTAGACGGTTGCTGAAATTACCGCTGGCACTATCGATGCGAACAGCAGGAACCAGTTTCAACCAGGATGTTGGTTTGACGATTGCCTGGACATAACCACCATAAACAGCAAAATCAAATTCCTGGTGACGAGACTGACGCTGTCGGTCACGATCTGCAGTGACATAGCGGATGCTTTTATTATCCTGTTGCTGAAAATCAAACCCTCCTTCCAGCACCAGGTCATCCAGAATGGCAACCTCAGGCCGGTAAGTCATTGTGGTTATGGCGCCATAATGATTCTCTTCAGTGATGCGTTCTTGTTGGGAAAAACGTTCAGCGAAACGGACAAAACGCGAGTCGTCAATCCGGTTTGCATAGCTTTTAAGCGACCAGGATAGCTCATCAGTCAGTTCCATATCCAGATGTCCGCTGATTTGTCCCAGCTGGCGTTTGCCACGATCAGAATTATTGAAATCTGGAGATTGGGTCGGCGATTGCCTTAATTCTTCCAGAGTTAAATAACCTGGGGAATCTGCATCGCTTTCATACCAGCGCGCAATGATTCCGAGTCTGAAATTTTCATTTTCAGGTGCATAAAACCATTTTCCGCCGAGTGAAAACCGGTCCATTTCAGCATGGTCCCGATAGCCGCTGGATTCTCTGTAGGTTCCGTAATAATTCTGGGTAAAATCACCAGTCTCAACACCACCGGAAAACTGGGCGTCAAAGGTATCGAAACTACCGTAATTAACGCGTCCTTTGGCGTAATTTCCGCCAGTACGAGTTGTGATATTGGCATTGCCGGCGATATTGTGCAGACCGTAGCGTGGGTCATTTGTGCCTCTGACCAGCTCGATAGACTGGATATCCAGTGGATTGACCATATCCAGATATTCCATGTTTCCTGAATTGGAGTTGGCTGGTATGCCATCAAGCAACAGTTTGACAGCATTAATTTCACCTTCACCGTTAAATCCGCGCATTGAGAATTCACCGGAAACATTGCCCTGGTTGAAGTTGGTAATGGTAATGCCAGGTAGTTTTCGAAATAATTCCCAGCTGAAATCGACATTTTCATGTTCGATCATACTCTGGCCCAGAATATCCACCGAGGTTAACATATCCTGGCTTTTTAACGGACCTGTATCGGAGCCTGAAACGACCATGGTGCCAAGAGTCAGGTATGAGTTGTCCGGCTGGGCTGTCGGCAATGCAGATGAATTTGAATACCCACTGGATTGATTATCCGAAGCAGCATGAATGTTGACTGCATATATCGATATGAAAGTGAAAAACAGCGATCGTTTTTTCAAAATGTGTCCCCTCTGAGAACTGATTGTCGAAATGTATAAAGCTGTTCAAACTGCCAGGCAAGAAAGCCAGATTCTGTGAACAACAGGTACAAGATGCATGGATACGCCAGTAGCGCCTGCTTATGAGTAGTTGATAGTTGATGTTGAATCAGGTGGTTAAGACATTGAGTGTCTATTGTTTTTGCCAGGTGATCAGTACTGATAAAACTGTTCCAATGATCTCATAGAGACAGGAAAAGATTAGCCCTTGCGATGTTTAAGCATTAATCATGCCGACATAAATCAGGATAACCGGCCTTTTGATGGTTCCTGCAATGATTGATATTTAAATCAGTGATTAATAAGCACCAAGTCATATGCACTATTGATTGTTATAACAATTGTAAAATTAAACTTAGTAGACTGTTTCTAAGTGCTTTTATCAACACTGAGCCATATCACACACAGGGTTGTGTGATATGGCTCAGTGTTGATTGGAATGCGTGAAAAAAAATAGTACGACATTATTTTCTTCAGTCCATTTTAGTTGGGCTATTTAACGTATTGAAAGCAAACAGTAATAATTATTATTATCATTTCCAGTCAAAGAAAATCATGTTCCAGTCAGTCTTTTCGAATGGTTAGCATTGGCATGGAATAGGTTTCTTTATGTCATTTCACACATTCAGTACGAGTATTTGCAAAATATTTTATGGGGTTTGAATCTCTCGCGTCGAACAGAAAATAATTAAAAATCAGGTAGATATAAGGTCATCAAAAAGAACGAGTTCAGTTGACTGAAGTGGCGTGATAAATGCTTGCCCTAGTAACGTGTTGTGAATAAACACTGTTTACTATGGCAATGAATGATTGCTGAAATATATCTAATTTAATGAGGCTTTTAAGTATGATAAGTTACAAAAAAATAATTAAATTTACATTAAAAATTGGACTTGCCAGTTTGGTTTTGAGCCAGTTGGTCGTTGCTCATGAAAGCAGAATTATTACCAATGGGGACGGTGACCAATTGAGAATTACAGTTGGTAATAGTCCTGAACCAGTGTTTGAGGATCAGCTGGTCAGAACAGATCTGTTTTTAAACCAGATTGCTCCAGATGGAGAAACCTTAATTCCTATTGATGTCAGTGCCGGGGCTTCAATTGCTGATTTAAAAGCTTATGTCATGTCACTTAAGGACGAGGTCCATGTAACCAGTTTTCGTGATCGCCCGGTTCGCAGAACTATGGAGCTTCATGATATCTCACAGGTCAGGGGCACTGAAAACAGATATCAGTCGCCTTTAATCTACACGCGTGATGGGGCCTATGGTTTTCGTTATGTTGGAACCATCATCACAAATGATGGCACTCAATTCGACATCGATGAGTTTTTCGTTTGCGGAGGCGGTTCCCAGGCTGAACCAAGAGACGATGGTTCAATTCCGGCTTTTGGTTGTGTCAGAGAGCCGATTACATTCCCTTAGTATTGATGCGCTCTTGAACAGCGCTGTACAATGATGTAACCCATTAACCTGAAAATTCATCTCAGGTTAATGGGTACTTTTTTTCCAGTCATAAAAAGCTTGAGTGATTGAGAATTATTCATTCAGGACTTCAAGCCAAAATTAATCGTTGTTCGAATATTCCTCACAACATTCAAATAAGTCATTGGCAGCTTTAAGGTTGTTGCTGAAGCGGCAGGTAGTCTCATGTTTGTGTTCAAAATATTTGCCGGTTTGTTGCTGACCGATGGGTTGGGTTGCCAGCCAGACCGGAGTTTCAGCGCCCTGGTCCGGTGTTTCGTGACCGCCGAAACCGAGATTGTTACTTAAGACAGAATTGACATCACCTGGATGACAGGCGTTGACGCTAATATTGTATGCCTTGAGCCGGTGGGCGAATGCGGTACTGAGCATACGATTGGCCTGTTTTGATTGGCGGTAAGCAGTGTCGTTGTTATAGCGGCGGCTAGTAAATTCCAGATCGTTCAAAACCAGTCCACCTGCCCAGTAGCTGGCGACATTGACAACACGCGCTGGCGCGGATGCTCTCAGAATATCGGTGAACAGCTCGGTGAGCCAGAAATAACCCAATACGTTGGTGGCGAACTGCATTTCGATGCCATCAGCGCTGACTTGTCTGCTGCGTGGCGTGCAGGCAGCGTTGTTGATGAGCACCTGTAACGATCCCTGCCAGCGTTGGGCCAGGGCGCGTATATCGCCGTAGACGCTTAAATCAGCCAGTTCATAGCGGACCTTGGTGTTACCGGTTGCATCGATAATCTCCTGAACCGTGTTGTCTGCCTTGGCCTGATCACGGCAAACCAGAACCACTTCGGCGTTATCGGTCGCTGCAAGCTGGCGGGCAATGGCTTTACCAATCGCGCCGGTTGCGCCTGTTACAAGATAGACAGAGGTTGTTGATTGCGATTGTTCGGTTGTATTCATGATAATTCCCGCCGGTTCAATTCAAACACTCAGCTGCAAAGCATATCATTCTGAGTTAAGCGTTGAAACGGTCTCCGGTAATTGTTGAATAATCCTGTTTTTAAGATTTGACGTGCCAATTGTTAACGCTGTTTGCGTATCTTGCTCAGCAGTCGCTTCATGATGTCTATCTGTTGTTGGTAACTGACACGATCCGGTTGATAACAGAGTGTGGAATAGGTTTCAGTGAATTTGGTTATGTCTTGATTGAATGCAGGTAGCTGAGCAGTGGCAATCCGGCAAAATTGTTGTGGTGTCTGAGAAGGTAAGCGCTTTATCCCTTTTTTTTGCAGTATCTGGCAGAAACGTCGATATAGCCTGTGTTCGATCGCTTCACGAGGCTGTTTTCTGAACAACCCCAGAACTATGCCCCAAATCAAAATGATCACAGTGAATAAGGTACCGACAACAATCGCGATATGACCAACCGATACTTCGCCCAGCAGGCGTTTCAGAAACGCGGCTTGCTGTCTGGTGTCGTAACCCAGAACATAACGCCGCCATCGGTATTGAACTGAATCCAGTTGTTTGCGGACTCCGTTCAACCACTGATTCCTGGTCATCGAAAATATTTTTGCCTCCAGGAAGCTGCCTTCTTCCTGAACTGCCGCTTGCAGATTTTGCTCGACTCGTTGTGGAGCCACCATGCTGGTTGGATCAATTCTGACCCAACCACGATTTTTCAGCAACACCTCAGCCCAGGCGTGGGCATCATAGTGATGCACAGCGAGAAACTCACCGTTGTTGTTCCATTCACCGCCTTGATAGCCGATCACGACTCTGGCTGGAATACCCGCTGCACGCATCAGAAATACAAAACTGCCGGCATAGTGGGCGCAGAAGCCTTTTTTACTGTTCAGCAGAAAGTCGTCGATAGAGTGTTGTGGATCAAGCAGAGGTGGACGCAAGGTGTAGTAAAATGCATCCTGTCGGTAACGGTTTAAAATGCTATCAATGAAATCCTGTGGTGAGGATGATGTCTTGAACAAACGTACTGCCAATTCCCGGCTCGCAGCATTACCATCGGGCGGAAGTTGCAATGCTTGCTGGTGTAGCATGTCTGCTAATGCGACATCACGTCGAGAGTCTGGATAGCTGATCAGCTTGAGCATCATCGGTTCCCGCACATCGTGTTTGGCAATGATGTTGAAGTTCCTGCCGTACAATGCTTCACCCTGCAGACTGACTACCGGCGCCAATGCAAACAGCCAGGATTGTCCGGATGCTTCGTAAATGATGTCGTATTCTATCCCTTCACCGCGCTTATCCAGGCGGTCGGCAATGTTGGAAAAGCTGGTTTGTAATGTTTTTTTCTCAACATCCGGGTCCAACTCTTCCTGGAATTGTGACCAGGTATTGCCATCAAAATAGTTCAACACCATCCCACGCCAGTAGAGCTGGTTTTGATCAGGCCGCGCACGATTAAATTTAACGCTGAACGCTAACCCTTCCGACTGACTCAAGTTGGCGATATCGCCCGGAGTCATCTGGTCGGAAATCCCGGTTCTGGCGTGGTTGCTGTGCAGTGGAAGCGTCCAAAGCGGAGCAAAGCGCGGAGCAAATACAAACAACACCAGCATCAGCGGCAGGCACAGCAGCAACATGATTGCAGACAGCTTGAGGTTGCTGCCAATGGATTGTTGAGCGGACTGCTGAATCGCAATCAGCGCGCCACTAAGCATAGTCATGGCAAACACGCCATACATCGCGGTGAGAATGGATTGCGAATACAGGAACAGGACACCGACCAACAGATACCCAGTCAATACCACGACAATGCCATCGCGGCGTTGAATAACCTCGATGGCTTTGTAGGCGAACCCGAGCATCAACAACGAGGCCATCATGTCCAGTGATACCAGTGCAATACCGCTGGCCAGTAAACCGGCAATACCGCAAAATCCCAGCGCTCCGATCACGACAATGCCAGGTTGTTCGGTGCGGCCTTTCATGACTCGAATCCGCCATGCGGCGGAAATCAATAATACTGGGATCAACCATACCGGCAAGTAAAACGCCAGCGGCGACATAACACTGAGTTGCGCAGCCAACAACCACAACATTCCAGCGTAGGTGATTTGTTTGTCTTGAGGAAAGCCTTTTATAAACATCGGGCGTTTACCTGTGTTCTCCAAACAAGGCTAGCGCTGTTAAACAGGTGGTTTTATGCGCATCACCGTGTTGGGGCTTGATGAGTGTGCCAGGCAGCTTCAATCCATACTGATAGTGCAGCCGGTGGTATTCCAGCACTTTTGCGCAAAGATGCGACAGTTTCGCTTCCACACCGGCAATCGGCAGCGCATCCCAATCCAACCAACGCTCATCGCTGGCATAGTCAACAAAGGTTTTGCTATACAAATCGCCGGTTTTGGCATACGCAGCCCAGTGAATCTTTCTGGGCGAATCGCCACTGCGATAATCGCGGACTCCGGCAAAATCAGTCGAGCCATCAGCGCTTTCCGCGCCATGCATGGCATGATCGTCAGCATTTTGCTGGTGGTCCGCATTGTCTTGTAACCGTGGTGCAGGATAGACAATACTCTCAAGGTTCAGCGCAGCATACGACCAGGCCACCACCAGTCCAATCGGATAAACCGTAAACAGTGTCAAGCGTGGTGCTTTGAAACGGCCACGCTGACGGGTACTGTGCGACAGCTTGATATGCACGCTATGCTGGTGACGTAAGGTGACGGTTTCAACATCCTGAAACGGCCAGCCGATTGATATCGCTGTTTTGGTTTGATTGTCCGGGCAGCGCACTTCCAGTTCAAACACTGCTTTTTCGCCGGCAAAACAGGGCTGCGATTGAATCGCGCGTATGGTCAACCCGGCCAGGTTGCGGTAGGTGAAAAAAATGGCGATGACAATCAGCGCCAGTAACCAGAAACTCAGGCCGTAGATCAGTGAGTTCTGGAAATTAATAGCCATCAAACCCAACACCAGCACAGCGAACAGCAAGGCGGCGCTGAGTCTGGTGGGAATCACGAAGATGCGCTGGATATCCAGGGTGATTTCCCGGGTATCGGGGAAACGTTTGCTCAGCCAGGCATTGAGTGCAAAGTTCCAGACGTTGCTTAGAGCTTTAATTGGCATTGTTGACCGGATTCATGGTGAAGAATCACTTCGAATATGAGCTCAACAGATATATTTCGAGTAACATTGTCAGTTAGTGTGAGCCACCAATCACGTCCACCTCGTGCAGAATATGTCGGGCCAGTTGCTCGCCACGGGTTTCCTGCTTGCCGATCAGGCGATGCCCGGCAACTGCCACAAACACAGCCTGGATATCTTCCGGCAACGCATGCATCCGGCCTTGCAGCAACGCCCAGCATTGGGCACCCTTGATCAGTGCCAGCGCTCCGCGTGGTGATAAGCCCAAATCGCACAAATCATCCTCGCGGGTGCGGGCAATCAGGCGTTGCACATAATCCAGCAAGGTTTCGGATACTTTAACCTGCGGCACCAGTTGCTGTATTTCCAGCAAACTGTCACGGCTCAAGACTTGTTGAATATCAGCAAGCTTAGCTCGGCCCTGGTTACCTTTGAGGATTTCCCGTTCGACAACTGGTTCCGGATAACCCAGAGCAATGCGGAACATAAAACGGTCGAGCTGTGATTCCGGTAATGGAAACGTGCCATATTGAGTTTGCGGATTCTGGGTGGCAATCACAAAAAATGGATCCGGCAAGGCATGAGTTTCGCCATCAATGCTGACCTGGCCTTCTTCCATTGCTTCCAGTAAGGCGCTTTGCGCTTTCGGTGTGGCACGGTTCAACTCATCAGCCAGAAAAATCGAGCTGAACACCGGTCCGCGATGAAAACTGAACGCCGCGGTCCGTGGGTCGTAGACCGACACCCCAATCAAGTCGGCAGGTAACAAATCGCTGGTAAACTGAACACGCTTGTAATTCAGTCCCAACACCCTGGATAACGCATACGCCAGCGTGGTTTTACCCATACCGGGTAAATCCTCGATCAACAAATGACCATCGGCCAGAATCGCCGTCAGCGCCAGTTGCACCTGCTGCTCTTTGCCGAGTATCACCCGGTAGAGCGCATTCAAACAAGCATCGATGTCTTTGAACAGTGCCGTATTCAATTGATTAACAGTATTTAGCATTCTAAAAGTCTAGTACAACCTGCATTCTTGTTCCCCTCGACCCCTCGTTCCCAAGTATCACTTGGGAATGCATACCCGGAAGCTCCAGCTTCCAGTCTAATCACCAATCAGTAAACACATCAATCAACCCTTCCAACCCAACATAATTCCGAGCACTCGAATACCGCCAATGCTCCCCAAATTCAACATGCCAACGTTTAACCGGATTCTGGTGGATATACTCCAGTGTCTGACGCAACATCACCTCATCCTGAATCAACTGCGGATGAGAACATTCCTGCCAAAACTGGTATTCAGATTGAGTCTTATGAGTTTTTTATAGAAAGCAAACTGCTGTAATAAAAATTCTGCATTTTGTTCACGCAAATGTTCAAGAATCAAACGCGCTGTCCACGATTTAAAACTCTGGATGTGCTTGGTCAATTGCTCTGATTGCGCAACGAAATGGATGTGGTTTTCAAGAATCACATAACCATAGAGTCGAAATATTGTCGATTGTTGCAGGTAACGCCAGGATTCGTAGATGATATTCACGGTTGCTGAACGGGTGAGCACGGGAATCCATTGGTTGATGTTGGCTGTGAAGAAAAGAGGGTTGGTTATGCGGTAGAGGCTATTGCCCATTAGTAGTGGTTTTTTGATGGATTGATGTTTAGATTTTTGAGTATGCTCAATCGTCGGCGTTGTGACTCGAAGCTGGAGCTTCTCGGTATGCATTCCCAAGCGATGCTTGGGAACGAGGGGAACGAGGAAACCCAACAATTGGTCTATCCTATACTTCCCCTATGCTTCCGTATTGGTTATGAGCAGGGGTGTTGTTTTGTTCCCTGGTTTGGTATTCGATTTCAATAACCGGCACTTCCCATTGTTCTACCTTGTAACGGGACTGGTATTCCGCGTCGCTGTCAGTTTGATAGCGGATCACCATGGCGATAATCCGGGCTGATTGTATGCTGTCAATTTTGTTTTGCCATTGCAGTTGAGCTTGTTTCGACAAAACAGCTATGATGGTGTCATTGGTGGTAATCACAATGGCCTTGTTCTGGTGCTTCACGGTAACCGCAGATCCGGTGGAAAGTTCAGCCAGTGAGCGATGGATAGGAGCTTGAGCCGTGAAGCTACCGGCATAGCCCAGGTCGATATCTTTCAAACCCAGGAAGCAGTACTGTA